>JAZKCB010000083.1:0-9859 GCA_040388335.1 Pseudomonadota bacterium | reverse complement strand
GACAGCTTCTGGCCGTCAGCGGCCAGTACCAGGGGCGTGTGCATGTAAAGTGGTTGCGAATAGCCCAATGCACGTTGCAGCAAGATCTGCCGCGCCGTGTTGTCGGCGAGGTCTTCACCCCTGACCACATGCGTGATGCCCTGTTCGGCATCGTCTGCCACGACCGCGAGCTGGTAGGCCCACAAGCCATCTGCACGCTTGAGGATGAAGTCGCCAACTTCGCGGCTGACGTTTTGCCGTTGATCGCCGAGAAGCCTGTCGCACCATTGAACTTCGACTTCTGCACCTGCGGGTGTTTCAGTCAGGAACCGCCATGCGCGCGCCGGCCTGCCTTTCAGGCCATGCCGGCAGGTGCCCGGATAGACCAGCTCGCCATGCCTTTCTTTGGCCTGTCCCCTGGTTGCAAGTGCCAGTGCAATGTCCTGTCGCGTGCAGGCGCACGGATAAGCCAGGCCTTTTTCAATGAGGGTTTCCAGCGCGGTCTGGTAAAGACCGGCGCGCTGTGACTGGTAGACGGGCGGCTCGTCAGGGTGAAGTCCGCAGGCTGCGAGTTGCTGCAGGATGAGCTGGTCCGCGCCGGGTACACAGCGCGGTGCGTCGACATCTTCAATGCGCACCAGCCATTTACCGCCGTGCGCGCGGGCATCCAGCCAGCTTGCCAGGGCTGCGACCAGTGAGCCCTCATGAAGAGGGCCGGTGGGCGAAGGGGCGAACCGGCCGACATAGCCCCCACCGTCTTCCCCTGCCGACATTTTCAGAGAAGGGCGAGCGCCATTTCAAGACCAGACAAAAATCCGTCTTCAACACGGTGACCGATGCACCAGTCGCCACAGGCACCTATGCCTGCCTTGGCGTCCCACAAATGGCTTTTGCCCAGCGGCTGCATGGTTTGTGCGTAGCGCCAGCGGTGTACTTCTGCATGTCCGGGTGCTGCGCGTATGCCCGTGACCTCAGTGAAGGCCTTGAGCAGCTTGGCCTTGACGCGCTCGTCGTCGTCTTCGATGTGGCGCTCGGACCAGTCGGGGCTGGCCTGTACGGTCCAGCGCTCAATCGGGCCGCGTCCGGGTTTGGACGACTCGCGTGCCAGCCAGGCGATGCGGTGGTGCGTGCTGCGTGCCGCGTTCCAGTGGGGGCCGAGGTGTGCAAGGTTGGGCTGCATGGCTTGCGGAAATGCCAGCATCAGTGTCCAGCACGGTGCAACGGTGACGTCAGACATGGCCTGCATCAGGGGTTTGGCCGTTTGTGAGCTGAGCAGCAAGGCCTTGGCCTGGGCCACCGGCACCGCCAGCACGACTGCATCAAAGCCGGAATGCACGCTGCTGCCTGCGCCACTGCCTTCCGTCTGTAATTGCCAGCGCGTGGCATCGAGCTTGTCTGTCTCAATGCGCATGACCTGGGTATCCGTCAATAGCCGGCCAGCTGCCGCCAGCGGCTGGGCCCATTGGCGTACCAGCGCGTTCATGCCGGGCGTGGCAACCCAGTGGGCTTCCTTGGGTGGCAATGCAGAGGCCACGACGCGGCCAAGTTCGTCAAGGATACGGACGGTATTGGCGCTCCACGGGCGCACCATGGCTGGGGTCATCGTCAGTACTTTCTGGAACCGGGCATCACGTGCGGTGAAGTACTGTGCGCCGTGGTCAAAGGCGCCAAATTCATTGACTCTGGTCGCCATGCGGCCGCCAGCGCCGCGGCTCTTCTCGAAGACCGTGACCTGATGGCCGGCCTGCATCAGCGTACGGGCACAGGCAATACCCGCGATACCGGCACCGATGACGGCAATATGGCGCGGCGTCTGCGTGGCGGGCGCTTTGACCGTGGATGATTTGACAGCTGTTTTGGGCGAAGGTCGGGATGGGGTTTTCGCCGGAGGTTTCTTGCGGATTTTTGTGCTCATGATTTTTACTTCTCCGGTATTTGTAACTGGCTGAATAGCTTGCCGACAAACACACTCTACACGCACATGGACGACAAATGCTCGATATACGCCCCGGTGTATGTACTGATGCCCATTTAACGCTCCAGCAAAGCGCTTCTTGTTTTGGTTTTTTCGAGCTGTTTCAGCCACCATTGCAAGGCACGCCCGGGCTTTGCGCCCGCACTGGTGCGCCACGCATAACTGGCCTTCACCACGCGCGGCGGCCTTGCCACCGCTTTCTCGACGAGCCGGCCCGTGTCGATGTGGGGGCGTGCAAGGTATTCCGGCAAAAAGCCGCTGCCCAGGCCGCGCAGCTGCGCGTCCAGTTTGGCCAGCATGCCCGGCACGGTAAAAATATCCTGCCCGCCCAGCAGGCCGACCGAGATGCCGCTGCCACGCTGTATGGAGTCGGCCACGGCGACGACGCGGTACGCCATCATCATTTCATCTGTGATGGGACCTTTTTCACCGGCCAGCGGGTGATGCGGCGCCACCGCATACACAAAGCTCACATTGCCCAGCGGCTTGCTCTGCACGGCGCTGAGTGCGGCGGGCTCCATGCCTGCACCGGTGCCGACATCGATGGCAACACCAAGCGCCAGGTCTGCCTGCCCGGACGTCAGTGCCTGCAGCGTCCCCGACAGTGCTTCCTCGCGGATCTTCAACCGCGTCGGCGGCTCCAGCGCAAAAAAGGCCTCGCAGAGTTCCATCACAGTGCTGCGCGAGATGATGCTGTCTACCGACAGGGTAAGTTGTGGCTCCCATCCGGTGGCAACGCGTTTGACGCGGTTGGCAATCGCATCGAGTTCACCCAGCAGGCGGTTGCCTTCGCGCAGCAACTCCTTGCCCGCTTCCGTCAGTTTTGCCTGTCTTGAGGAGCGGTCAAAGAGCAGCACGTCGAGCGCGTCCTCCACCAGCCGCACGCGGTAGGTGAGGGCGCTGGGCACCACGCCCAACTCGCGTGCAGCTGCGGCCATGCTGCCGTTGCGGTGCACGGCATCAATCAGGTTGAGTGCCTCAGGCGTCAGGACGTCGCGGATGGTCTTATTTGCCATAGTGAGCCTAATCATTCAAATAATTTGAATGATGCCATCAAATTGCAGCAACCGCCAGCCGCTTGTACGGGCCTACATTGGAGGTATTGGACGCAGCGGTGCAACGTTTTAATCACACCGTCGCAGATGCCAATGTCGAAAGGCTGTTTCTATGATCACCGTACGCAAATCAGCAGACCGCGGCTATGCAGACCACGGCTGGCTCAAATCATTTCACTCATTTTCGTTTGCCGGTTATTACGACCCCGAGCACATGGGCTTTGGCAACCTGCGCGTCATCAATGAAGACCGCATTGCCGCTGGCCGCGGCTTTGGCACGCACGGCCACCGCGACATGGAAATCATCAGCTACGTGCTGAGCGGCGAGCTCGCCCACAAGGACAACATGGGCAACGTCAAGGGCATTCCGCCTGGCGACGTTCAGCGCATGAGCGCAGGCACTGGCGTTCAACACAGCGAGTTCAACCATGCGGAAGGCCAGACCACCCACTTTCTGCAAATCTGGATCGAACCCAATGTGACGGGCATTCCCCCCAGTTACGAGCAAAAGACTTTTGCTGCGCCCGAAAAACGCGGCCAGCTGAAACTCGTGGCTTCAAATGGCGGCGTGGACGGCTCGGTGACGATTCATGCGGACGCAAAAATTTATGCCGGCCTGCTGGATGGGAACGAAAAGGCCTCGTTTGCCCTGGATGCGAAGCGCAAGACCTATGTGCATCTGGTGCGGGGTGAGCTGGATGTCAACGGCCAGAAGCTGCAGACCGGTGACGCCGCCCTGATTGAAGGCGAAGGCGGGCAGCTGGAACTGGCCCACGGCAAGGATGCTGAGGTGCTGATATTTGATTTAAGCGCCTGAAGCACTTGTCTGATTGCTGGCGGGGCAATTCCCCGCCAGTACTTCTTGACGTTCTCTTTTTTCTTTTTTACTTTCCAAAGGACTCATCATGTTGAACACTCTCCAGAACCCTCTTTCCCTGCTGGCCCGCGTGCTGCTTGCGCTGCTGTTTGTACCGGCTGGCTTTGCCAAGATTGCAGGTTTTGCCGGCACGGTGGGCTACATCGCTTCACAGGGTGTACCGCTGCCCCAGGTGGCTGCAGCCATCGCCATCGTGGTTGAACTGGGTCTGGGTCTGTTCCTGCTGGTGGGCTTTCAGACCCGCTGGGCCGCATTGGGCATAGGCCTGTTCACGCTGGTCATCACCTTTATCTTCCATGCGTTCTGGTCCGTACCTGCAGAACAGGTCATGATGCAGCAGACGAACTTCTTCAAGAACCTTGCCATCGTGGGCGGCCTGTTCAGCATTGCAGCTTTTGGCGGTGGCGCATGGAGTGCTGACGCCAAACTCGGCAAGTAAATCGGCAAGTAGTTGCATCGCCGTGTTTTATTTTTTTACTGAAAGCATTTATGCCAAAAGTTGCTGTTGTTTTTCACTCGGGTTACGGCCATACCCAGCGCATGGCACAGGCCGTGGCTGAGGGTGCCGGTGCAGAGTTGCTGGCCATCGACGCGGATGGCAACCTGCCTGAGAGCGGCTGGGAAACACTGGCCGCCGCAGACGCCATCATCCTGGGCTCACCCACTTACATGGGCAGTGTCAGCTGGCAGTTCAAGAAGTTTGTCGATGCATCATCCAAACCCTGGTACACCCAGGCCTGGAAGGACAAACTTTTTGCAGGCTTTACCAACAGCGCCAGCCTCAACGGCGACAAATCGTCCACGCTGACCTATATGTTCACGTTGGCCATGCAGCACGGCGGCATCTGGGTCAGCCAGGGCGTGTTGCCCAGCAACAGCAAGGCCGCCCAGCGCAACGACCCCAACTTTCTGGGTTCTTACAGCGGTGCGATGGCACAGTCCTCATCTGATGCCGGTGCGGGTGAGATGGCTGTCGGGGATCTTGACAACGCGCGCAAGCTCGGTCAACGTGTGCTTGAGGTTGCGGGTAAATTCACCGCGTAAACCACCTAAACAAACCAGGAGACTGCGCCATGACTGTTGAACTCAAACGCGCCTACGGCGAGGCCATGGCCCAGTCGCTGCAGATCCGCACCCACTCGCTGATCGCGGACGTGAGTGCAGAAGAAGGCGGTACCGATAGCGGTCCCAGCCCGCATGACCTGTATGACGCCGCACTGGCGGCCTGCAAGGCGCTGACGGTGATGTGGTACGCCAACAAAAAAGGCATCAAGGTCGATGACATCCGCACCGTCATCGAACGTGATGATTCGCAGGAGCGGGCAGGGGTGTACAAACTGGCGGCACGTTTGCAGATCAGCGGCGACCTGACGGACGCCCAGGTGCATGAGCTGGGTGCAGTTGCACAAAAATGCCCGGTACATAAACTCATGACCACGGTCACGACCGAAATCACAACCAGTGTGGAGCGAATGGCATGAGTGTGCAGATCAAATTGACGGGTCACGATAAGGACCTGGGCGGTGGCTTCATGGTGCGCCGCCTGTTGCCGGCAGCGCAGAAACAGGCTGTCGGGCCTTTTTTGTTTTTTGACCACTTCGGCCCCATCACCGTGCAGCCCGGCGAGAACCATGATGTGAGGCCGCACCCGCACATCGGCCTGGCGACGGTCACCTACCTGTTTGAAGGCGCCATCATGCACCGCGACAGCCTGGGCTTCGAACAGCGCATCGAGCCCGGCGCCATCAACTGGATGACGGCAGGGCGCGGCATTGTGCATTCAGAGCGCGCGCCCGACGACCTCCGGTCAAAAGCGTATGTGAACCACGGCATTCAGCTCTGGGCCGCCTTGCCCGTCGCGCATGAAGAAGTGGCTGCTGCCTTCGTGCATACACCCGCGGCGGACATTCCCGAACTGGTGGTGGGTGGCGCTGATGTGCGTGTGCTGATTGGCGAGGCATTCGGCAAGACCTCACCTGTTGCCACTTTTGCACCGGCCCTTTATCTTGATGTGAAGCTGAAGGCGGGCGGCACTTTCGAGATGCCTCCGCTCGCCCCTGAACTGGCGATTTATTCGGTCGACAGTGATTTTGAAGTGGACGGTGAAACCATTGCTGCGCACACCCTGGTGCTGCTTGAGCCGGGTATTGCGTCAAAAATCAGCGCTTCAGCCCCCACGCGCTTCATGGTGCTGGGTGGCGAGCCGCTCGATGGCCATCGCCTGATGTGGTGGAACTTTGTCTCCAGCCGCAAGGAGCGCATTGTTCAAGCCTCTGAAGACTGGGCCGCCCAAACCATGGGCCAGGTGCCTGGCGAGACGGAATTCATTCCGCTGCCGGAGCGGCGTTTTATTCCCGGCTAGCCCTTAAGCCGGGGGACAGCTCAACCGGGTATATCGCGTGCCAGCCGCAAGCCGCTGAACTGCCACTGCGCATCCGGCGGAAAGAAGTTTCGGTAACTGGCACGTATGTGGCTTTGCGGCGTGGCACATGAACCGCCGCGCAGTACAAACTGGTTGCACATGAACTTGCCGTTGTATTCGCCAACCAGGCCTTCCCAAGGTTTGTAGCCGGGGTAAGGGTTGTAGTTGGATTGGGTCCACTCCCAGACGTCACCCAGCATCTGCATGGGCTGGCCTTCGTGGCCTTCCTGCTGCGGCAAGGGGTGGTAAGCGGCGTTCTCCACGAAGTTGCCTTGCGATGACTGCGTTTGCTGCAGGCCGCGCGCAGCAAGCTCCCATTCAAACTCTGTGGGCAGGCGGGCGCCGGCCCAGCGGGCAAAGGCATCGGCTTCAAAATAACTCAGGTGGCACACAGGTGTGTTCGGGTCGACATCGACCAGGCCCTGCAAGGTGAAGTTTTCGTAGTTACCATCCCCGGTTTTCTGCCAGTAGAGCGGCATCTCATGCCCGCCCGACTCGACCCAGTCCCAGCCCATCGATAGCCAAAGCTCGGGACGCTGGTAACCGTTATCAGCCATAAACGCGAGCATTTCGCCATTGTTGACAAGACGGCTGGCCATCTCAAAGGGGGCCACGTAAACCTTGTGCTGCGGCGTTTCATTGTCGAAGGTAAATGGGCCATCGCGTCCCGCGTCAAAACCATGCTCAACCAACCCGCCTTCATAGGCCATCCAGCTCACAGGCTGCGGGTGTATGCCGGCCAGGGGCCAGTGTCTGGCGTAGGCAGGACGGCCGGGGTTGAAGGACAGCGCGTGCTTGATATCGGTCAGCAGCAGCTCCTGGTGCTGCTGTTCATGGTGCAGGCCCAGCGTGACCAGTTCTTCGAATTCCTTTTTCTCCTGCGCTGAGCCGCTTGTCTGGACCTGTGCCAGCGTGTCCAGCATGCGCTGGTTGACCTGTGCGCGGTAGTCGAGCACTTCGGCAAGCGTGGGGCGGCTGATCAGTCCGCGTTGGGGGCGCGGGTATTTGTCGCCCACGCCGTTGTAATAGCTGTTGAACAGCACACGAAAGCCGGTATCGAAAGGCTTGAAATTTTCTTCAAAGCGTTCCAGCAGGAAAGTTTCAAAAAACCAGGTGAGGTGCGCCAGGTGCCACTTGGCGGGGCTGGTATCGGCCATGGACTGCAACTGGCAGTCTTCAGCGCTCAGGGGCTTGATGAGGTTTTCGGTCTGCTGGCGTACGGCCAGAAAGCGTGCGGCCAGATCCGAAGTTTGCGGCGCGTGAAAGGAAAGGGCTGTCTGTGGACTTGTCATGGGTAGCCTTGGAATACACGATGGGCGTGAAGTCGACGATTGGTCGCCTGATCGTTGGGTCGCTTGGGGCGCTCGGGATAAAGGCATCCCGCAGAAACCCGACCCGAAAAAACCAAGCCTCGCAGACTCTGAACCGGACCATTGTCAGACAAGATCCCGAAACCTGCTCGCCGGGAACTCCTGCTGTTTCAGGGTGCAAGTTCGGGATTGACTTTGGGGCTCAGGGCCGGGTCCAGCGCCCGGCGTTCGTCAAACACAAAACATTCGCCGTCATAGTGCGCATGGCCGTTGACCTCAAAGTACTTGAGGATGCCGCCGTCCAGCTGGTAGACATCCTGCACACCAGCTTCGCGCATGAAGATGGCGGCTTTTTCGCAGCGAATACCGCCGGTGCAAAAGCTCACCACCGTCTTGCCCTGCAGCTCGTCGCGGTGGTCCAGCAGGACCTGGGGGAATTCGGTGAATTTGGTGATGCGCCAGTCGATGGCGTTTTTGAAGGTGCCGACATCGACTTCAAAGTCATTTCGGGTGTCCAGCGTGACCACAGGCTGGCCCTTGTCGTCATGACCTGCATCCAGCCAGCGTTTCAGCGTGGTCGCATCTACTGCAGGTGCTCGGCCTGATGCAGGCTGTATGGCCGGGTGATTCATGCGGATGATTTCCGGCTTGACCTTGACCAGCAGCTTGCGGAAGGGCTGCGCGTTTGAAAAGCTTTCCTTGACTTCAAGATCGGCAAAACGTGCATCCAGTCGCAGCCATGCCAAAAAATCATGAATCGCTGCTGATGGTCCCGCCAGGAAAAGGTTGATGCCCTCTTCCGCCAGCAGCACCGTGCCCTTGAGGCCGCGTGTTTGCAGGGCTTCCAGGATGGCCGCCTGCATGTCGGGCAGTTGGCTCAGAGATACAAACTTGTAGGCCGCAATATTCAGAACTTTCATGATGGCCGGAATTGTAGGCAGGCCGGAACGGTCGTTGGGTCTGACCGGCGTTTTTCTGTGCTGACCAGACCCCTAAAATGAACCATGTTTGTCCATTTACGCATCCACACCGAGTTTTCAGTCGTCGACGGGACCAACCGCATAGATGAGATCGTGGCCGCAGCAGCGGCTGACCAGCAACCCGCGCTGGCCATCAGTGACCTGAGCAACCTGTTCGGCACCGTCAAGTTCTACAAGGAATGCCGCGGCAAGGGCGTCAAGCCGCTGATTGCTGCAGACGTGTGGGTGCAGGTGCCGGGCAAGGATGCTGCCGCACCGCCAGCCCGCATGCTGCTGATGGTGCAAAACCACCGGGGCTACCTCAACCTGTCTGAACTGCTCACACGCGCCTGGACGCGCGGCGTGGTGCGTGACCAGGCCATCATCAGCCTGGAATGGTTGAAGGAACTGAACGAAGGCCTGATTGCGCTGTCCGGTGCGCAGCGCGGTGCCATTGGCCAGGCGCTGGTGCAGGGCGACGATGCGCGTGCCGTTGAAAGTGCGCTTTACCTGGCAGGTATTTTTCCGCACCGTTTCTACATTGAGCTTCAGCGTGCAGAGCAGGCCGAGGACTCACGCCATGTGACTGCTGCCGTGCAGCTTGCAGCACGCCTCAAGCTGCCGGTGGTTGCCACACACCCGGTGCAGTTTTTGACCTACGACGACTACGAGGCGCATGAAGCGCGAGTCTGTATTTCTGAAGGCGAGATTCTGGGCAACGCGCGCCGCGTGCGCAAGTTCACGCGCGAGCAGTACTTCAAGTCGGCTGTGCAGATGGAGGCGCTGTTTGCCGACATTCCGTCCGCCATTGCCAACACGATCGAGATTGCCAAACGCTGCAACCTCAAGCTTGAACTCGGCAAGCCCATGCTGCCTGATTACCCGACGCCCGAGGTCAACGGCGTGCGCATGCCGGCCGATGATTACTTTCGCCAGGTGTCGTTTGAGGGCCTCGAAGAACGCCTCAAGCACCTGTACCCGAACGAAGCGGTGCGTGATGAAAAACGTCCGGTGTATGTCGAGCGCCTTGAGTTCGAGATCAAGACGATCCTGAAGATGGGCTTTCCGGGTTACTTCCTGATCGTGGGCGACTTCATCAACTGGGCCAAGAACAATGGCTGCCCGGTCGGGCCGGGACGAGGCTCCGGTGCCGGCTCCCTTGTCGCGTATTCGCTGAAGATCACCGACCTGGATCCGCTGCAGTACAACCTGCTGTTCGAGCGATTCCTGAACCCGGAGCGGGTGTCCATGCCCGACTTCGACATCGACTTCTGCCAGACCA
>JAZKCB010000082.1:37939-43245 GCA_040388335.1 Pseudomonadota bacterium | reverse complement strand
TGTCAGGTACGAGCCGATAAGCTCGCAGAGGTGGGAAATGCTGATTATAGAGGGTGGCTTTTGACCGGGACCCTCGTGCGGACAAACTGATACATTGCGGGGCATGACAAATCAAGCAAATGCCACGGAAATCAATGTGAACCAGGCTGGTCCTCTTGACCTTGCCGGCAAGCACATCCTGCTCGGGCTGTCGGGCGGCATCGCCTGCTACAAGGCCGCCGAGTTGTGCCGGGCATTGATCAAGGCCGGTGCTACCGTGCAGGTCGTGATGACGGAGGCGGCAGAGCAGTTCATCACGCCGGTGACCATGCAGGCATTGAGTGGCAGGACCGTCTATACCAGTCAATGGGACAGCCGCGAGCCAAACAACATGGCGCACATCAATCTGTCGCGTGAAGCCGACTTGATCCTGATTGCGCCGATGAGCGCCGACTTCATGGCAAAGCTGCTGCACGGTCGGGCCGACGACCTGCTTAGCCTGATGTGCCTTGCGCGTCCCATCGACAAGGTGCCGCTGCTGGTTGCGCCAGCCATGAACCGGGAGATGTATGCGCACCCCGCAACGCAGCGCAATTTTGTGCAGCTTGACACCGATGGTGCCACCGTGCTGGGTGTCGGTACTGGGTTTCAGGCGTGCGGTGAGACCGGCGACGGACGCATGCTTGAGCCCGACCAGATACTTGAGGATGTGATCAGTTTCCTGTCACCCAAAGTACTTGCTGGCCAACACGTATTGATCACTGCTGGTCCGACCTACGAAGCCATCGATCCAGTGCGCGGAATTACCAACCTGTCCAGTGGCAAGATGGGTTTTGCCGTGGCGCGTGCTGCCCGCGAGGCCGGGGCTGATGTTACTTTGATAGCGGGTCCCGTGGGACTGCCGACACCGCGCGGCGTGACGCGAATCGATGTCAGGTCAGCGCAAAACATGTTTGACGCCGTGATGAGGCAGGTGCAAGTGGCGACTGTGTTGGTCGCTGCTGCGGCGGTAGCTGACTGGCGGGTGACAAAGACCTCAGAACACAAAATTAAAAAAGATGTTTCGGGCCAGCCGCCGCAACTGGCATTTGAAGAAAACATGGATATTCTTGCGACAGTGGCCCGATTGCCCCAGGCACAAACCGGCAAACTGTTCTGTGTTGGCTTCGCTGCAGAGAGTCAGGACCTTGCCCAAAACGCGCAGGCCAAACGCCTGCGGAAAAATGTACCTCTGCTGGTTGGCAACATCGGGCCGGACACTTTTGGGCGGGACCACAATGCCCTTTTGCTGGTAGACGAGCGGGGTTCCCGCGCCATGCCGCACGCATCCAAACTTTCCCTGGCGCGGCAACTTGTGCGTGAAATCTCCAGCAGGATGGCTGCACGGCACTCTTGAGCTTTCTTATCCAATCCTTCGCTAACCACCCCCAAAAATACTGATGAAAATCGACGTCAAGATTATTGATTCACGCCTGCAAGGCAATCTTCCCGGTTACGCAACGCCTGGCAGCGCGGGTCTCGATTTGCGTGCTTGCCTTGATGGACCCCTGACGCTTGCCGCAAACGCCTGGCAACTGGTGCCCGTGGGTATTGCCATTTACCTGCATGATCCCAACTACGCTGCGCTGATTCTTCCCCGTTCGGGCCTGGGGCACAAGCATGGAATCGTTCTGGGCAATCTGGTTGGTCTGATAGACAGCGATTACCAGGGCCAGTTGATGGTCAGCGCCTGGAATCGCAGTGATGTGCCTTTCACCATCGAACCCATGGAGCGCATTGCGCAGCTCATCATCGTTCCCGTCGTGCAGGCGCAATTTAACGTTGTGACTGAATTCCCTGTCAGCGAACGTGGCGAGGGTGGTTACGGTTCTACCGGTAAAAAGTAAGCGTTGTCCGGGTAGACCTGTGAGGATCGGCTTTTGCCTACAGCGCTACTGAGGGCTATCCTAGGCTTTCATCCACTGTTGACCGATGAGTTTTTTTTGTCGGTGACCTTTGAATAGACATATCAGCGGTATTTAGCCGTGTTGATGTCTTTCAAAGGAGAAACTTCATGCGCTCGTCACATCGTTTTACTACGATTATTTTGTCAGCAGTCATGGTCGCCGGCCTGGCCGCCTGTGCCGCACCCGGGAACCCGTCTTACCCCGTCGGAACAGCGTACCCAGCCGGAACCGCTTACCCTGCAGGTACCTCGTATCCTTCGGGAACAGCCTATCCCACAACGACAGCCCCAACTGCCGCTGTTGAATACGGCCGGATTGCCAATGTCGAAGTTGTCCGCACGCAGGCACCAGCAGGTAGCAATGTTGCCGGCACCATCATCGGCGGTATTGCAGGCGCAGTGATCGGTCACCAGATCGGCGGCGGCACCGGCAAGGATCTGGCTACAGTGGCGGGCGGCATTGGTGGCGCTGTCGCAGGTAATGCCATACAGCGAAATGCCAATGGCGGTGGCCGTGTGACAGATGTCTATCGGATCTCCGTGCAGGTAGACAACGGCGCTTATCGCGCCTACGACCTATCCAATCCGGGTGACCTGCGTGCAGGTGATCGTGTACGGATTGAAAATGGTCAGATCTACAGGATCTAAAAAGTCCCGGATCCAATAACGAAAGCGCCGCAAGTCTGCGGCGCTTTTTTTCGTCAGTGCAATGTGCCGTTGCCCGGGAGGCTGGACTCCAGCTTGAAGAAGCCCGTACCCAGCGTGCCCTGGCCAATTTCGGTTTCAGATGCTTCCCTCACGGATTCGACTTTCAGGGAGAGTCGTAAAGCAATACCAGCGAGGGGATGATTGCCATCCAGCACAACATGCTCCGGATAAATCTCCGTTACCGTGTATATGTTTTCTTTTGGCGTGTCCGGATTTGATCCGGCCGGAAGGGCGATGCCGTCGAACGTCATGCCTTCTTCAAGTTCGGCAGGAAATATCTTCCTTGTTTCAAGGTATACAAGGTTTTCGTCGTAGTCGCCAAAGGCGTCTTCCGGCTCAAGATGGAGATTCGCCTTGTCGCCTGCCTCATGGCCTTGCAGGGCTTCCTCGATTTTTGCCAGCAGGTCATTGCCGCCCAGCAAAAATTCGACGGGTTCATCCAGTTCGTCCAGCACTTCGCCCAGAGTATCTTTCAGCGTCCAGGTGAGGGCAACGACGCATTGCGGGGTGATTTTCATTGGACAATTGTCCCATGGATGTAAATAAAGCCTCGCCGCTTCTCGCCGGCCTCAGCCCCGCGCAATTCATGCGTCGCCACTGGCAGAAAAAGCCGCTTCTGGTGCGCGGAGCGATCCCTGGCTTCAAGCCGCTTCTCAGCCGTACGGAACTTTTCAGGCTTGCCAGCCGGGACGAAGTGAAGTCGCGGCTTATCGTCAAAGGCAACTCCGGCTGGCACATGAAGTCAGGTCCGTTCGGTACGCGCGGTCTACCGGCCTTGACCCAGGCTGGCTGGACCCTGCTCGTTCAGGGCGTCGATCTGCATGTGCAAAAGCTGCATGACCTGCTCGGGCAATTCAGGTTTGTACCTGATGCGCGCCTGGATGATCTCATGATTTCTTTCGCCACAACGGATGGTGGCGTTGGCCCTCATTTCGACAGTTACGACGTGTTTCTGCTTCAGGCCAGTGGACGTCGACGATGGAAAATCAGCAAACAAAAAGACCTGACCCTTCAAGACGGCATGCCGCTGAAGATATTGCAGAATTTTGAACCTGAGCAGGAATTTTTGCTGGAAGCGGGGGACATGCTTTACCTGCCTCCGCGTTATGCCCATGATGGCATCGCCGAGGTGTCAGCTGGCAGTGATGGAAAAAACATCGATTGCATGACGTATTCGATCGGCTTTCGCGCCCCTGCCCAGCGCGAACTGGCTTCGGAACTTTTGCATCGCATCGCGGGTTTTGGCGAGGATGCCGCTGAGGATGAGCCTGTAGCGTCGCAATATGGTGCCAGGGCCCCCGTCCTGTATCGTGATCCGGCTCAGGAGGCTACGGAAACCCCTGCAGCCATACCTGACGCGCTCTCTGCATTTGCTGAAAAGGCTTTGAACGATGTCCTGAAAGATCCCCTGGCGCTGGCTTGTGCCCTGGGTGAGTACATGACCGAGGTCAAGTCATCCGTGTGGTTTGATCCACCGCCTGATGAGTGGCGCCCGACAAGCGGCGGAGTATGTCTCGACCCTAAAAGCCGGATGATGTATGACCGGCACCATGTCTTCCTGAATGGCGAGAGCTACCGTGCTGGTGGTGCGGATGCGCGTCTGATGCGGCGGTTTGCCGACAGGCGGGCGTTGTCGTCGATCGAACTGGCAAAGGCCAGTCCGGCGGCGATGGCATTGTTGTCTGACTGGTACGACGCCGGGTGGATACAGCCCGACGGCCTTGTGAAAAATTGAGTTGCAGGGAGCGGCATGAATGCAAATTGGTGATTCGTCTGATCACAGGGCGCCGGTCTTGCCAGCAGGCCGCTTTAGCGGTCCCACAGAATTCGCTGCGCTGATTCGCCTGGCGTTTGAGGCTGCTGCCAGCCAGGACTGGAGGGAGATTATTCTGAGCGATCGCAGCTTTGAGGACTGGCCTCTTGGCGAGCGGGCCGTATCCCAGTCCCTTCACGACTGGTCGAGGTCTGGCCGGAAACTGACAATGCTGGCCAAAAATTATGACGAGTTGATACGCCGTCATGCGCGCTTCGTCACGTGGAGACGCACCTGGGCGCATATCATTGACTGCCGCAGTAATTCATCACTTTCGGCAGATGATTTCCCGAGCGCAGTCTGGAGTCCTGTATGGGTTTGCCAGCGCCTCGATCTGGAACGCTGCACGGGCATTTCAGGCGTCGAGCCGGCAAGGCGCGTGGTGCTGCGTGAGCGGCTCGATGAGTGTTTGCGCCGCAGTTCCCCGGCTTTCCCGGCTACGACCCTGGGTATTTAGTGCACCCGTTGGGTGCGTACATATCACAAAATTTTTTGATCGCCATGGCGTATCGACCTCGCTTGACGCAGTTTGAGGCCGCATTGGTGCGGTTCTTCATGGTGTGAATACTGGCTATAATCCAAAGTTGGGCAAAAGAGCTCGAGTCCTTTTGCCCGGTCAGGCATTCCTGAGTTTTCAGGTGTGTTTTGACAATTTCCGGAAATTGTTTTCTTTTAATCATCAAGGATAGTAAAAATGAATAAGTCCCTCATCCTGGCAGCCGTGGTTGCTGCTATTGCTCTCGCTGCTTGCGGCAAGAAAGAAGAAGCTCCTGCGCCAGCGGCCGTCGTCGTGACACCAGCACCTGCACCAGCCGCTTCTGCACCAGCCGCAGACGCTGCTGCTGTTGCCGCTTCCGGTGC
>JAZKCB010000082.1:22851-37839 GCA_040388335.1 Pseudomonadota bacterium | reverse complement strand
TGCTGCTGTTGCCGCTTCCGGTGCCGCTATGGCCGCGTCCGGCGCTTCTGTTGCCGCTCAAGCCGCTTCCGCAGCTGCTTCTGCTGTTTCTGGCGGCCCAGCTTCTGCAAAGTAATACTTCGCGCCTTGGGGCGCATTGAAAAGAGCCACCTTCGGGTGGCTTTTTTATTCCTTGGATCAAGATGGTTCGGATCAGACCTGCAGCCATGGTGTGCCGTTCGCCGCGTCTGCGATGACGAGGTCTTCTTCTGCCCAACCCAGCGCGGCCGACATCGATCGCCGAACCAGCCCGGGGATGTTGTTTTGAAGGCTCAGGTGCGCAGCAACGAGGTGCTTGAGCTTTTTGTGCAAGACCGACTTTGCAATTTCAGCTGCGGCTGCATTGGATAGATGTCCCAGATCGCCACTCACGCGCCGTTTCAGGAAAAAGGGATAGGCTGATTGCGCAAGCATGTCGCTGTCGTGGTTGCACTCCAGTACCAGGGCATCACACCCGCGCAGGTGGTCAAGCACGTGCTGTGTGGCATGCCCCAGGTCTGTCACCACCGCCAGTTTTGTGGATCCATCCGTGCAGCTGATCTGCAGTGGCTCTCTTGCATCATGCGGTACGGCAAATGGCGTCAGTTCCAGTCCGCCCAGATCCACGGGGCAGCCATCGCGGGCAAAATGCAGCCGCCCTTCGAAATCTGCCAGGCCTGTCGCGGCATGCGTACCCCGACTCATCCACACTGGAATCCTGTAGCGCAGGGAAAGCGAACGGACACAGCCGACATGATCGCTGTGTTCGTGCGTGATGAAAATCGCGTGAATGTCCGTCAGCTTCAAGCCGGCCTCGGCCAGACGTGCTTCGAGTTGCCTGATCCCCAAACCACAGTCCACGAGGAGCCTGAAAGGCAGCAGCCCCATCGCCTCGATCAGGGTTGCGTTGCCTGTGCTGCCGCTACCCAGGTTCTTGAATCTAAGCATCCTGCCGTTGGCCTTGCATGCGCCGGACAGTTGCCGGATATTTACTTGAGGTCGTCTGCAATCACCTGAACAATGCGTTGCGCATTTGCTGACGCTTCCGCCGCCCCCTGTGCATTGAGCACGCCGACCGTCGTGGCGTTACCCTGGCTTTTCACCGTGATACGGTATTTCAGGGGTTGCACCGAAGGCTCGGAGCCGCTGAAAAGCCTGGCTAAAAAGCCGGGCTCTTTTTTGTCGGGGGTAGGCTCAACATAACGAACGAAGTAGGTGCCCTGTGCACGATCCCGGTCTTCCACTGTGAAGCCTGTGCGATCAAGTGCGAGTCCCACACGGCGCCAGGCGCGATCAAAGTCCTCGTCCATCTGCACGACGGGTGCGCCGCCGACATTGGCAATGCGTGATGTTGGGCGGACCGGGCCAGCAGATGCGAGGAGGGCCCTTGACTGCTCCTGATTCACGCCAAGTTTGACCATCAGCCGGCGCAGGAATTCGGCTTCCAGTTCGGGGTCCGATGGCCTGACCTGCCAGATGGTGGATACACCTGTCTGGCCAGCATTTGTGTTACCCGAAGGAACGGTTTCGACCATGCCGCGATGGCTGATGTAAATTTCCGTCCCGCCGGTGGCATTGCGTTCCAGCCGGGTGCGGAATTTGTCGCGTTCCCCCGTCGAATACAGGCCGTCGAAGACCTTGCCGATGGTTGCGCGGATGAAATCCTGGGGAAGCTTGGCGCGGTTTTCGGCGTAATCGGTCTCCATGATGCCGAGGTTTTGCTGATCCAGCGCCAGTAGAAAGCCACCTTCCAGCCAGAAGTCGCGTACCGGGCTCCACAGCTGATCGGCCGGGCGGTTCACAACCAGCCAACGCTGGTTGCCCGCGCGCTCTATCCGCACGTCGCCAACACTTGCAGCTGCGACGGGTGTCGTTTGCGATGAAGCCTGGCCAACCTGAAAGGCATTGGCGCTCACAGCCGTGCCGGGAACCACATAGCGCGTTTCCTTGGAGAGCTGTGTCAGGTCGGGTGGTACGTCAAGTGATGGACCTGCCTTGCCGTTGGACTTGTAGTCAATCTTGTCACCCGACATGAGTTCGCTGACGGTTGAACAGCCGGCCAACAGCATGGCCGCAGCCAGCAAGGACAGGCCAGCGCCATTTTTTACGATACAAAGGCCACTGCGTTTTTGCAAAGTCTTCACTTGGGTTTCCTTAAAAATCAGATCAGGCCGCAAAGGCTCAATGCGCCTTCAACGATCGCTTCATTGTGTGTTTCAAGCGGGGTCATGGGCAGACGCAAGGTCGGCCCGCACAGGCCCATGCGGGCCATGGCCCATTTCACGGGAATCGGGTTGGCTTCCACAAACAGGTGTTTATGCAGCGGCAGCAATTTCATCTGCAACTCCATGGCGCGTTTCACATCGCCAGCCACGGCTGCCTTGCAAAGTTCGTGCATCAGCTTTGGCGCGACGTTGGCCGTCACACTGATGTTGCCCTGGCCGCCACAAAGCATGAGCGCCACGGCGGTCGGATCGTCACCGGAATAGACGGCAAAGCCCTCGGGTACTTCCTTGATCAGCCACTGGGCCCGTTCGATGTTGCCGGTAGCTTCCTTGATCCCGACGATGCCGGGTATCTGCGCCAGCCGCAGGACTGTTGCATGGAGCATGTCCGCAACTGTGCGACCTGGTACGTTGTAAAGAACTGTCGGGAGGTCGCCAGTGGCTTCGGCAATGGCCTTGAAGTGCTGGTACTGGCCTTCCTGGGTCGGCTTGTTGTAGTAAGGCACCACCTGCAACTGGCAATCTGCGCCCACGCCTTTTGCAAATTTGGCGAGTTCAATGGCTTCAGCCGTTGAGTTGGCGCCGCAACCGGCCATGATGGGGACGCGCTTGTTGGCCTGCTCAACGGCAACGCGGATAATTTCGCAATGTTCCTCAACATTCACGGTCGGTGATTCGCCGGTGGTACCGACCACACCGACGCAGTCGGTGCCTTCTGCGATATGCCAGTCCACCAGCTTGCGCAGGCTGGGATAGTCAACCTTGCCGTCTTCAAGCAAGGGAGTAGCCAGTGCAACGATGCTGCCAGTGATGGTTTTCATGTCTTGGTAAAAGTCCTGGTAGGGGCCAGTAGGGCTGTGGGGAAGCCGGGAAAGTCAATCTCGCATTCTACCCAGAGCTAAGGCAGGTTAAGGCAGGTCATAACGCGCAGGTTTTGACGTTGCCCTGTCATCCGGCGCTTCCCTGACCGCTGCAATGCGCTGGATAAAACGCGGTAAATCCGAGTTCGGACCGGCCTGAAAGCCATCCTCATAGGCGACGATCCGCAACCCTGTGCAAACCGCAAGCAGTTCGCCATGCTCCAGAAGAAAGTCAGATCGCGAAGGCTTGCCCACAGTTTCATTGCCTTGGGTAAAAGTCTCGTAAATCATCACGCCGCCGGGCGCCAGACTCGCCAGCAGCGTGGGCATCAGCGGCCGCCATAGGTAGTTGGTCGCGACCACTGCATCAAACTGCCTGCCGGCAAATGGCCATGGCCCGTTTTCAATGTCCGCCACGATGGCTTGGCAGGATTTCGCCGGAAGGACTATGGACTCGATCGCCTGCAGCGACTTGTCTACCAGCGTCACCGCATGGCCCCGGTCATGGAACCACCGTGCGTGGCGGCCATGACCACAAGCCACGTCCAGGACACTGCCGCCAGACTTGACCAGGTGCGACCAGCGCTGCACCCAAGGGGATGCAGGCTCCGTTCCGTGTAAATGAGTGGTCATCAGAGTGGTTTGACCTCGTCTTTGAGCGCGGCAAGCGCCATGGCTTCCACCCGGCCGGGTGCGATCAGTTTCAGCCAGCGGCCCAACTTGCCTTTTGCCGTCATCACGACTTCTCTCCGGCGATGGTCCATGCCTTCAATGATCAGGCAGGCGCATTCCTCAACACCCATAGCGCCGTCTTCCTTGAGGCCGCTGCTGCCAGCGGGTTGTCCTGCAGCATTGAAGCCGTGATGGCGGATATTTGTCGAAACAACACCCGGGTAGGCGGTGGTGACACTGACGCCGGTTGTTTTCATTTCCGCCCGCAAGGCTTCAAAAAACCCCGCCATGGCAAATTTGGTGGCGCTGTAGGCGGTACGGCCAGGCACGCCAACAAGTCCTGCGAGGCTGGACACCGCAACGACGCTGCCGCGACTTTGTTTCAGCCAGGGCAGGGCTGCGTGGGTGCACCAGACGCTGCCCCAGAGGTTGATGCGCATGAGCTGTTCGTACCACCCCAGGTCTTCTGCGCGGACTTCCTCAAACAACGCCTGTGCCGACATGCCTGCATTGTTGATGAGCGCGTCCAGGCGGCCAAACTTTCCAATCGTGGTGGCGATCAGGTGGCGACAGGCAGATTCCTGCGAGACGTCGGTCGGCACGACAAGCACCTGTGCACCCATCGCGGTGCATTGCCTGGATACTGCATCGAGCCGGGTTTCGTTGCGTGCCGCCAGGACCAGGCCGAGGTGCTCGCCATGGCGGCCCGCCAGCTGTCGTGCCAGTTCCGCGCCTATGCCGTCCGAAGCACCTGTGATGATGACTATTTTCATGGTTGCCTGCACCTGTCGGTTGTGGGTCTGCAGCCGGAACAAGCCACAAAAAGCCACAGACGGCTTTGAGTCCTAAAAGCAGGCCCAGACCTGATTGGAGAGTGTGACCAGGAATTCAGGCTGCGTGTACAGGGCAAACACGGCCAGGCAGGCCAGCGCTACACCTGTCCAGGCTGTCAGTCTGACAACTGAAGGCCGTCGCATCATCAGGCCACCTGACCCATGGGTGTTGTGACTTTTCGCCGGATGGGTGCTTCCTTGATGGGCAAATTGATCAGGCCCGCAAAGATGCCCAGCCCGATCGTGATGTACCAGACGATGTCATAGCTGCCGGTCTTGTCATAGAGATAACCGCCCAGCCAGACGCCCAGGAAGGAGCCGATCTGGTGACTGAAGAAGATGAATCCGGCCAGCATCGACAAATGCTGGACCCCAAAGATCTGGGCCACCACGGCATTGGTGGGCGGCACAGTGGATAGCCACAGCAGGCCCATCATGGCGGCAAAGATATAGACACTTAGCGGGCTGAGCGGCACCAGCAGGAACACACTGATAAAGAGGGCGCGCAAAAAGTAGTTGATGGCCAGGATGTTTTTCTTGAGCATCTTCTGACCCAAGGCACCCGCCGCATAGGTGCCGAAGACGTTGAACAGCCCGATCAACGCCAGTGCGTAACCCGCAACCTGTGGCGACAAGCCCTTGTCCTTGAGGTAGCTGGGCATGTGCACGCCGATAAAAACGACCTGAAAGCCGCAGACAAAGTAGCCCGCCATCAGCAGGCGAAAGCTCGGGTATTTAAAAGCTTCGCGCAACGCCTGGCCTATGGTCTGTTCACGTTTTGGAGCATTGGCGCCGCCGAATTCTGCCTCACGCAGTCCGAGCGCCAGCGGTGCAATCAGCAGCACCGCGCCGCTCAGCAGCAGAAGCGCTTCTTTCCAGCCCATGTGGCTGATCAGAAAGCTTTCAGTTGGCACCATGAGGAACTGGCCGAACGACCCTGCGGCAGCGGCCACACCCATGGCCCAGGACCTCTTTTCGGCGGAGACATTGCGTCCGATCACCCCGTAGATGACCGCATAGGTGGTTCCCGCCTGTGCTGCACCGATCAGGACGCCGGTGGTCAGCGTGAACATGAAGCCTGTCGGCGACAGGGCCATGCCCGTCAGCCCCAGCGCGTAGGCGATGGTGCCTGCTATGAGGATGCGAAAAGCACCGAAACGGTCCGAAAACATGCCGGCAAGAATGCCGAAAACGCCCCAGGACAGGTTCTGTATGGCAATTGCAAAAGCGAAGGTTTCGCGGGTCCAGCCCTGCGCCTGGGTAATCGGCTGCAGCCAGAGGCCAAACCCGTGGCGTATGCCCATGGACAAGGTCAAAATGGCCGCACCGCAGGCCAGAACCTGGGCAGTAGACAGGGTTTTGCTGGGTGCATGTAGGCTTGAAGACATGTTTCGACTTTAACGAAAATACGTTTGGGCTGCCGTCAGTCCGGTTGCAGTGAAAAAGATGTACTGTATATTTAATCAGTATTTTTCGTTACACGTCTACAATCCCAGCAAAATCCCCGATTCCCCATGGCTGCCAAATTACCACCTGTCCCTCCTGAATATTCCGAGAGTTCCATCCGTGTGCTCAAGGGTCTTGAACCCGTCAAGCAGCGGCCGGGCATGTACACGCGTACCGACAATCCGCTGCACATCATCCAGGAAGTGCTGGACAACTCCGCCGACGAAGCACTCGCGGGGAATGGCAAAAAGATCAAGGTCACCCTGCATACCGACAACTCGGTCAGCATTGAGGACGACGGGCGCGGAATTCCGTTTGGCATGCACCCTGAAGAAAAAGTGCCTGTCGTTGAAATCGTGTTCACCCGCTTGCACGCCGGTGGCAAATTCGACAAGGGCAAGGGCGGCGCTTACAGCTTTTCCGGCGGACTGCATGGCGTAGGCGTAAGTGTGACCAACGCCCTGTCCAAACGCCTGGAAGTGACCTCCTACCGCGAAGGCATGGTCGCGCGCATCGTGTTCTCGGGCGGCGACGTCGTCGAAAAGCTGGACTTGCGCAAGGCCGATCTCGCCAGTGCCGCTGACCGCAAGCAGGGCCTGACCGTTCGCGCCTGGCCAGACGCCAAATATTTCGAATCGTCGGCCTTGCCGATGGCTGAGTTGACCCACCTGCTTCGCAGCAAGGCCGTGCTCATGCCCGGCGTGACGGTCACCCTGACCATCGAGAAGACCAAAGAAACCCAGACCTGGATTTATAAAGGCGGCCTGCGCGATTACCTCATGCAGACGCTGACGGCCGACCCGGTGATACCGATGTTCGAGGGCGCTGGTTATGCCGATGCCGCGCACGACAGTTTTGCCGAGGGCGAGGGCGCCGAGTGGTGTGTTGCCTTTACAGAAGACGGCCAGCCGGTGCGTGAAAGTTACGTCAACCTGATCCCGACCAGCGCTGGCGGCACGCATGAAAGCGGCCTGCGCGACGGCCTGTTCACGGCGGTCAAAAGCTTCATCGAACTGCACTCCCTGCTGCCCAAGGGCGTCAAGCTCTTGCCTGAAGACGTATTTGCCCGCGCCAGTTATGTGCTGAGCGCCAAGGTGCTGGACCCGCAGTTTCAGGGCCAGATCAAGGAGCGCCTCAACTCCCGTGACGCTGTACGCCTGGTCTCAAGTTTTGTTCGTCCATCGCTGGAGCTGTGGCTTAACCACCATGTCGATTACGGCAAAAAGCTGGCTGAACTCGCGATTCGCGCGGCACAGTCCCGGCAAAAAGCTGGCCAGAAGGTTGAAAAACGCAAGGGTTCCGGCGTGGCCGTGCTTCCCGGCAAGCTGACCGATTGTGAAAGCCGCGACTTGTCGCACAACGAAGTGTTTCTGGTCGAGGGTGACTCCGCCGGCGGAAGCGCCAAGATGGGCCGCGACAAGGAAAGCCAGGCCATCCTGCCCCTGCGCGGCAAGGTACTCAATACCTGGGAGGTCGAGCGCGACCGCCTGTTTGCCAACACTGAAATCCACGACATCGCCGTTGCCATCGGCGTGGACCCGCACGGCCCCGACGATACGCCCGACATGAGCGGCCTGCGCTACGGCAAGGTCTGCATCCTGAGCGATGCCGACGTGGACGGCTCGCACATCCAGGTGCTGCTGCTGACCCTGTTTTTCAGGCATTTCCCCAAATTGATTGAATCCGGCAACGTCTACGTGGCCCGCCCGCCGCTGTTCCGGGTCGATGCACCGGCGCGCGGTAAAAAGCCCGCTTCCAAGGTTTACGCGCTGGATGAAGGCGAATTGACCGCAATTCTTGATAAATTACGCAAAGAAGGCGTCAAGGAGGGTTCCTGGAGCATCAGCCGTTTCAAGGGCCTGGGTGAAATGAGTGCGGAACAATTATGGGAAACGACACTCAATCCTGATACGCGCAGGTTGTTGCCCGTCCAGTTGGGCAACCAGAGCTTCTTGCAAACAGAGGGCCTCATCACCAGATTGATGGGCAAGGGCGAAGCTGCGGCACGTCGTGAACTCATGGAACTGCACGGTGATGCCGTGGAAATAGATATCTGAATGAAATTTGCCCTGTCTGCATTGAACATGCGTGTGTTGGCGCTGCTGATGGCCGTTTTTGCCGGGCTGTTCTGCGTTTCCGCACGTGCCGATGTCTGGGGTTATGTCGATACCAAAGGCGTGGCGCATTTCTCCGCCGAAAAGCTCGACGAACGTTATGAGCTCTTCTTTCGCGGCAATGAAAGCTTTTCTGCCGGGAGCGTGACGTCGGGCCAGGGCACAGGCGAGAAAAATGCGGTGAGGTTGGCTTCAGGCACCGGGGGTGCGTATGCGCCGCCCAAGTTACTGGCCTACTTTGATGTGTCTCCCAACTACAAGGCGGTCAAGTATCTGCTGCGCGAAGCCTCTGCTGCGCATGGCATTGATTACGAACTCCTGCAGGCCCTGATTGCGACCGAATCCGGGTTTGACACCAATGCCGTATCTCCCAAGGGCGCAGTCGGATTGATGCAGCTGATACCACCGACAGCCGAGCGCTATGGCGTGAGGGCAGACAAAACGTCCCCCATCTCCAAGAAGCTCACGGATCCAAAAACAAACATCAGGGCAGGCTCGAGCTACCTGCGTGATCTGATCGACATGTTTCCTGGCCAGCTGGAACTGGCTGTGGCCGCCTACAACGCCGGGGAAGGCGCTGTGCAGCGCGCCGGTAACAAAATACCGAACTACCCGGAAACCAAAAACTACGTCAAAACCGTGATGCAGCTGTACGGCCACCTTAAGCCGTCCGGTGTACTTGCCAGCGCCGGCAGGCCACAGGGTCGCGTGCGTATGGAAATGATGGGGGGCGCATCCGGGCGCGGCAACCTGCCGGAAGTCCTGACAAGGAATTCGGTCTCCCGTGAATCCAAAGAGGTTGACGCCGAGTAATCCAAGCATGGAATTCATACCCAATTCAGCAGTTTTTGCGCTTGGTGTAGCCGTTGGTGTGTTGGGCCTGTTGTTGCTGTTCAGCCTGATCATTGCACGCGCCTACGACGAGCTGACCCTTCTGTTTCTGGCCGCCTATATTTCAATCGTCGTTTTGTTGATGGTCGTCAGCCATCAACTGCAGATCGGCGAGGAAACCACGCAGAGCGCGCTGATCATTCTTGGACCCTCGGCCATCAGCGCATTGCTCATGAGGCTGTTCAGAAAGCGCACCAGCGATCTTTTTGACAAGATAGCCATCGTGGTGATCCCGATGTCCACATTGGCGCTGCTGGGCGTTCTGGTCGGTCTCAATTTTGGTGTTTTGAACGTGTCGGCAAGTGTGTACTGGCCGTGGCTTTGCCTGGCGTGGGGCGCCTTTATGGGCGCTGGTTTCGCTTATCGAAGCATTCAGGCACTTGAGACAGCCGGGCCCTGGAAATGGTGGCTGATGTTCGGGCACGCTGCAGGGTTGGTGACGGCCCTGTTATTCCTCGTGGGTGTGGTCAGTGTCGGCAAGGCCTACCTGCCGGTCACATTGATGCTGCTGGTGCAGGTTCCCCCGATCTACCTGGCGCTCGTATGGCGCAGCCGCCTGCTTAATGAAAGTCGCCTGCGCAGTACTGCTGCGGATGTCACCGATCCGTTGACCGGCCTGGCGACAACGCCTGTGCTGGTCGAGCGGCTCATGCGCATCACCTCGCGGGCCAACCAGTCAAAGCTGGGTCAGTCGAGCAGCGCCTTGTTCATCATCCATGTGCAAAACTGGACCGGGCTGCTCAATGAGCTCGGGCCTGAGTTCAACGAGAAGCTGCTGCTTGAAGCCGCGCTGCGTTTGCGCAGATCCATTGGTGACAACGACCTGGTCGCGCGTATCAGTGGCGGCCGGTTTGCGGTCGTGGCCCAGGGATTGATCAATCCCGCTGAAATATCAGCGATGGCCACCCGGATGGTTGTCAGCGGCCTGCGCATCGACAGCCCGCTGCTTCCGGGTGTGGAACTGCAGTTCAGGGTGATTCTGCGTCCCTTGACCTTTGCGAAACCCTTGCCGATGGCCGCCGTGAAAGAATGGCTTGCAAGTCTTGCTGCGCTGTTTGACGACTGGCCCCGTACGCACCGTTCACGCAGTATTCTGGTGGTCCAGGGGGACAGCAGCAACCCTGTGATCGGCTGATTTGTCCTGAATTCCTTGTCGTGTTGTGCCGATGCAGGCGGCCATGTTTGCAGTGGGCCTGATAAAGTTTCTGCACATTCCGATCACCGGATGAACGACGGTCCGTTTTTTTCCTTCCTATATTTCATACCCGTACTGACACATGGATCTTTTCACCGCAGACCCTCAAGCTGTCACGCCCGAGCCGGCCGATCAGGACTCCCTTGCCGCTTACGCGCAACGCGCCTATCTTGAATACGCGCTGAGCGTCGTCAAGGGCCGTGCCCTGCCTGATGCGTGCGACGGCCAGAAGCCGGTGCAGCGGCGCATTCTTTTCAGCATGGCGCGCATGGGGCTGGGCTTTGGCGGTGCCAACGGCGCCAGCGGCGCAAAGCCCGTCAAGAGCGCCCGCGTCGTTGGTGACGTGCTCGGTAAATACCACCCACACGGCGACCAGGCGGCCTATGACGCCATGGTGCGCATGGCGCAGGATTTTTCCCAGCGCTACCCGCTGGTCGATGGCCAGGGCAATTTCGGTTCGCGCGACGGTGACGGTGCGGCGGCCATGCGATACACCGAGGCGCGCCTCTCGCGCATCACCTCTTTGCTGCTCGATGAGCTTGACGAAGGCACGGTTGACTTTGTGCCCAACTACGACGGCTCTTTCGACGAGCCGCGCCAGTTGCCAGCGCGTTTGCCTTTCAGCCTGCTCAATGGCGCCAGCGGTATCGCCGTTGGTCTCGCGACTGAAATCCCCAGCCACAACCTGCGTGAGGTGGCCGACGCCTGCATCGCGCTGATCAAGTCCCCCAAACTCAGCGACGAAGAGCTTTACGCGCTGGTGCCCGGCCCCGATTACCCGGGCGGCGGACAGATCATTTCCAGCGCGTCAGAAATTGCCGCCGCCTACAACACCGGCCGCGGCTCGCTCAAGGTGCGCGCGCGCTGGAAGATCGAAGACATGGCGCGTGGCCAGTGGCAACTGGTGGTGACCGAGCTGCCCCCCGGCGTCAGCACCCAGCGCGTGCTGGAAGAAATCGAAGAGCTCACCAACCCGAAAATCAAGGCGGGCAAGAAGGCGCTGAGCGCCGACCAGGTGCAGCTCAAACAGACCGTGTTGTCCGTGCTCGATGTGGTGCGCGACGAGTCCGGCAAAGAGGCCGCCGTGCGCCTGGTGTTCGAGCCCAAGACCAGCCGCATCGAGCAGTCAGAACTCATCACCACCTTGCTGGCCCACACCAGTCTTGAAAGCTCGTCGCCCATCAACCTGACCATGATCGGGCTGGACGGCAGGCCGGCGCAAAAGTCGCTGCGGCAGATGATGATGGAATGGATCGAGTTCCGCCAGACCCTCATCCAGCGCCGCTCGCAGCACAGGCTGGACAAGGTGCTGGCCCGCATCCACATCCTTGAAGGCCGGCAGCTGGTGCTGCTCAACATCGATGAAGTGATCGCCATCATCCGGCAGTCGGATGAACCCAAGGCCGCGCTGATTGCACGCTTCAGGCTCACCGAGATCCAGGCCGAAGACATTCTTGAAATCCGCCTGCGCCAGCTCGCCAGGCTTGAAGCCATCAAGATCGAGCAGGACCTCAAAAACCTGCGTGAAGAGCAGGGCCGGCTGGAAGAAATCCTCGGCAGTCCGGCCGCGCTCAAGCGCCTCATGGTCAAGGAGATCGAGGCCGATGCGAAGCAGTTTGCCGACGCGCGCCGCACCCTCATCCAGGCCGAGAAGAAGGTTGTGTTTGAGGTCAAGGTCATCGACGAACCCGTCACCGTCGTCATCAGCAGCAAGGGCTGGATACGCGCCCGCACCGGCCATGGTCACGACAAGGCCAGCTTTGCCTTCAAGGCGGGCGACGACCTGTACGGCACCTTTGAATGCCGCACGGTTGACAGCCTGCTGGCTTTCGGCAGCAACGGCCGTGTCTATTCGATGCCCGTCTCCACGCTGCCCGGTGCGCGCGGCGACGGCCAGCCCATCACCACCATGATCGAGCTGGAAAGCGGCACACAAATCCTGCATTACTTTGCAGGTAGCGCGGGTGCCTGGCTGCTGCTCAGCGGCTCGGGCGGCTACGGCTTCCTGGCCACGGTCGAGAACATGCTGTCGCGCCAGAAAGCCGGCAAGGCCTTCATCAGCTGCGGCCCTGGCGAAACCGTCTGCCGCCCATCGCCTGCCAATGTGCCGCCTTCGGTGCCCGCCACCCACGTCGCCTGTGCCTCAACGGGCGGACGCATCCTGACCTTCGAGATTGCCGAACTCAAGCCCATGGCCAACGGTGGCCGCGGCCTGATGCTGATTGACCTTGAGGCCAAAGACAGCCTCGCAGGCGCAGCCGCCTACACGCGCAGCGTGAAGATCAGCGGCATTGGCCGCGGCGGCAAGGCGCGTGAAGAAACGCTGGAGATCCGCAGCCTGAACAACGCCAGGGCAGCTCGCGGCCGCAAGGGCAAGGCGGCGGACCTGGGCTTCAAGCCTTCTTCGGTGGAGCGCGTGGAGTAGGCAGGCCGCGGCTGATTACTAGATCACTCACCAAGCCAAAAGCGGTGAATCTTGCCGTATAGCTTAAAAATTTAATTTATACGTTAAAAAACCATGAAAAGTTAACTTCCGTGTTAACTTTTCAGGTGCTCAGCTGATTTTGGAGCCTCCAGCGTGTCCAAAGCAGCCAAAAATGGCGGTTTTCAGGCATCAAATTGGTCTAAAAGCCAATAAATACGGGCGTGAGTAGCTATTTATTTGATAGCGTCTGGCGGGCGTTCAGGCCGTGGCCGTTTCAGTCAGCACGGCATTGACATGCGCCAGGCTGCGCAGCGTCTGCACGCAGGCCCGGGCTGCTTCCGCACCCTTGCCCAGCAGGTGGGCGGTGAAGTAGTTGCGGTGTTCTTCATGTTCGTGAAAGTGGTGCGGCGTCAGCACGACAGAAAACACCGGCACGCCCGAATCCAGCTGCACCCGCATCAGACCGTCGATCACAGCGGTGGCGACAAAGTCATGCCGGTAAATGCCGCCATCCACCACCAGCCCGCAGGCGATGATCGCAGCGTAGCGGCCCGACTCGGCCAGCTTTTGGGCATGCAGCGGAATCTCGAACGCGCCCGGCACGGCAAAAAAATCGATGTCGCCCGCGCCTATGCCGTGCCTGGCCATCTCGGCCGTGAAGCCAATCCGGCCCTGGTCCACGATGTCCTGGTGCCAGGACGACTGGACAAACGCAAAACGTGCCGCTTCGGGCGGGGGAAGGTTTTTCTGACTCATGAAGAAGGCCCCTGACTATTTTCGACAATGTTCCAAAAAAATCAGGGCGCACGAGCCGGCTCGCACCCGCGCGCAAGGCTGCAGGCATGCATGGCATCGCGCTCTCGTTTTATCCGGACTATGACCGTCGACCCCGGAATCGCACCGGATCTGCTGACCCCGGCATGCAGGCAGCAGGCCGGGCGCTCGCGGGTTGATGCATCGCTGCAATCACCGCCGGTGGGGACTTTCACCCCGCCCTGAGAACGCTGCCCCGCAACATGCCGGGGTATTGGTGATTTTAAAACGCACGGCGTGGCTGGCGTTGTCGCGCGCCTGCCTCCCCATCGGCGTGAGGGTCAAGCACGCCGCTTTACACCTGATGGATTGGAAAGTACTAGTGGCTCCAAAAAACCTCACGCCACGCCGCAGGGTTTGCTCCGGTGCCGACGCTATAGTCCAAATACCGAACCTGCCCAACCGGTTGTCCGGGTCGGCTGTCCGTCTCCGCCGAGAGGAAATCCATAGCTACACCGTTTGATCGACCCAAGGCTGACCCCTGGAAGCTGAAGACGCCTCCCGGCACGTCTGAGTACACCATGCACACAGACGAGAAGGACGGCAAGAAGACACTCGTGTGCACCGTGGGAAGCACTGTCCTGCATTAAGACGCAAGATGCATTGACGACTGTACGCCATGCTCAAAAAGGCTGGCGATGGGGTCGAACTCGGCGGAGCGGATGAGCAGAAGCCAGCCAAGGACGGCAGCGTTGAAAGCTGGGGCAGGTCACAAACCAATCCGGTCGGTGGCTGGTACGGCCTGAAGAAGGGCCTGCGCGGGCGCTTCGGCGTCTACATCCCGCCGCTGATGGAAGAACTCGGTCTGTGTGAGCTTGAGCACAACGCCAGGAATAACCGGATGCGGGCGAGGTGACAGATTGCGCACCGTCTCCATAACGACCGTCGCGTCGTGATACTTGGCGAGTTGACCGCGCTCATCGACACCTACAGGTCGGAACACCTGACGCAGACCGTATGCATTTTTGTGTCGGACGCCTGGAGTGCCACAGGAAAGCCATTTCGGGGCAAACCGACGTGGAGCACGTCGAAAACCTCAGACGCAGGTTTGGCATCGCGAACTGAGTCTGTGCCTGACGCGATCAATTTTTAACGTATACATTAAAATTTTAACGTGTACGTTAAAAATTACCTGAAAGTTAACATCCATATTAACTTTGCAGGTTCCTGAGCAGGCCTTGATCGTCAAAATGCCCCAAAAACACCAAAAATCGGCCTGTTTAGGGCATCAAATTTGGCCGCAGGCCAACAGATATGCGCGTGACAAGCTATTGAATTAATAGCGCCATAAGCGATTAAAACTGGCTCAACCCACTTCAGCAATCAGCTCAATCTCGACACAGGCGCCCATGGGGATCTGCGCCACGCCGAAAGCGCTGCCCGCGAAGATGCTGGAGCGACGCCGGTTCTAAATCATGTGGCATGACTTGCGTTTTCGCACGTCTGCCGCTCCAAGGGGCCGAGCGCCAAGCGACCGGCCGCAAGCCTGACTCCCG
>JAZKCB010000082.1:0-22751 GCA_040388335.1 Pseudomonadota bacterium | reverse complement strand
ACTCCCGTCGTCAGGTTTTAAACGCCCTCACCAATCTGGCGCGTTGCAACCTTGAGAAGTTCGCTTCAGCTTCATTGCGTAAATTGAACGTCTCGCTAAGTGGGAGATTTTTGCTGAGTCCTTCTGCGAGTTTCTCTTGCTTTTACGTACATTTCGGCGATGACCTGACGTAACCAGCGATTTCCCGGGTCTTGCGCTTGCCGCTCGTGCCAATGTTGCTTGACCACGTAAGAGGGGACTTCAAAGGGAACTTTTAACAACTTGACTTCCCCATGGTGCGCCATGATTTCTCCAGCGCGAAATGGCAATGTGCAAATGTAGTCGGTGGCTCCAATGATGGTTGAAAGGCCGATGAAATTGGGAATGTGCACGCCAACTTTCCGGTGCACTTCCAGCTTGTCTATTGTTTTGTCGATAACGAGATGCCCGGTCCCGGACGTCGTTACGACCACATGCAATTCCCGTTCGTATTGACGCAGGGTGATGCTGTCTTTAATTCGGGGGTGTGCCTTGCGAGCCAGACAGACAAATTTTTCCTCAAAGAGTACTTGCTGATAAAAGAAATTTTGTAGCTGGGGTACAAACCCGACCGCCAGGTCCAGATCCCCGGACTCAAGTGCTTTGGGGACATCCTTGTTGATGGTACTGACCTCAATCTTGACGTTAGGCGCCAGTAACCTGAGTTGATTCAGCAGCGAGGGCAGCAGAACGATCTGCCCGACGTCAGTCATGCTGATGTGAAAGGTTCTGTCCGAATCTTCCGGCACAAACTGAAAGCGGAAAGCCATGGTCGCCTGCAGCGCGGCAATTCCCTGTCGAACAATGGGAAGGAGCGCTTTCGCGTGAAGCGTTGGTTCCATCCCATTTGTCGTGCGGACGAACAGCTTGTCGTTGAAGTGCTTCCTCAACCGCTCCAGTGCCAGACTGACCCCTGGTTGAGAAAGTCCAATCCTGTCTGCCGCCTTCGACAAACTCGACGCCTTGTAAATCTCGTCAAAGAGAACAAGCAGACGAAGGTCAATGTTATCCATGTATTTCTCAGACTTATGCGCTCAATAATATTCATTTTATAGACACATATTGCATTCGACTCTATCGTTCGCCCCTGATTTCAAACAACAGGAAAAACAGATGAGCGAGACAAGAAGTCTTCCTTTCCTCATAGTGGGTGGTGGCATCGGAGGATGTGCCCTGGCTCTCATGCTGGCCAGGCAGGGGCAGACGGTATGCCTGCTGGAGCAGGCCGAAAGCTTCAGGGAAATTGGTGCCGGCATACAACTGGGCCCCAATGCTTTTCGAATGTTCGACGAGTTGGGCATCACCAGGGAAGTCGAAAACCTGGTGAGCTATCCGGATCATCTGGTCATGATGGATGGCCTGACGGGCGAGCAGGTCACCAGCATGAAACTGGGAGACGAGTTCAGGCAACGTTTCGGGAAACCTTACGCAGTGATATACCGCGCAGATCTGCACCTGCTTCTTGTGGATGCCTGCAAGAAACAGGCTGGCATCACGATGCTTACAGGACAAAAGATGCTGGATTTCCAGGATGACGGAACCAGCGTTACCGTCACCACAGAAGCAGGCCTCCAGCACAAGGGCTGTGCCTTGATCGGATCCGATGGCCTTTGGTCAAAGACCCGCGAGAAGCTGGTGGCAGACGGACCTCCACGGGTCTCCGGCCACATAGCCTATCGTGCAGTCCTGCCAACCAAAGACATGCCTGCAGGACTCATCCGCAACGACATGGTTCTCTGGGCGGGTCCTAAAAATCACCTTGTTCAATACCCGCTGCGACGCGGTGAACTGTTTAACCTGGTCGCGGTTTTCCACAGTGACATGTATGTCGAGGGCTGGGATGCGAAGGCCGACCCGGCAGAGCTACATGCGCGATTCTCCGAGAACTGCCCTGCCGTGAAATCCATGTTGAACAAGATCGAAACATGGCGGATGTGGGTGCTGTGCGATCGGGAACCCATCAAAACCTGGAGTCGGGGACGCGTGACGCTTCTGGGGGATGCCGCTCATCCCATGATGCAGTACATGGCTCAAGGGGCTTGCATGGCGCTCGAAGACGCAGTCATCCTTTCGAGGGAGATTCAAAAGTCGCCCACTGAAACAGCTTCTGCGTTTGAACGTTATCAGGATCAGCGCTACCTGCGAACAGGGCGCGTTCAACTGACTGCGCGTATGTACGGCGAGGTTTATCACGCTCACGGCGTCACGCGCGAATTGCGCAATCAAATGCTCGGCCCCAGAACCCAGGAGCAAGGCTACGAAAGTCTGGCCTGGCTCTATGACCCACTCTGAGATTTAAGGAACAGTTATGAAACTCTGCCGCTTCAATGATGATCGATTGGGACTTCTCGAGGGTGATGACGTGCTTGATGTCACGGCTGCCCTCGAAGCATTGCCTGCTTTGCGCTACCCGTTTCCGGCCCACGATCAGCTGATCGCCAATCTGGCAGCAGTCAGGCAGGCGGTTGAGCGGGTATCCGGTTCCGCAAAGCGAATTTCGGTGAACTCAATCACGCTGCTTTCTCCAGTAGCGAATCCGGGAAAAATCATCGCAGCACCCGTCAATTATGTGAAGCACCTGCAGGAAGTGTTGGGCGACCCCTCCTTGCACCATAACAACCAGATCAACCACATCGAACGTGCAGGATTATTCCTGAAGGCCACCAGTTCTCTGGTCGGCATGAGCCATGGCGTGAACTACAACCAGGCTGAAAGAAGAACGGATCACGAAGTCGAACTGGTGATTGTGATCGGCAAGACGTGCAAGAACGTGAGCAGGTCTGACGCTCTGTCGTATGTGGCCGGATACAGCGTCGGCCTTGACATGACCATCCGCGGTCCGGAAGAGCGGAGCTTTCGCAAGTCGCCTGACACCTACACAGTGTTGGGCCCCTGGTTGGTTACTGCTGACGAGGTTTCGGCGCCGGGTAATCTTGAAATGGGGCTTCTGGTTAATGGCGAAACCCGCCAGAAGACAAACACGGGCCAGCTCATATTGGGTGTCGAGGCATTGATCGAACTTGCCTCGAAGTTCTACACGCTGCATCCAGGCGACCTGATATTCACCGGCACACCTGAAGGTGTTGGCCCGGTACAACCGGGTGACAGGATTCATGCCTTTATTGAGGGCGTGGGGCAACTGGAGGTGGAAGTCAGGGGCGAGGCGGTATGACCGTCATCGCTCCAGACGCCAACAAGGCAAACCTGGCAGACTTCTACAAGCGCATCGATGGCGAGAACATGACTCCTCTCTGGGAGGTCTTGAGTGGTCTGGTCCCTCCTGAGCCCAGGACGCCATGCGAGCCCGCTCACTGGCAGTGGAATAGAGCCCGCGCATATCTGCTGGAGGCTGGCGAGCTTATCTCTGCGAAGCAGGCAGAACGCCGTGTACTGGTTCTGGAGAACCCGGGTCTTCGCGGCAAATCCTCGGCCACTCATTCGCTCTATGCGGGCATACAACTTATCTTGCCTGGGGAGATTGCACCCAGCCACCGCCACACCGCAACTGCGGTGCGCCTGATCATGGAGGGTGAAGGCGGATACACCGCCGTCGATGGTGAACGCACACCGATGTTTCCGGGCGATTTCATCATTACGCTCTCGTGGTCTTTTCATGACCACGGGAACGAAGGTTCCACGCCAGTGATCTGGCTTGACGGGCTTGACGTGCCGATGATCCAGTTTTTCGATGCCGCGTTTTCAGAGCAGCATCCGCTGGAAGTTCAACCGATCAACCGTCCTGTTGACTATTCGCTGGGCAACGTAGGGACAGGAATGATGCCGGATGACTACCAGGTTCATCCTGCGCGCAGTCCGCTGTTCAGGTATCCATATGAGCAGACGCTCGCACTGCTGAACAGGATGAGTCAAACCAATGCGGTGAATGGCGCGCATGGATTCAAGTTGCGCTTCACGCATCCGGGAACGGGGGGGTGGCCAACCCCAACCATAGGCGCATTCATGCAGATGCTTCCTGCAGGCTTTCGCGGAACGCCTCACAGGTCTACCGATAGCAAGGTCTATTCAGTTGTTGAGGGCCATGGGAGCAGCCGTATTGGGGACACAACCATCGAGTGGGGACCCCGCGACGTGTTTGTCGTTCCTTCCTGGATGCCTGTATCTCACCAGTGTGCAGAGCGCGCTGTGCTTTTCAGCATGTCTGATCGTCCGGTGCAGCAAGCGCTGGGCATCTGGAGAGAAGCGTTCCCGTAGAGTTTTTTGCAGGTTTTACAAATCAAAAAAGGAGACACAGAGATGAAATCGAAGTTTTTATTGCTTGCCCTTACAGGCGTGGTGTGGAATGTCGCAATTGCCCAGGACGGCAAAGAGTACCGGGTGGGTGTGGTTGCGTCGATGAGCGGTGTGTATGGCGTGGGGGGGCAACAGATCCAGAACGGGATCAACACATACTTCAAGCAGAACAGTGGAGAGGTCGCCGGTAAAAAGGTCGTGATCATCTACCGCGACACTGCAGGCCCCAACCCGGATGTTGCCAAACGGCTGGCGCAGGAACTTATCACCCGGGACAAGGTGGATGCGCTGGCCGGCTTTGACTTCACGCCAAGTGCACTAGCAGTCGCGCCTTTGGCCACGCAGGCCAAGATACCCATGGTGGTCATGAATGCGGCCACGTCAATCATCACCACCCGGTCTCCATACATCGTACGGACGTCCTTCACTACGGCGCAAACCTCCTACCCCCTGGGTCAGTGGGCTGCAAAGCAAGGGCTCAAGAACATATATGTCACTGTTGGCGACTTCGCGCCCGGCATTGAGGCAGCCACGTGGTTCAAGAAAGGATTTACGGAGGCCGGCGGAAAGATAGTTGGCGAGGTGAAGTTGCCAATTACAAGCTTTGAGTACGGTCCGTTCCTGCAGAAGGTCAAGGACGAAAAGCCAGATGCAGTTTTTGCATTCCTGCCGGTGGGGGAACCAGTCATCCTGTACTACAAAGCCTGGGCCGATCGAGGCCTGGATAAATCCGGCATCAAACTGCTTTCGGCCGAAGGCTGGATTGATCCTGATGTGCTGCGTGTTGCGGGCAAGTCCTCTGTCGGTGCCATTTCAACGGGCTTTTACACACCGTCGAATCCCAGCGCCAGGAACAAGGCATTCCTTCAAACCTACCGCGAAGTAGCTGGAGACAAGATAGAACCAAACTACCTGACTGTCGGCGCCTACGACGGAATGGCCGTCATCTTTGAAGCATTGAAAAGGACGCGCGGTGTTGCCGATGGGGACAAGATCATTGATGCAATGAAAGGGTTGAGCATCAACAGTCCGCGGGGCCCCATGAGCATTGACAAGGATACGCGTGATGTCATCAACACCGTCTACGTCCGCAAGGTGGAGCTGGTGAAAGGCGCACCAGTTGCGGTGGATTTTGACAAATTCGAAGCAGTTAAAGACATGGGCAAAGGCAATTGAGACCTTGTAGCTGCTGCAGAACTAAAAAATAGACAGGGACAGTATGAATCACGATGCTGATTATTTGCCGGGGTGTCGATCATGACGAGCTTTTTTGGAGTCGTGTTCGATGGCGTCGCGTACGGAAGCCTGCTTTTCCTCATAAGCGTGGGTCTGTCAATTACCCTGGGATTGATGAATTTCGTTCATCTGGCGCATGGCGTGTTTGCGATGCTTGGCGGCTATATCGCCGTAACGGTCATGTCGGCCATGGGTGTTTCGTATTGGGTAGCCCTCCCAGTGGCATTCATTGCTACTGCCATGGTGGGGGCGGTGTTTGAACGCCTGCTATATCGATACTTCTATGACGCAGGTCCTCTGGACCAGACCCTGCTTTGTATTGGTGTTGTGTTGATGAGCATGGCAACAGCTACTTATGTATGGGGACCCCAACAGCAAGCGGTGACCTTGCCTGATGCATTGAGGGGGAATATTGAGTTTGCAGGTCTTGAACTCGGTCGCTTCCGGATCTTTGTCATCGCCGTGGTTGCTGTCATCACCTTGGCCTTGACGGGGCTAATCGAAAAAACTGTTTTTGGCGCGCAGGTAAGAGCTTCAGTCGATAACCGCCAGGCTGCTGCGGGCCTGGGCATCGGTGTTGATGTTTTGTTCACGCTGTGTTTTGCGCTCGGGACAGGTCTGGCGGGCCTTGGTGGCGCCCTGGCTGCTGATGTCATCGGACTTGATCCTGCCTTTCCGATCAAGTACATGGTGTATTTCCTGCTGGTTGTTGCGGTGGGTGGTGCCGGCAGTATCAAGGGGCCGCTCATCGCCGCATTTTTTTTGGGTCTTTGTGACGTTGCTGGCAAATACTATCTGCCGCAGGTCAGTGCTTTCGCGATTTACGTGGTGATGGTGGTCATGCTCGTACTGTTTCCAGCGGGTTTGTACGGGAGACGTGCATGAAAAAGTCAGGGTTGTTCAGGGCCACTGGCGGGCGGTTGGTATCCCGAAACCTACCCGATGGCAAATGGAGTGTCGCGGAGCTTTTACTCTGGACAACTCCACTGGTGGTGCTTTTTGCTTTACCAGGCTATCTCGTACTTGGGTCCCAGATTTTTGTTGCTGCCTTATTCGCGTTGTCGCTGGATTTGATTCTTGGGTATGCGGGAATCGTCTCGCTGGGTCATGCTGCATCGTTTGGGGTTGGTGCCTACACCGCCGGATTGCTGTCAGTTCACGGTTGGGGTGAACCCATCACCGGATTGTTACTGGGCGGACTAATGGCGGCAGCTCTGGGCTGCCTGACTTCACTGCTGCTGGTCAGGTTGGGAGAGTTGTCGCGCCTGATGGTGACATTGGGCATCTGTCTGGTTCTATTTGAAATCGCCAACAAGGCCAGTGCTGTCACGGGCGGGGGTGACGGGCTCTCGGGAATGCAGATGTGGAAGATATTGGGACTGTTTGAGTTCGACATTTCTGGGCGGGTTGCCTATCTCTATAGCCTTTCTGTTCTGCTTGTCATCTTTATCTTCCTGCGGCGCCTGGCATCGTCTCCGTTTGGTCTTTCCCTGAGGGGAATCAAGCAAGGTATCAGGCGTATGCCGAGCTTGGGAACTCCAGTTTCAAAAAGACTGGTTCTCGTCTACACGCTCGGTGCAGGGATCGCAGGAATTGCAGGAGCGTTGCTCGCACAGACCACGCAGTTTGTAGGGCTTGATTCCCTGGGGTTTCAGCGTAGCGCCGATGTGCTGGTGATGCTGATGCTGGGTGGCGTCGGAAGCCTGTACGGTGCTTTGGCCGGTTCGGTGGTTTTTATCGTTGCCCAGAGTTTTCTTTCGAGTCTGAACCCCATCTACTGGGAGTTCTGGTTGGGATTGATGCTCGTTGTGCTTGTTGCTTTTGCCAAGGGCGGCATAGCGGGCACGTTGCACAGGGTTTTTGTGCGACTGCGGAACGCAAAAAATGGAGGTGCCTCATGAGCGTTCCAGCACTCAGTACTCAGGGGCTAAGCAAGTCATGGGGCGATTTCAAGGTCAACAGCGATATCTCACTGACCCTTGCACAAGGAGCCAGGCATGCACTGATTGGCCCGAATGGTGCGGGCAAGACGACGTTCATACATCTTCTGACAGGCTACCTGAAAAGCGATGGTGGGGATATTTTCCTTGCTGGTGACAAGATTACGAAGCTTTCCCAGCATGCGCGCGTGCGCCGCGGAATGGCCCGGACATTCCAGATCAACACCCTTTTTCCTCAACTGACCGTTCTCGAATCCGTCATGTTGTCAATCCTGGAGCGAAAGGGTAAAGCCACCATCTGGAGCAGACCTCTGGCGTCCATGAAGGAGGAGATTGTTGAAGCCAGGAATCTGCTGGAGTCTTTGCGTTTGCGCGACGAAGCGCAGTATGTCACCCAGCAGCTCCCATACGGGAAGCAGAGACTCGTGGAAATCGCTTTGGCGTTGGCAAGCTGCCCCAAGGTTTTACTGCTGGATGAGCCCGCTGCGGGAATTCCGGCTGCAGAAAGTGCAGAGTTGTTTGAGGTTCTATCGGCGCTTCCGAAAGATGTTGCCATCCTGATCATCGAACACGACATGGATCTGGTGTTCAGGTTTGCAGAAAAAATCACTGTGCTTGTGGGCGGCAGGGTCCTGACCGAAGGATCGCCAGACCAGATCGCCAACAACGCGCAGGTAAAAGATGTCTATTTGGGAGAGGCTGAACATGTCTGATCTGCTCACGGTGGATTCCCTGAGAGCGGGCTACGGTGCCGCAGTCGTTCTTGATGGCGTCAATTTTTCAATGCCCAGAGGCGGCAGCCTGGCCTTGCTGGGGCGTAATGGTGTTGGCAAGAGCACACTGTTAATGACCTTGATGGGTCTCACACAGCATCATGCCGGCGCTGTTCGATGGGACGAAAAAGATATTTCGTCTCTGGCCACCCACAAGCGTGCACGTATTGGATTGGGATGGGTTCCTCAGGAGCGTCTCGTTTTTCCATCTTTGACGGTTGAGGAACACCTGAAGGCGGTTGCACGGCGGGGTGAGTGGAATCTTCGCCGCGTATATGAGCTTTTCCCCCGTCTCAGGGAACGCAGTCTCAACAGGGGGCTCCAGCTGTCCGGTGGTGAACAACAAATGCTGGCAATAGGCAGAGCCCTGATGACGAACCCAAACCTTCTTTTGCTTGATGAGCCGATGGAAGGTCTCGCCCCCGTCATCGTCCAGGAGTTGGCGAAAGCACTACGCCGGATTGTGAGCGAAGAGGGTCTTGGAATCATCATCGTCGAGCAGCACGCACCCCTGGCGCTAAGCATGACAAAACAGGCGCTGGTGCTTGACCGCGGTCAGGTCGTGTACAGCGGCGAAAGCGAGGTACTTCTGGCTGATCGACCGCTTCTGAACTCTTTACTGACTGTTCATTGAATTCAATACATATTCGCCAAGCGAAACGGAGAACAAATATGTGGCTTAAAAATACCTGGTACATCGCAGCATTTGAAAATGAACTTGAACAGCCAATAGTGGCCAGACGCCTTCTCGGCACTGCTGTGGTCATGTTCAGAACATCCGTCGGCCAGATTGCGGCCATGGAAGATGTTTGCCCCCATCGTCTCATGCCGCTCTCGCTCGGCAAGCGGGTGGGTGATGATCTTCAGTGTGGCTATCACGGCATGAAGTTTTCGGTGGAAGGGAAGTGCGTTGAAGTTCCCGGGCAGACCCAGATTCCTGCGGCTGCCTGCCTCAAAAAGTTCCCCGCCGTGGCGCGGCATGGGTTTGTGTGGGTATGGCTGGGAGATGCCGCTTTGGCAAATCCGGACTTGATCCCCGATCTCCACTGGAATGACGACCCGGGTTGGGTGGCCTCGCGCGGATACAAGATGGTCGAATCTGACTATCGTTTGATGAATGACAATCTTCTCGATCTGAGTCACGAGACGTATGTGCATGGCAAGACCATTGGCAACGAGGAGGAAGAGACGATTGCAAACTTCCCTGTCAAGGTTACCGTTGAAGGTGATCGCCTGGTGCGTGCACATCGGGAAATGCCAGACATTGCACCACCACCGTTTTTCGCCATGATCCTGAAACATGATGGGCCGATCAACAGGTGGCAAACGGCGATCAATCTGGTTCCGGGCATCAACATGACCGACGTTGGTGTCTACCCTGTTGGTACAGAAAAATCAAAGGCCTACGTCAGTCACGTGCTGCACCTTCTGACACCCGAGACAGAAACGACTACGCATTATTTCTGGTCGATTGTGCGCAACTATCGACTGGATGAGCCGGCGCTTACAGAGGCCATCCGCAAAGCTGTTTCAGATACTTTCGACGAGGACAAGATCGTGCTGGAGCATCAGCAGCGGCAGGTGACGGCATTGAAGACCCAGATACCGAAGGTGGCCATTCGGCTTGACGAGGCTCCCATGCGCGCACGACGTGTTCTGGATGCATGTATTCAGCGCGAAAGCGGTGAGGTCGGTTCCGTGATCATCCCGCTGCAGTTGGTGGAGGATGTCACCGAAGTTGCGCAGTTGACTGCCTGATCAGTCAATGAGCAGGAATACGTTGGCCGTTCGCGTCAGGCGAAAGGCAGTGGAAGCCGCGGCTGTTTGCGGACTGGAACTGGAGAGCGTTGACGGGCGTGCCCTACCGTCTTTCACGCCCGGGGCCCACATTGATATTCACTTGCCGGGCGGACTGGTGCGTCAGTATTCGCTTTGCAATTCGGCAGGCGATTCCTTGAGTTACGGAGTCGCCGTATTGCTTGAGTCCGCCTCGAGAGGCGGGTCGAGCGCGGTTCACCGTCAGGTGCAAGAGGGCGATGTGCTGGAAATAAGCCCGCCGCGCAACCTCTTTGAGCTTGAGTCCTCTGCGCCGGCGCTGCTGTTTGCCGGTGGCATAGGAATTACACCGATCATCGCCATGGCGGAGTACCTGGCTGAGGAAAGGCGAAATTTTGAACTTCATTACTGCGGTCGTTCATCAGACCGCATGGCTTTTGTAGAAAGAATCAAAAATTCGTCCTATGGGCACAGGGCAAATTTTCATTTTGATGACGGACCTCCTTCCCAACGACTCGATGTGCTGGCGACACTTAAAAAGTTTTCCAGCGACACACACCTTTATGTGTGTGGGCCTCAAGGGTTTATTGAGGCCGTCCTTCAGGTTGCGCGGCAGCAAGACTGGGATGAGCCGCGCTTGCACAGGGAGTTTTTTTCTGCGGCTGCGCCTGCGCATCAGACGACAGGTTCCGCTTTCTCAGTGCGGCTTGCCCGATCCGGAAAAGTTGTGACGGTTGGTGAGCATGAAACTATTGCCGAGGCCCTCAGATCGCAACATATAGAGGTTCCCCTTTCTTGCGAGCAGGGAATATGTGGAACCTGCCTGACCAGGGTGCTGGAGGGCATCCCTGACCATCGTGACTCGTTTCTTACAGATGATGAGCGGGCAAAAAACGATCAATTGACCCCATGCTGTTCCAGGTCGAATTCACCTGTGCTGGTGCTGGATCTGTAACCTGCTGATAGCCTGCCCACCACAGTGAGCCAAGCGCTAGTGAGAATATTTTTGCCGTATAAATTAAAAATTTGATGTATATGTTAAAAATACTTTAAAAGTTAACCTGCATATTAACTTTTTTGGGTTTCACCTCGGTGGTGGGTATCAACATGCCCCAAAAACACCAAAAAATGGCCTGTTTAGGGCATCAAATCGGGCCGTAGGCCAACAGATATGCGCGTGGCTAGCTACTGAATTAATAGCGTTTCAAGCGTTTAAAACCGGCTCAGCCCACTTCAGCAATCAGCTCGATCTCGACGCAGGCACCCATGGGGATCTGCGCCACGCCGAAGGCGCTGCGGGCGTGTTTTCCAGCATCGCCGAAGACTTCGGCCAGCAGTTCGCTGGCGCCGTTGGTCACCAGGTGGTGGTCGGTGAAGTCTGACGTCGAGTTGACCAGGCTCATGAGCTTGACGATGCGTTTGACCTTGCCCAGGCCGACGGCTGCTTCGAGCGTACCCATCAGGTCGATGGCGACGGCGCGTGCGGCTGCCTTGCCTTCTTCGGTCGTGATGTTTTTACCGAGCTGGCCAACGATGACCTTGCCGTCTTTTTTGGCAAGGTGGCCGCTGAGGAAAACCAGGTTGCCGGTCTGTACAAAGGGCACATAGGCGGCCAGCGGAATCGCCAGCGGGGGCAGGGTGATGTTGAGAGCTTTCAGCTTGTCGTAAATCGGTCCGGTGTTCATGGGGTTCTCCTGCGGAAATAAATAAAGGTGATGAGAGGCTTCAGCCTTGCTGTTGCTGGTGGGTCCAGGGCATCCAGCCCTGTTCCTGCATATTGCCTTGCATGTTTTGCTGCATGTTCTGTGCGGGCTCGCTGTGCGGGATGACAGCGGGTTCTTCAACCGGCTCTACCGTCACGGCTACATCCAGCACATGGCGTGCGCCGCCGCGAATCACGCCGCGCATGGGGGAGACGTCGAGAAAATCGCGGCCGGTGGCCAGCGTCACATAGTCTTCGCCGGGTGGTCTGTCGTTGGTCGGGTCAAAGTCGAGCCAGTGGCCTCCCGAAGGGTCCGGGCAATACACCGATGCCCAGGCGTGGGATGCGTCGCTGCCGATCAGGCGCGGCTGGCCGGGCGGCGGCTTGGTGAGCATGTAGCCGCTGACGTAACGCGCCGGCAGGCCCATGGCCCTGCAGCAGGCGACCATGATGTGCGCGAAGTCCTGGCACACGCCCTTGCCCTGGCGCAGCGCGACCAGTGCCGGGGTGTTGACTTCGGTGCTGTTGCTTTCGTAAACCATGGCGCGGTGAATGCGCTCCATCAGGTCGTGTGCTGCTTCGGGCAGGGGCTTGCCCGGCGTGAAGCTGGGGCGCGCAAACTGCACAAAGGCATCGTCGCGCGGCACATAGGGCGATGCAAACAAAAACTCTGACGCGCTGTTCCAGGCCGCGCCCGCGCTGTAGCGAAACTGGTCGCGTACCTGCTCCCATGAGGGCGCTGCTTCACCAAAGTCCTGTGACTGGACCGGGCTGGTCGAGACGACGCTGTCGGAGATGACGCTCAGGCTGTCGTGGCTGGTCTGCAGGGAGAAGAAGGTGCGGTAGTTGCCGTAGACATCAGGCACATCGCGCTGCTGCGCTGGTGCCGGGCTGATGCGCAACTGGTGGCTTTGCAGCGACTGGCTGGCGTGGTCTATGGGCTTGAGGTGAACGACGTGGTGTGCGTTCTCAACCGCCGGGGTGTAGAGGTAATGGGTTTCGTGGACGACGTGGAGCAGCATGAATCAGGCCTTGGGAGCCAAGTTTAAAGCCAGCGGCTTGGCTGGTACGGGCAGACTTCAGGCGCCCAGGCTGTGGTTTCCCGAAGCGGCGTGGCTGAAGTACTGGCGGCTAATGTTGTCTGACAGCTCAAACGCTGCGTCGTTGCACCTGTCCAGCAACTCGATGAGCCGGTCGTAGCGGGTGTTTTCGGGTTTTGCAGAAGGGGCATCGACCAGATCGGACAGAGCCCACTTTTCGGGATCGGGCAGGCCACTGGTCAGGTTTGGCAATTCACCGGGGGAGCTCAGGGCGAGCTTGTCGAGCCGGCCCTTGAGCGTTTGCACCACCCAGCCGAGCGAGCGTGGGTTGTCGCGGTCCAGCACCAGCAAATCGAGCAGGGCGGGAATGTCGCGCCGCTGCTGGTATTGCGCGTGAAAGGTGATGGTGCTGTCGAACAGTTCAATCATGGCACCAAAGCCGCCTTCGTCAAACACCGACTCTGTGCGGAAACCTTCAAGAAGGGCGGCTGACAGCGTGCTCAAGCGCTCGATGTGCCGGCCGGTGCTCAGCAGGCGCCAGCCGTCGTCACGCATCATGCGGTCGGTTTGCGCACCGGTCATCGCGGCCATGAAGCCGCTGGCGAGTTCCAGCGTACGCAGTGCCTCGACGGATGAATATTCAAGCCCGTGCCCGCCGTTCTGGCTGGCCTTGTTGAAGGCTTCGCAGCGGCTGAAAAAATCGGCTTCGGCGCGCACGATGACATGCCACTGCTCTTGCGACAGGCGCTCGCGCACGGCCGATGCGGCGCTTTTCAGGGCGCGCAGGTTGAAGCCGACGCTGGCCGGTTGTGATGTTTGGGCCAGCCCTGCGATCAGCGAGCGTTCAAACACGCGGCGTGCATGCGTGGCCGGCGGCACGGTGTCCAGCACCAGTGCGTTGTTGACGGCCATGTCGGTCAGCCACTGCAGCAACGGTTGCGATGACTGGTCTTCACCGCCCAGGCAATGCAGTGTGAGTTGCGCCAGGCGTATGGAGTTTTCGGCACGTTCCGTGTAACGCCCCAGCCAGAAAAGGTTTTCTGCAGCGCGGCTGGTCACCGGCGGTTTGTAGCGGCTGAAAACCGAGGCCAGGACTTCTTCGGGTGCCATCGTGGTGGCAGGTTCAGCCAGCTCTTCGATAGATTCCGGTGACGTGAGGGCAACTTGTGTGGGTGTCAGTGCTTCTTGCAGGGTGCGGGCTGGCGTGCCGGCCAGAGTCACATCGCCGCCGCTGCCGTCCAGCACCCAGACATCGGCGCTGCTGCCGCCGTGCTGCATCGATGCAATGTTCTGGTTCTTGCCGGCCAGCCGTGCCAGGCCTCCGGGCAGGACCTGCCAGCCACCCTTGCCGTCGGCCACGGCAAAAACGCGCAGCATGGCCGAGCGCGGCGCGATGCGTTCGCCCTGCCAGGTCGGGGTTTGCGACAGCGGCAGGTAGGCCTGCACGGTGTAGTCTTCGCCCTGGCGAACGATGCGGCCAGCCCACTCGTCGAGCGAGCGGCGCGACAGGCTCTGGCCGATGACCGACTCAAGGCGTGAGCCGGGGTAGGTGGGTTTGATGACGCAGTCCTTGAGCTGCGGCAGCACCTCCTGCATGACGGCCTGCTCGCCGCACCACCAGGTTGGCAGGGAGGGAATGCTAAGGGTCTCGCCCAGCAAATGGCGCGACAGCGCGGGCAAAAAGCCCAGCAGTGCGCTGGACTCCAGAAAGGCCGAGCCGGGTGCATTGGCGACCAGCACGTTGCCGGCACGTATCACCTGCAGCAGGCCGGGCACGCCCAGGGTGGAGTCGGATCGCAATTCAAGCGGGTCGAGAAATTCGTCGTCCAGGCGCTTGAGCAGGCCGTGTACCGGTTCCAGGCCCTGCAGGGTCTTGAGGTAGAGCTTTTCGCCGCGCACCATCAAGTCGCTGCCTTCGACGAGTGTCAGGCCGAGGTAGCGCGCGAGGTAGGCGTGCTCGAAGTAGGTTTCGTTGTAGGGCCCGGGCGTGAGCAGCACGATGCGCGGGTTGTTCGATGGGCTGGCTGCCTTCATGCCGTCAACCAGGGCCTTGTATGAGGCGGCCAGGCGCTGGACCTTCATCTCGCGGAAGGCTTCGGGGAAAAGCAGTGAAATCGTCAGGCGGTTTTCAAGCAGGTAGCCCAGGCCCGAAGGCGCCTGCGTGCGCTGCGACACGACCCACCAGCGGCCGTCAGGTCCGCGTGCGAGGTCAAAAGCCGCAATGTGCAGGTAGGTGCCGCCCGCGGGCTGCACGCCCTGCATGGCGCGCAGGTAGCCGGGGTGGCCCTGCACCAGCGCCGAGGGCAGCAGGCCTTGTGACAGCAGGTTTTGCGGGCCATAGACATCGGCCATCACGTGGTTGAGCAGGCGCGCACGCTGGCGTATGCCGGTGTCTATCTGCTGCCAGTCCTGCGGCGAGATGATGAGCGGAAAGAGGTCAAGCGACCAGGGGCGCTGCGGGCCGTCGGCATCGGCATAGACGTTGTAGGTGACGCCGTTGTCGCGAATCTGGCGCTGCAGGTTGGCGGTGCGGCGGTTCAGGTCGTGAAACCCGTCGCTGCCCAGGAAATTGAAAAACGTGGTCCAGCTTTTGGCCAGCGGCGCATTGGCGGTTTCAGCCTGCTGGCCCTGTGCGGATTTCTGCGCGGCAAACGCCGGCTCGGTGCCGGCCAGAAAAAGGCCTGCCCCTTGTGATTGCGACTGGCTTTGGGACGCCTGCTGGGGCGCTTGTTGAGCCGTGATGAGCGGCGGCCTGGCCAGCGTGCGCCCGCGCAGTTCGTCAAAGTGACCTGCAGGTGCCGGAGGCGCCAGGGCTGCAGCCAGCTCCGCCGGGGCTTCCAGCGAATCGACTCCAAAAAGTGACTTGTTGTTGTTTTCCACGTGGCCCAAAAGGGTGGCAATCTGCAGGGACTGGCGGTTTATCGGGCTGATTTCAGGCAATTTGCAAAGCCAGGCCCCTCGCGGAACCTGGCTTTGATTTTAGTATGCGCCGCTATATACACCTGGCCTTTGCCCCTTGATGGAGGGCAATGTGCCTGCGCCTGTTGCGTTAACGCAAATCCAGTGTGAAAGGGAATTCACGGCTGGGTTGTGCCGCCGTCACCAGCATGCGGCCCGGCGTGTGGCCCATCTGCAGGAAACGGGTCAGGCGGCGGCTTTCAGCCTCGTAGGAATTGACAGGCAGGCTGGCGTAGCTGAGGCCGCCTGGGTGCGCCACGTGGTACTGGCAGCCGCCAAGGGAGCGTTCCATCCAGGTGTCCACCACGTCAAAGGTCAGCGGTGCATGCACCCCAATCGACGGGTGCAGCGACGAAGGCGGGTTCCAGGCTTTGTAGCGCACGCCGGCCACGTATTCACCGACAGTGCCGGTGTTTTGCAGCGGCAGGGCGCGGCCATTGACGGTGACGACATAACGGTTGTCGTTCAGGCCTGTCACACGCACCTCGATGCGCTCAAGCGACGAATCGACATACCGCGCCGTACCGGTCGACGAGCCTTCCTCACCCATCACGTGCCAGGGCTCCAGCGCGCTGCGCAGGGTCAGTTCAATGCTGTTGGCCTTGACCTGGCCAATCATCGGGAAGCGGAACTCAAAGTGCGGCTCAAACCAGGCCATGTCGAAGGGGTAACCGGCTTCGTTGAGCTCGGTCAGCACGTCCTTGAAGTCCATGCGTACAAAGCTCGGCAGCAGGAAGCGGTCATGCAGCTCGGTGCCCCAGCGCGTGACGCGGCCGTGGTAGGGCTTGTTCCAGAAGCGCGCCACCAGCGCACGCAGCAGCAACTGCTGCGCAATGCTCATGCGTGCATGTGGCGGCATCTCGAAGGCGCGCAACTCCAGCAGGCCGAGACGGCCGGTGGACGAGTCGGGCGAATACAGCTTGTCGATGCAGAACTCGCTGCGGTGCGTGTTGCCGGTCACGTCGACGAGGATGTTACGCAGCGTGCGGTCAACAATCCATGGCGGCATGTCCTGGCCGTATTTCTCGCGGTTGACGGCGATCTCGCGCAGGGCGATTTCAAGCTCGTAGAGCTGGTCGTTGCGGGCTTCGTCAATACGCGGTGCCTGGCTGGTCGGGCCGATGAACATGCCCGAGAACAGGTAGCTCAGTGACGGATGGTTGTGCCAGTAGGCAATCAGGCTGGCCAGCACCTCCGGCTTGCGCAGGAAGGGGCTGTCGGCAGGTGTGGCGCCGCCCAGCACAAAGTGGTTGCCGCCGCCGGTGCCGGTGTGACGGCCATCGGTCATGAACTTTTCTGCAGACAGGCGCGTCTGGTGCGCAATGTCGTACAAAAATTCGGTGTGCTCGACCAGTTCGCCCCAGTTGTAGGCCGGGTGGATGTTGACTTCAATGACGCCAGGGTCTGGGGTGACGGCCAGCATCTTCAGGCGCGGATCGCGCGGCGGCGGATAACCTTCAATGACGATCTTGAGGTTCAGCGTTTGCGCTGTCGCCTCAACGGCGGAGAGCAGGTCCAGGTAGTCTTCTAGGCGCTCCATGGGCGGCATGAAAATGTAGAGCGCACCTTTCTCGCCGCCACCCGCGGTGGTCTGGCCCGATGCCTTGGCGTCGGCTTCTTTTTTGGCCTTGGGGCCGTTGGCGCGTTGTGGGTCGCGCACCTCGACGCAGAGCGCCGTACGTGTCAGCCATGCGGCTGATTCAAAGGCATTCGGCACGCGGGCCGTGGGTACCTGCGTTTGCGCCTGCGCCGGTGGCGTGCCTTGTTCACCACTTGGGCTTTGCATGACGCGGCGGGCTTCATAGCGTGGCGGAACGTTCTTCGTGAAGCGTGCAAGGTATTGCTCGACACGCTGCGCCTGTGACTCGCTGCCTGCACCCACCGCATAACGGCCGGCAAAGGCAGCCGTTGAGGGTAATGCATCACGCGGCGCAAACGGGTCGGATTCGATCATGTAGGGGTAGTCGGTCTTGGACACCCATGGCACTGAATCCAGCGGCAGGCGGTAACCCATGGGCGAGTCGCCGGGCATCAGGTACATGCGCTCGTCGCGGAAGAACCAGGGGCCTGTCGTCCAGGCCGGGCCGGCCAGCGGTGCAGAAGAGCCGGGAATGGTTTCACGGGCCTTGAGCGGCAGCACATAACCCACGACCGAATCCAGGCCCTGCATGAAGACACGGCGCAGGCGCTCGCGTTCCATGGCGTCGTCAAGTTTGGAGTCGAACGGGTCAACGTTGACCGGCAGACGGCGCTCGCGCCAGAGGTAGTACCAGACGTCTTCAAAACCAGGGGTGATGAAGTCGGGCGCCAGACCGAGCTTGTCAGCCAGTGTGGCGGTGAAGCGCGCAGCGTCTTCAGCCGTGTAGTTGCAGGGTTCGCTCTCATTGGCAAACAGCGCGGGGTTCTTCCAGACGGGCTGGCCATCCTTGCGCCAGAAAATGCTGAGCGCCCAGCGCGGCAATTGCTCGCCGGGGTACCACTTGCCCTGGCCAAAATGCAGAAAGCCGCCCTGGCCGTATTCGGCGCGCAGCTTTTGCACCAGTTCTGTGGCGTAGCCGCGTTTGGTGGGGCCCAGCGCGTCGATGTTCCATTCGGCCGCATCCCGGTCATTGGTGGCCACAAAGGTCGGCTCGCCGCCCATGGTCAGGCGCACGTCGCCTCTCACCAGGTCGCGGTCAACCGCTTCGCCCAGTGCCAGCACCTGCGCCCACTGGTCTTCGGTGTAGGGCTTGGTGACGCGCGGCGACTCGTAAATGCGCTGCACGCCCATGTGGTGTGAAAACTCGACCTCGGACTCATCCACGCCGCCTTCGATAGGTGCAGCGCTTGAGGGTTCGGGTGTGCAGGCGAGCGGTATGTGCCCTTCGCCAGCCATCAGGCCGGAGGTGGGGTCCAGCCCGACCCAGCCTGCGCCGGGCAAAAACACTTCACACCAGGCATGCAAATCGGTGAAGTCGACTTCGGTACCGCTGGGGCCATCGAGTGACTTGACGTCGGCCTTGAGCTGGATCAGGTAGCCCGACACAAAACGCGCTGCCAGGCCCATGTGGCGCAGCAACTGGACCAGTAGCCAGCCGGTATCGCGGCATGAACCGACGGCGAGCTTCAGCGTTTCTTCAGGCGTTTGCACGCCGGGTTCCATGCGAATGGCGTATTTAATGTCTTTTTGCAGCTGCTGGTTGACGCTGACCAAAAAGTCATTGGTGCGCCTTGGGGTTTTGTCGATCTTGTCGAGATAGGCCTGCACCAGCGGTGTGGCGGGTTCGGCGACAAGATAGGGGGCCAGTTCCTGGGCCATGGCCTTGGCGTACTTGAAGGGGAATTCTTCCGCCTCGGGCTCCAGGAAAAAGTCAAACGGATTGAGCGTGACCATGTCGACCACCATGTCCACCGTGACCTTGAACTCACGCGTAGGCTTGGGAAAGACCAGTCTTGCCTGGTAGTTGGCAAACGGGTCCTGCTGCCAGTTGATGAAGTGTTCAGCAGGTTCGATCTTCAGCGAATACGACAGGACCTGGGTGCGGCTGTGCGGGGCAGGTCGCAGGCGCACGATTTGCGGCCCGAGGTTGACCAGCCGGTCGTATTTGTAGTGGGTGATGTGGCTAAGGGCAACGTGAATGGACAAGGGCGGTCTCGCTTTTGGCAGTTTTTTGCAGTTGGTCAGTAGCTTACCCTTTGGCTTGCCGTTAAATACTGACAGTCTCCATGCTAGCAAGAGATGCGCCAAACATGGTCTGTGTAGGCTGATTTGGGCGCCTGTTCGTTGAACATGCAGCCATGCGATCATGGCATGAGACAAAGAACACAAAAAAGCTTCGGGGGGACGGTATTTCATTCAAAACAACCGAAAACGCCCAAAAAGCCCGGACGCCAGGCAAGTTGTTGCCGCTGGCATCGGTTTTTGGGAGCCTTCTGGCAGGTTTTATTGCCGGTGTGGCGCTGCAATTGCAGCAGGCGGCGCTTGGGGACTGGCTGGTTTATGCGGCTTTGGCGGGCGTTTCGACCTGCGTTGTCGCCCTATTGGCCATCCGCCCTGCACGCAAAACGTTATTGCGTGGCCCTTTTGTCATCCTGATCGTGCTCGCCGCTGTGGCTCTGGGTTTTGGCGCGACAGGCCTGCGGGCCTGGGCTTTCCAGCAGACAGCCCTCAATCCGGCGCTGGAAGGCAAGGACATCGCAATCACCGGCCAGGTTCAGGCCATGCCACAGTCTGGTGAAGACGGCATACGTTTTCGTTTTCTGGTCGAGTCGGCCCGGCTTGATGGTCAAAACGTGGCTTTGCCGCCGCAAATTTATCTGGGCTGGTATGCAGGTTTTGGCCCGCGGCCCGTGAAGGCGGCGCCTGCCAGGCCCATGGACAACGACAGCGTCGAGCCGCCCGAATTTGCCCTTGACCAGCGACTGCCGCAAAACCTGCGTGCCGGCGAACGCTGGCAAATGACGGTTCGCCTGAAGGCACCGCATGGCAACAGCAACCCGCATGGGTTTGACTATGAGCTGTGGCTCTGGGAGCAGGGCGTGCAGGCCACGGGTTATGTCAGGACTGGCGTTCGTGACGCGCCGCCGCGAAAAATCGCCGACACCTGGTGGCACCCGGTCGAACGTGCCCGGCAATCGGTGCGTGAGGCGATCTATGCGCGTGTCGACAACCGGCAACTGGCCGGTGTCATCGCGGCACTTGTTGTGGGTGACCAGAACGCGATTGAGCGCGCCGATTGGGATGTTTTTCGCGCGACAGGGGTGGCGCATCTGATGTCTATTTCAGGCCTGCACATCACGATGTTTGCCTGGGTCGCTTCGCTGGTGCTCGCCTGGCTGTGGCGGCGTTCTGTCAGGGTAACACCTGACCTGTGCCTGTGGATTCCCGCCGCCAGTGCCGGTGCCTGGGGTGGTTTGTTGCTGGCGGCTTCGTACGCCCTGTTTTCGGGTTGGGGCGTGCCTGCGCAGCGAACCATCTGGATGCTGGCGGCGGTTGTCTGGCTCAGGCAGAGCGGCAGGCAGTGGCCCTGGCCCATCGTCTGGCTGCTGGCCATGGCTGTTGTGGTGGTGCTTGACCCGTGGGCCCTGTTGCAGGCGGGTTTCTGGCTTTCTTTTGTGGCTGTGGGCGTGTTGTTTGCGACGGATTCGGGTAAGGCAAAAAAAGGCGATGCCGATCAGCCTGAGCACCCTGACGGGGTCTGGTCATGGCTTGTAAAACCTGCGGCGGGCTTGATGAATGCCGCACGCGAGCAGTGGGTCGTCACACTGGCGCTCACGCCTTTGTCATTGCTGCTGTTCAACCAGGTATCTCTGGTCGGCCTGCTGGCCAACGCGGTGGCGATTCCGTGGGTGACCCTTCTGGTGACGCCGCTGGCCATGCTGGGTGTTTTCTGGTCGCCCGTCTGGGATGCTGCCGCCCTGTCTGTCGGCTTTCTGGCCGTGTTTTTGCAGTGGCTCGCAGGCTGGTCATTTGCGTCCCTCAGTGTGGCTGCTGCGCCCGTGTGGTTTGCCATTGCAGGCATCGCGGGCGGGGGGCTTCTGGCCATGCGTCTGCCCTGGCACTGGCGCTTTCTGGGTGTGCCCCTGTTGTTGCCGGTGCTGCTCTGGCAACCGGTGCGTCCCGCGGCGGGTGAGTTCGAAATTCTGGGGGCCGATATTGGCCAGGGCAACGCGGTCATCGTGCGCACCGCCCGACATGGCATGGTCTACGACACGGGGCCGAAGTTCTCGCGCGAGAGCGATGCCGGTCACCGGGTACTGGTGCCCCTGCTGCGGGCGATGGGCGAGCGAATCGACATGCTGATGTTGAGCCATCGCGATATCGACCACATCGGCGGCGCACAGGCCGTACTGGCCATGCAGCCGCAGGCGCAACTGGTCAGCTCCATCGAAGACAGCCATGAGCTGCAACTGGTTCGCAAATCTGCGCGTTGTGTGGCCGGGCGGCGCTGGGACTGGGATGGTGTGGGTTTTGAAGTCCTGCAACCTGCAGCCAGCGATTACGAGGGCATCAACAAATCGAATGCCATGAGCTGTGTATTGCGGATTTCAAATGGACGTGAAACGGCTTTGCTGGTCGGTGACATCGAGGTGCCGCAGGAGTTGAAACTGGTCAACGACGACGCCATGAAGGCCAAGCTGAAAGCTGACTTTTTGCTGATACCGCACCACGGCAGCAAGACGTCTTCAAGCGCCGTCTTTCTGGACGCCGTCCAGCCCCGGTTTGCACTGGCGCAGGCCGGCTACCGCAACCGCTTCGGCCACCCGGTGGAGTCGGTCATGCAGCGTTATGCGGACCGCGGCATTCAGGTGCTCAAATCACCATCCTGCGGGGCGACCACCTGGCGCAGCGAGAGTCCTGAAACAGTGTTTTGCCAGCGAAAGCAGGGATTGCGTTACTGGCATCACCAACCCTGAACGCCACTTTCAGGCCCTGTTCTGCAGCATCGGCAGGTAAAAAAATTTTCACGGGCCAAACCTTTGGCGCATAACTTGCTAAGCTAGAGCTGCAAGAAAGCGATGCCCGCAGCCCCGGAGATACAGTACATGAGCCGACCGATGTTTGATGAAATGAACCTGACCGCTGATTCGGTCCGTGAACACTACAAGGGCTACCAGCGCTGGCTGTCCCGTCAGCCGGACCACACCATGCAGGCGCGCCGCGCCGAAGCGGAGATGATCTTCCGCCGCGTCGGCATCACTTTTGCCGTTTACGGCGCCAAGGATGAAGATGGCGCCGGCACCGAACGCCTGATCCCGTTTGACCTGATTCCCCGCATCATCCCGTCGCACGAATGGGCCAGCATGGAAAAAGGCCTGGTCCAGCGCGTCACAGCGCTCAACCGCTTTATCCACGACGTTTATCACGACCAGGAAATCCTCAAGGCCGGCGTGATCCCGTCCGAGCAGATCTTCCAGAACGCGCAGTTCCGCCCCGAGATGATGGGTGTGGATGTGCCGGGCAATATCTATTCGCACATCAGCGGCATCGACATCGTGCGTGCACCCGATGCCCAGGGCAACGGCGAGTACTACGTGCTGGAAGACAACCTGCGCGTGCCCAGCGGCGTGAGCTACA
>JAZKCB010000081.1:6502-17038 GCA_040388335.1 Pseudomonadota bacterium | reverse complement strand
TCGCCTGCGGTCTGGCCGAGCCAGTTCCGCGGCTCTGCTCGCGAAGACCCTGCTGCGGCGAAGGCTGTGCTGATTTGCTCGGCAATAAAAAAAGCACCTCGTTGAGGTGCTTTTTTGCGTCCATCAAAAGACAGGCGTTGCGTAAATCAATTTACGAATAATCATCCAGCACAGCACCCTTGCTCGCACTCGATGCATTGAACGCAAACTTGGCCTGCACGCCGCGGGTGTAGCGCGGTTTGGGGGCTACCCAGCCGACCTTGCGTTTGGCGAGTTCTTCGTCGCTGATGTTGAGTTGCAGCAGCATCTGGCGTGAGTCGATGGTGATGGAGTCGCCTTCGTGGATGAAGGCGATGTTGCCACCAGCTGCAGCTTCCGGTGCAACGTGGCCGACGACCATGCCCCAGGTACCGCCGGAGAAGCGGCCGTCGGTGATGAGGCCGACGCTTTCACCCAGGCCCGCACCGATGAGTGCGCCTGTAGGGGCCAGCATCTCGGGCATGCCGGGGCCGCCCTTGGGGCCGAGGTAACGCAGCACCATCACATCGCCGGCCTTGATCTTGCCAGCCAGGATGGCGGCCAGACCCGACTGCTCGTCGTCAAACACGCGTGCCGGGCCGGTCATGACAGGGTTCTTCAGGCCGGTGATCTTTGCCACGCAGCCCTCGGGCGAGAGGTTGCCCTTGAGGATGGCGAGGTGGCCCTGCTTGTACATCGGGTTGTTGATCGGGCGGATCACGTCCTGGTCGGCACGCGGTGCGTCGGGCACGTCTTTCAGCACTTCAGCAATCGTCTGCCCACTAATTGTCAGGCAGTCGCCGTGCAGCAGGCCGGCGACCAGCAGCGTCTTCATCACCTGTGGAATGCCGCCTGCCTTGTGCAGGTCAACGGCCAGGTATTGGCCCGAGGGCTTCAGGTCGCACAGCACGGGCGTCTTGACGCGCACTCGCTCGAAGTCGTCAATCGTCCATTCCACGCCCGCTGCATGTGCAATCGCCAGAAAGTGCAGCACGGCGTTGGTCGAGCCGCCTGTGGCCATGATGACGGCGACGGCGTTTTCGATTGATTTCTTGGTGACGATGTCGCGCGGTTTGATGTCCTTCTTGACGGCTTCGATCAGCACCTTGGCCGATTCCTTGGCCGAGTTCATCTTCTCGTCGTGCGGGTTGGCCATGGTGCTCGAATAGGGCAGCGAGATGCCGAGCGCCTCGAACGAGCTGGACATGGTGTTGGCGGTGTACATGCCGCCGCAGCTGCCGGTGCCGGGGATGGCGCGGCGCTCGATCTGCTCGAGGTCTTCGTCGCTCAGGCGGCCGGCAGAGTTTTCGCCCACGGCTTCAAACACGCTGACGATGTTGAGGTCCTTGCCCTTGTAGTGGCCGGGCAAAATCGTGCCGCCATACACATAGATGGCCGGCACGTTGGCGCGCAGCATGCCCATCAGTCCGCCGGGCATGTTCTTGTCACAGCCGCCGACGACGACCACGCCGTCCATCCACTGGCCCTGCACGCAGGTCTCGATGCAGTCTGAAATGACTTCGCGGCTGACCAGCGAATATTTCATGCCCTCGGTGCCCATGGCCATGCCGTCTGAAATGGTGGGGGTGCCGAAGACCTGCGCGTTGCCGCCGGCCTCTTCAATGCCGGCAATGGCGGCGTCGGCCAGCTTTTGCAGGCCGCTGTTGCAGGGGGTAATCGTGCTGTGCCCGTTGGCCACGCCGATCATGGGTTTCTTGAAGTCGGCGGTCTCGTAGCCCATCGCGTAGTACATCGAACGGTTGGGGGCGCGTGATTTGCCCTCGGTGATGTTTTTGCTGCGCGGATTAAGGGTGATGGTTTTCGTTTCCATGGGGTGTCTCTCGTGGGGAGTTGTGGTTTGTGCAGCGATTATGGTGGTTTTGACTTATTTGTTCCAATCCATTTTTCATGGCGTATTAATATGCGTGGCATATGAGTGGTCCATCAGCAAACCCCGAGCCGTGGATAGAGCTTCGCCTCTGGCGCCAGTTTGTCGCCGTGGCCGAAGAGCTGCACTTTGGCCGCGCTGCGATTCGCCTGCACATGACGCAGCCGCCACTGACCCAGGCCATCGCGCAGATGGAGGCCGTGCTCGGCTACCGGCTGTTTGACCGCACCAAACGCAGCGTGCAGATCACGGCAGCAGGCGCTGCGCTGTTGCCCGAGGCGCGTGACCTGCTGGCTAGAGCACAGGCGCTGCCTGCCTATGGGCGCGCCAGCGCAGACGGCGAGGCAGGGCGATTGCGGCTGGCCTTTGTATCCACCGTGGGTTTTGATTTGTTGCCGCGCTGGGTGCGGGCGTTTCGTGAGCAGCACCCGCGCGTCGACCTGGAACTGATTGAAGCCACAGGCGATGTACAGTTGCAGGCCTTTGAGCGCGGCGAGATTGATGCCGGCTTCATGCTGCATTCACCGGGCTTTGCGCCGCCCGGGCTGGCGTGCCATCGCATCGTGCACGAGCAATTGGTGGTGGCGATGCCGGAGCAGGGCGCCTTGGCCGCCCAAACGGCCCTCGCGCTCAGGGACCTGCTGGCCCAGCCGCTGGTGATCTTTCCGCGCCGCATCGTGCCTTCCCTGTATGACGCGATCTTTGCGATGTACCACGCCGCCGGGGAATCCCCCCGTGTCGCGCAGGAGGCGATCCAGATGCAGACCATCGTCAACCTGGTGTCTGCCGGGCTGGGCGTGGCCTGGGTGCCTGAAAGCGTGCAGCAGTTCCAGCGGCCGGGTGTGGTTTATCGCAGCGTGCCGCCATCGCGCAAAATTTCAAAGGTTGCCGTGCCCGGCTGTGAGACCAGCCTCGTCTGGTCAGGCAGAAGCGCTAACCCGGTGCTTGAGCGTTTTGTCGCCTTCATCGCCGCCACCCCTCAGGCAAACAGCGGAATTTCCTGACGCAGGCAGCGCCTGCCCAGCGTGCAAAATACCCCCCATGCTCATTCACCCTGAAATCAACCCCGTCGCCCTGCAGCTGGGCCCCCTGGCTGTGCACTGGTACGGGCTGACCTACCTGGCCGCTTTCGGCCTTTTCTTTTTTCTGGCGACGCTGCGTTTGCGGCATGAGCCGTATGCGTCGATTACCGGGCCGGGCGCCTGGGCGCGGCGCGACATCGAGGACATTCTTTTCCTCGGCGTGATGGGCGTGGTGCTGGGTGGCCGCATCGGCTACTGCCTGTTTTACAAGCCGGGCTATTACCTGTCGCACCCGCTGGAGATCTTCTTCGTCTGGCAGGGCGGCATGAGTTTTCATGGCGGCATGCTGGGTGTGCTGGTGTCGCAGCTGTGGTTTGCGCATTCACGCAAAAGGCCGTGGCTGGAGGTGATGGACTTTATCGCGCCCTGCGTGCCCACCGGGCTGGCCGCTGGCCGCGTCGGTAACTTCATCAATGGCGAACTCTGGGGTCGCTTCTCGTCGCCCGATCTGCCCTGGGGCATGGTGTTTCCGCACAGCGGCTCCCAGTTGCCGCGCCATCCGTCGCAGGTCTACCAGTTTTTGCTGGAAGGCCTGCTTCTCTTTATCTTGCTGTGGCTCTACGCCCGCAAGCCCCGCAAGATGGGCCAGGTGTCGGGCGCCTTCCTGTTTGGGTATGGCGTATTCCGCTTTATCGCCGAATTCTTCCGCGAGCCGGATGATTTTCTCGGCATCCTGGCGCTGGGCATGAGCATGGGCCAGTGGCTGTGCATCCCCATGATCGTCGCGGGTGCCTGGCTGTGGGCCTGGGCGGGCAAACGGACCGCAAGGGCGTGAAGAAACTTCTGGCCATCGTTGTACTTGCTGCTGCGATGGCCGCGCCGGCGTCTTACGCTGCAAGCCCCGATACGCTGGCCCAATCGGCAGGCCCCATCCCGAGCGATGCGCTGATCAACGCCGCCATCACGTCCTACCTGCGCGGCAAGAACGTGATGATGAACAGCAAGAAGCCGTTCAAGATCCTCTCGGGTCCCACGCTGGCATCTGGCAACACCTTTGCCGGCAACCTTGAGCAGGCCTGGCTGATGTGCATCGTCATCAACGCCGAACGCATGTCGCCCGGCCCGCAGCAGCTGGAAGGCAAGGCGCTTTACCTGCGCACCAGCGGTACGCGTGTGGTGGTGGTGCCGACCGAGAACTGGAAAGATTCCAGCCCGCAGTGTGACCGCTGAGGCGCGGTGTGCCGGGCCGGAACCAGCGGTATATTGATGACGAGATTGCTATCTATTTAGTAGCTGCTCACGTCCGTATTTATTGGGTTAGAGGCCGATTTTGTGCCTGAAAATGGCTTTTTGGGGACCATTTTTGGTGTCCAGACTTCATGCTGACGCACATAAAGACCGAAATGTTAAGTTACAGCTTAACAATTGCTCATTATTTAACGTGTACATTAAATTTTTGCTGTATACCGCAAATTTTTAACCCAGTTGACTTGCCAGGAGTGCGGCGACGTGAATCGCGTCGCGCTGTACGCCGTCCCTGATCTGGTGGCGGCAACTGGTGCCGTCGGCCACAACTATTGACAAGGGTTGGTTGCGTATCGCCGGCAGCAGGCTCAGCTCAGCCATCTGCATCGACACCTCGTAGTGGCTGGCCTCATACCCAAAGCTGCCCGCCATACCGCAGCAGCTGGACTCGATCAGTTCGGGCTTCGCACCGGGTATCAGCCGCAGCACGTCCATGATGGGGCTGACCGCGCCAAAGGCTTTCTGGTGGCAGTGTCCGTGCAGCAACAGGGGCTGCGCTATGGGCTTCAGCGCTGCCTTTAGCGCCTCCAGCTTGCCGGCGGCTGCCTCACGCGAAAGGAACTCTTCAAACAACAGCGCCTGCTGACTGATGGTGACTGCCGCATCGCCCAGACCCATGGCCAGTGTTTCATCGCGCAGGGTCAGCAGGCATGAGGGCTCCAGCCCGACGATGGGAATGCCCTTTTCTGCAAAGGGCAGCAGGGCGCTGACGAGTTCAGCTGCCTTGAGCTTGGCCTCCTGCACCATGCCGCCCGCAAGATAGGTACGGCCACAACACAGCGCGTGGCCATCGGTCTTCTTTTTGGTCGCGACATGTGTGGTGTAGCCGGCAGCCTGCAACACCTTTAATGCCGCGACTGCGTTTTCAGATTCAAAGTAGCCGTTGAACGTGTCGACAAACAGCACGGCAGGTTTGGCTGCGGCCAAAACTTCTTCACGCGTGGCTGACCGAACCGGTGTGTTGAAGAAGGTCTTGCGCTTCCATTTCGGAAGCGAGCGTTTGCTGGAGAGACCGGTCAGCTTTTCACTCAGAACTGCAAGGCCGGGAATGCGCTTGCTTCGCTCAAGCAGATTCAGCAATGGCGCCAGGCGGCTCGCCATTGCGGCGTACTCGGGCAGGCGGCCGATGAGTTTGTCCTTGAGGGTGTACCCGTGCTTTGCCTTGTAGTGATGCAAAAACTCGACCTTCATCTTCGCCATGTCGACGCCGGTGGGGCAGTCGCGCTTGCAGCCTTTGCAACCCACGCAGAGGTCCAGTGCATCCTTGACCTCGTTACTGGACATCGCGTCCCGGGCTTGCAGCCCGGGCAACTGGCCTGACAGCGCCAGCCGAAGCGTGTTGGCCCGGCCGCGCGTCAAATGTTTTTCGTCGCGGGTCACGCGGTAGCTCGGGCACATGGTGCCGGCGTCAAACTTGCGGCAATGGCCGTTGTTGTTGCACATCTCCACGGCCTTGGCAAAGCCGTTGGCCGGGTCGCCGCCGCTGCCCGGTGCGCTGGTGAGTTCCGTGACCGGATCGTTCTGCACATCCCATGCGCGCCAGTCGAGCGCCGTGCGAATCGGTACTACCGTGTAGCTGGGCGCAAAACGCATCAGCCGCGTGTCGTCCATACGCGGCGGCTCAATCATGCGTTTGGGGCAGAGCAGGTTGAGCGGGTCCACCTTCTGCTTGATGCTGGCAAACGCCTCGGTGATTTTTGGGCCAAACTGCCATTCAATCCATTCACCCCGGCACAGGCCGTCGCCGTGTTCACCGCTGTAGGCGCCCTTGAATTTTCTGACCAGCGCAGAGGCTTCTTCGGCAATCGCGCGCATCTTGGGCGCGCCCTCGCGCCGCATGTCCAGAATCGGCCGCACATGCAGCGTGCCGACCGAAGCATGCGCATACCAGGTGCCCTTGCTGCCGTATTTTTTGAAGACCTCTGTCAGGGCATCGGTGTACTCGGCCAGGTGCACCAGTGGCACGGCGCAGTCCTCGATAAAACTCACCGGCTTGCCGTCGCCCTTCAGGCTCATCATGATGTTCAGGCCCGCCTTGCGCACTTCCCACAGGGCTTTCTGCGCAGCGTCCTCAACCAGTTCAACAACAGAATCAGGCAGCAGCAAATCGCCCATCAGTTCGCGCAGGCGCTTGAGTTTGGGCAACAGCTCGGTCTTGCTGGCACCCGAGAACTCGACCAGCAACACAGCTGCCGGGTTGCCGATGAGCGCGCTGCGCACCGTCGGTGCAAACACCGGGTTTTGCAGCGACAGGTCAATCATGGTGCGGTCGACCAGCTCAACCGCCGTCAGTGTGCCGTCGCCAATCTTCACGATGTGCTGGGCCGCATCCATGGCGCGGTAAAAAGTCGGGAAGTTCACCACACCCAGCACCTTGGCCTGCGGCAGTTCGCTGAGCTTCAATTTCAGTGATTTCGTCAGGCCCAGCGTGCCCTCGCTGCCAATCAGCAGGTGCGCCAGGTTGACCGAGCCGTCATCCGTGTAGGGTCGCTCGCTCTGGTTGTTGAAGATGTCCAGGTTGTAGCCTGCTACGCGCCGCATCACCTTGGGCCAGCGAGCGGCGATTTCGGGTTGTAACTGCTGCGCCAGGCCACGCACATAGTCGCCCAGCTCGCGCGCCTTGCCGCTGCTCTGTGCATAGGGGCCAAGCTGTAGCAAGTTACCGTCGGATGTCCAGGCCTGCAGGCCCAGTACGTTGTGCACCATGTTGCCGTAAGCAATGCTGCGGCTGCCACACGAGTTGTTGCCCGCCATGCCGCCCAGCGTGGCCTGCGCGCTGGTCGAGACATCCACCGGGTACCAGAGGCCATGTTTTTTCAGGGCCGCGTTGAGGTGGTCCAGCACGATGCCGGGCTCGACTTCAACCGTGCGGTTGGCCACATCAATGTCAATGATGTTGCGCAGGTATTTTGAATAGTCCACCACCAGCCCGGCGCCCACCGTCTGGCCGCACTGCGATGTGCCCGCGCCGCGCGCCACGATGGGCACGCCCATGTCGCGGCAGATGTCGAGTGCGGTTTTGACGTCCGGCATGGTGCGCGGTACAAAGGCACCGACCGGCGTCATCTGGTAAATCGATGCATCGGTGGCGTAGCGCCCGCGGTCGGCACCCGAGAAAAGCACTTCACCGCCCGTCTCTGCGGCCAGCCGCGCGGCCAGCCTGCCGGCGACTTCATTGCTGATGCGGGCGACGCCGTCGTAGTTGGTGCTGTGGTCGCGGGCTGCAGCTGCGCGCACCACCTTCAGGGGCAGGGGAGCGTTCATGGTCTCAGGCCCTCGCTTTGGGGATGCGCGTGTTCGCAGGGGTGTCTTTGGCTGCCCGCAATTGTTCAATCACCACATCGCGCTTGTGCACCAGGTGGTCCAGCAGCACCTGGCGCATGGCGGCGGCATCGCGTGCCTCCAGCGCGCGGATCATCTGCTCGTGTTCTTTCACGGCGGCCTTCCACTTTTCGCCATCCTGGTTGGATCGAAAGCGCAGCGCCTGCAGCCGCGCATTGACCTGCTGGTAGGTTGTGGTGAGGACAGGGTTCTTGGCTGCGGCATTGATGGCGCTGTGAATGGCTGAATTGAGGCGGTAGTAGGTGGGCAGGTCACGCCGTGTGTACGCCGCCAGCATTTCAAAGTGCATGGCTTTTATTTCAACCAGCTCGGCATCGGTGATGCGCTGCGCGGCCAGCTCGCCCGACTGCGCCTCGAGCCCGGCCATGACTTCAAAGGTGTTGAGCACGTCGGCTTCGGTCAGCTCAACGGCAATCGCGCCGCGATTCGTCAGCAGCTCGACCAGCCCTTCGGCGGCCAGCATCTTGATGGCTTCGCGCAGCGGCGTACGCGAGACATTGAGCACTTCGCTGAGCTCGCGTTCATTGAGTTTTGCGCCGGGGGCAATGCGGTTCTCAACCAGCATCTGGCGCAGCCGGCTGGCCACCTGTTCGTGCAGCGCAGCGCGCGGGATGGCAATGATTTCAGCAGTCATTTATGAATTTTGTATGCAAAAAGATTGGCTGTCAAACCCGGAACCAATTGGGTAATTACCCTTGATGGTGTTGACAAAGCTATTTTGTATGCAAAAAATGGCTTACTTTCATGGAGTTGCTGTTTTATGTTGACGCTTGACTTTCACCCCACCGGACGCCACTTCCTGCAGATCCCCGGTCCATCGCCAGTGCCTGACCGCGTGCTTCGCGCCATGAGCTACCCGACCATCGACCACCGTGGCCCCGAGTTTGCGGCGCTCGGGCTCAAGGTGCTGGCAGACATCAAAAAAATCTTCCAGACAAAACAGCCGGTGATGATTTACCCTGCCTCGGGCACAGGTGCCTGGGAAGCGGCTCTCGTCAACACGCTCAGCGCTGGTGACCATGTGCTGATGTACGAGACCGGCCATTTCGCATCGCTGTGGCAAAAGCTCGCGGCGCGCCTCGGCCTGAAGACCGAGGTGATGAGCCACCCCGGCGCCGACGTCTGGCGTCACGGCGTGCAGGCGTCACTGATTGAAGAACGCCTGAAGGCCGACACGCAGCACGCCATCAAGGCTGTGTGTGTGGTGCACAACGAAACCTCGACCGGCGTCACCAGCAACATCGCCGCCGTGCGCAAGGCCATCGATGCCGCACAACACCCGGCGCTGCTGCTGGTCGACACCATCTCGGGCCTGGGCTCTGCCGACTATCGCCATGATGAATGGGGCGTTGACGTGAGCATCAGCGGTTCACAAAAAGGGTTGATGCTGCCGCCCGGCATCAGCTTCAATGCGCTGTCGGCCAGGGCGATAGAGGCCAGCAAGAAGGCCACGCTGCCCAAGGCCTTCTGGGCCTGGGACGAGATGATCGAGATGAACAAGACCGGCTACTGGCCGTCCACGCCCAACACCAACCTGCTTTACGCACTGAGCGAAGCCTGCGACATGCTGCTTGAACATGGCCTTGAGGCCGTCTTTGCGCGCCATCAGCGCTGGGCTGAAGGCGTACGCGGCGCGGTCAAGGCCTGGGGGCTGCAGATCCAGTGCGCCGATGCAGCGCTGTATTCACCCATTTTGACGGGTGTGATGATGCCCGACGGCGTTGATGCCGATGGCGTGCGCAAGATCATTTACGAGCGCTTCGACTGCTCGCTGGGGACGGGTCTCGGCAAGGTCAAGGGCAAGATGTTCCGTATCGGCCACCTTGGCGATTGCAACGACCTGACCCTGATGGCCGCGCTGTCGGGTTGCGAGATGGGCCTGAAGCTCGCCGGCGTGAAGCTGGCCGGTTCTGGTGTTCAGGCAGCGATGGATTATTTTTCGAGCCACGCAGCCGTGGTGCCCATGCGCAAGGCGGCTTGAAGAGCCTGCAATGACGGGTCCAGGTTGTGCGTGTCATCCCGGACTCGATCCGGAATCCATCCCCGCTTCGGTGTGCATGGATTGCGGATCAGCTCCGCAATGACAGACAAGAGAGCAAGACAAAACCAAAGGAGACAAACCATGCAACGCAGAACCATCCTCACCGCCGCCGCAGCTGGCGCGGCCATCGTCGCAGCCCCCTGGCTCCGGGCGCAGAACCTGCCCAGCGGCCCGATCCGCATCGTGGTCGGCTTTCCGCCCGGCGGTGGCACGGATGCGCTGGCGCGTGTGGTCGGGCAGAAGCTCTCGGTGATGTGGAACATTCCCGTGTTGATTGAAAACAAGGCCGGCGCCGCGGGCGTGATCGCAGCCGACTATGTGGCCAAGCAGCCCAGCGACGGCAACACCCTGCTCATGGCGCACATCAACAGCCATGCGCTGGCGCCCAGCCTGGTGCCCAAGCTCGGATATGTGGTCGAGCGCGACTTTGTGCCCATCGCCCTGGTCGGCGTCACGCCCAACCTGCTGATCTGCAACGAAGCCCAGCCTGCCAAAACCGTGAAGGACCTGGTTGCTCTGTGCAAGGCGCAGCCCGGCAAGATCAGTTTTGCCTCGGCAGGCGGCGGCTCTGCCCAGCACCTGGCGCTGGAGATGTTCAAGCTGCGCGCCGGCATCAACGCACTGCATGTGCCGTACAAAGGCTCCGGCCCGGCGATCAATGATTTGCTTGGCGGCCAGGTCAACTACTGCTTCGAGACCATGACCTCGGCCACGCCCCACGTCAAGGGTGGCAAGGCGATCGCCATTGCTCAAACCCGCGTCAAACGCGCCAAGGGCCATCCGACCGTGCCGACCATGGACGAGTCCGGCTTCCCCGGTTTTGATGCCACCACCTGGTACGGCCTGGTCGGCCCCGGCAAGCTGCCGCAACTGATTGCCAAACGCATGAACGAAGACATCAACAAGGTCATGCAGATGCC
>JAZKCB010000081.1:0-6402 GCA_040388335.1 Pseudomonadota bacterium | reverse complement strand
CGCAACTGATTGCCAAACGCATGAACGAAGACATCAACAAGGTCATGCAGATGCCCGACGTGATGGAAAAGTTCGAGCAATACGGCGCCGAGGATGGCGGTGGTTCGCCAGAAAGGTTTGGCGAGTTCATCAAGTCTGAACAGGTGAAGTGGGCAAAGGTGATTAAAGAGGCGAAGGTTTCTGTTGAGGCTTGAGGTTGCCGGTTGTTGAGGGTTTTGCCCTTCACTGCCATGCCGAGGTGTTGCTCGGCGGTAAGTGCTGTGCCCTTCACGTAAAAGCCGGGGGTAGCCCGGCCTGGTCGTGAAGGGCACACAACTCAGCCACAGAGCAAGCCTACCCAGGCAGTCAAGGGCAAAACCCTCAACCCCCTAAAGGCCTGGGCGTCTTCAGTCGGTAGTCGCAATAAGCACTAACAGCACATTCCCAGCACCGCGGCGTGCGCGCCACACAAACATAGCGTCCATGCAAGATCAGCCAGTGATGTGCATCCACCAGGTACTCAGCCGGTACACGCTTGAGCAACTGCATCTCGACCTGCAGCGGGTTTTTGCCTGGTGCCAGACCGGTTCGGTTGCCGACACGAAAAATATGCGTGTCGACCGCCATGGTGGCTTCGCCGAAGGCCGAGTTCAGCACCACATTCGCTGTTTTACGTCCCACACCCGGCAGCGCCTCCAGCGCCTCACGCGTGCGGGGCACTACGCCGCCGTGCTGCTCTACCAGCATGCGGCAGGTCTCCATCAGGTGTTTGGCTTTGGAGTGATACAGGCCTATCGTCTTGATGTAATTCTTGAGCCCGTCAATGCCCAGGTCAAGAATCGCCTGCGGTGAGTTGGCGACGGGGAACAGCTTGCGTGTGGCCTTGTTCACCCCCACATCTGTGGCCTGCGCTGACAGCAGCACTGCGGTGAGCAACTCAAACACGCTGGTGTATTCAAGTTCGGTCAGTGGCTCGGGGTTGGCGGCTTTGAGGGTTTCAAAAAACGGGGTGATGGCGGCGGCTTTCATGCCCCGAGTCTAGCTTTATGCTTTTAGTCAAGCCTTCACCGGCACGCACAGCAGGCAGCCGAACACAAAGGTGTTCGGGTCCATCTCAAAGTCTTCCAGGTAGACCTCCATGGACGGCCTGTCATCGCGCTGCAGCCCGCTCATGGGCAGGGCCTGGCCGAACATCGCCATCCACGCCATGCCTATCTGTGCCGCCGTGCCCTTGAAGGGCTGGCAGGTGTAACGCCCGCCGTCAAACTGCTGTATCGCCACGCCTGACGCATCGCCATCTTTCACCTTGAACTTCGCATCGACCTCAATCCCCAGGTCATATCGGCATTCCTGCGGCGGCGTGAGCATCGGGTTATCAAGGCTGATGCCATACATCTTGCGGCGCGGGCTCATCAAACCCTGAGCTTCGCACCACTGGCCAAAACGCTGCCAGTGCATGGCGATGTCGGGGTGGCCGTAGGGGCCGGTGTAGCGCATGCGGGCCAGGCGCACGGGCGGGAAGGTCTTGATTTCAAGCGACATGGGTGTCTCCTTTCAGGTCATCTCATCTGTAAAGCGCCTGGCCTGCGCGAGCATGCCGGAGCGTATGCTTTTGAATACTTTGGCAGGAAAGCCCTTGGGCAGCAAGGCCTCGGCCCGTTCAAGCGCATCAGGCACTTGCAGCACCAGCGCCACCATGCTGTCAAAGGCATTGGGCACGCCACTTTGCTGTGCCAGCGCCTGCCAGTGCCGGGTGTGGATCTCCTGCAGGCTGTTGTGCGCGTTCTTGCTGCGCAAGGCCATCGCCAGTTTGGCGCGGCGCGGGTTGACCTGGCTCGGCCCATTGCCGATGATGGGCCAGGCCGACAGCACGTCGTACAGCGGCGTCATGCGGTAGCCGCCACCACGCTCCAGAAAGATGGAGAAGTTTTTGGCATGGCCGTCTGTGGCGGCCATGATCCAGAAGGCGAGCTGCACCAATGCAAACTGCAGGCTGTCTGCCTTGGCGTTGTTGCTGCCTGACAGCAGCGTAAAACCGGCGCGCATGCCGGGTCCGCCATCGCTTTCATATTTCAGATCACCCGGCCAGCCATTGGCCTGGCAAAAGTCCTCCTGCGGCAGGCGCGCAATCCAGCGACTGTTGTCCATCCACTGTCTGTCAAAGCGCTCGACGACCAGCACTTTTTGGCTGCCGAACACAGCCATTTCTGTAGCAGCGACGTTGAAGCCAAGTTCACCAAGAAGTTTGGCGCACAGCCATTCGTTTTCGACAGAGTCCGTCATGTCGGCGCGCATGTTGCCGATCAGGCCGAGCGGCAACTTGAAAATGTGCGTTGTAGGTGTCGCACCTTCGGGCAGGTGCCAGCGTTCACCAATTCGCAGAAGCGCTGTCTTCTCTTGCGCACCAGCAATGGAGATACGAAAGTCATGCGCTATCGCCTGTTCGTCCGGGGTGTCGTTGTCTACATCTGCAATGATCCTTTCGACCTGTGTGTCGGTCAAAGGTGTGCTGTCAATCTGGTCATGTCGTGGTGGTTGCACACCTGCCGGCATCAGCTGTACGGCTCCGACGCAATCACGCCCAATAGCTGCCAGCAAGTCTGCAGCCTTTGTTGAAGGTAACCTGAAGCGCCTGCGTAGCCGCTCGCGAATGCGGGTGCTGTCTGGCAGCAGGTTGTCAAAGTAATTTTCAACAGCTGCGCCCATCACGTCACCGCCGCCGGCAGGTATGGGTAACGACACGGAGAGGGGGCGTGCGTTGGGTGACTGCACCCAGCCCGCTTCGTAGTGCAGGCGCGGGGTCCCCGTGCGTGTCCAGAACCACTGGCCCACGTGCTGGCCGTTCATCCATACGTCAAGGTCTTTAAATGCCATGTTTGTGCCTGCCTGTTACCAGTCGGTCGAAGGGCTTTGTGCTGATGGCGGCGGCACCGGTGCATGGCTGGCGTAGAGCTGCGTGTCGGCCAGCAGCAAGCGCGCATCAAGCGCGTGCAGTACCTGCAGGAGTTGGTCCAGGCTGACAGCTGCCGGGTTGTTCTCAATATCGGCCATGCGTACCTGTTTGACGCCAATGCGCTCACCCAATGCGGCCTGCGTAAGACCGCGCGCCCTGCGTAGCGACTTGATATGCACCGAAAGTTGTGCCGGTGACTGGACGGGAAAGGTCTTGAATGTGGTCATATTTTTATAACACCTTTAAGTGATATATGCATATTATCGTAAATAAACAATAAATACAATTAATCGTTTTAAAGCGATTAAATCAATATAACTGACCTGCCCGGATTTGCAATCCGATGCATCACCGCGCTAGGACCGTCCGCCACACTTGTCCCCCGCCCGATGCTGCCAATCGCAATTGGCGACAATAAGCGCTTCCTCTAAAGCACCCCGAGACCTCACCCATGCCATTGCAATTCGCCGACCGCCTGAACAGCGTTGAAACCTCTGCCATCCGCGAACTCTTCAAACTGCTGGGCAAGCCCGGCATCATCAGCTTTGCGGGCGGTTTCCCCGACCCGGCCATGTTTGACGTGGAGGGCATTCGTGAGGCGTCCGCCAAAGCCCTGCAGGAAGAACCCGGCGGTGCATTGCAGTACGGTGCGACGGAAGGGTATGAACCCCTGCGCCAGCAGCTCAGCCACTTCATGGCCACCAAGGGCGAAGGCCGGCCCGGCACTGCCGTCAATATTGCGCCCAATGAGCTGATCGTCACCACCGGCAGTCAGCAGGCGCTTGACCTGCTGGGCAAATGCATGATCTCCCCCGGTGACAAGGTGATTGTTGAAGGCCCCACCTTTCTCGCCACCATCCAGTGCTTTCGGCTCTACGGCGCAGAACTCATCAGCGCCCCGGTTGACGGCAACGGCGTGAAGACCGACGAGCTTGAAAAGCTCATGGCCGAGCACAAGCCCAAGTTTGTGTATCTGATCCCCACCTTCGGCAACCCCAGCGGCGCGCTGCTTAGCCTGGAGCGCCGCAAGAAGGTGCTTGAGCTGGCCGTCAAATACCAGACGCTCGTGGTTGAAGACGACCCGTACGGCGACCTCTACTTTGGCGATGCGCCACCGCCTTCCTTGTTGGCCCTGAGCGCCACCGTCCCCGGCAGCCGCGAGCTGCTCACGCATTGCGGCTCGCTCAGCAAGGTGCTGTCGCCCGGCCTGCGCGTCGGCTGGATGATCGCGCCCGCCGCCCTCATGGCCAACGCCGTCATGTGCAAGCAGTTCAGTGATGCCCACACCAGCACCTTCGCCCAGGCCACTGCCGCCCAATACCTCAAGGCCGGCCGCATGCCCGCCACGCTCATCAATGTGCGCAAGGTCTACGCCGAACGCGCCCGCGCCATGGGCGAGGCGCTGACCCGGGAGCTCGGCGATGCGGTCGAGTTCACGCAGCCGCAGGGTGGTCTGTTCTTCTGGGCAAAGCTCACTGGCAAGGGCGGCAAGGTCAAGGACGCCAACGAGTTTGCAAAACGCGCCATAGAGCAGGGTGTCGCCTTTGTGCCCGGCGCACCTTTCTTTGCGGCCAACCCGGATGTGTCGACGTTCAGGTTGAGCTTTGCCACGGCGGACGTCGAGAAGATCAAAGAGGGTGTTGCGCGTTTGGGCAAGGCGATCTGAAAGTCCCGGCTGTCATTGCGTACTTGATCCGGGATCCATCACGAACGAAGAGGCAACTTGCCCCAATGCGTGTGCATGGATTGCGGATCAGGTCCGCAATGACAAATATTTAAACCCCACCTGTTGATTCGCCACCCCTTCAAACAGTGACCTCTCCCGACCCCGTCTCCGCAGCCACCCGGCGCTCCATTCTTCTTCTGTCGACGGCCACGTTCTCCAGCATGGTCGCGCAGCGCATATGTGATGCCATGCTGCCCGAGCTGTCGCGGGTGTTTGCCGTCGGCCTGCCGCAGGCGGCGCAGGTGGTGTCTGTGTTTGCCATCACCTACGGCATCTGCCAGCTCATTTTTGGGCCGCTGGGTGACCGGCTGGGAAAGTACCGCATCGTCACGCTGTGCGCCTTCTCATGCAGCGTCGGCAGCGTGGTCGCGGTGCTGTCGCCCAGTCTGGATGTCTTGTTGTTCGCCCGCTTTTTGATGGCTGTCGGCGCGGCGGGCATGATTCCGCTCGCCATGGCCTGGGTGGGCGACTCCGTGCCCGATGACCGCCTGCAGGAGATGCTCACCAAAACCGGCCTCGGCAGCACGCTGGGCCTGGTCATTGGGCAACTGCTGGGCGGCCTGCTGACCGATGCATTCGGCTGGCGCTGGTGTTTTGTGTTTTTGACGGTGCTGTTCGCCTCCGTCGGCGCACTGCTCTACACCGACCTGCGCCGTCAGGGCATCACCTTGCTGCCGCAGCGCAAGGCGGCAGGTACCGAGGCCGTGCAGGCCGTGGCGCATTCGGGCTTTCTCAAGCAGGCCTGGCTGATCACCAGCGGCTCATGGCAGCGCACGGTGCTGTGCATGGCGATTGTCGAAGGCGCCGTGGGCTTTGGTGTGCTGGCCATCTGGGCATCGCACCTGCACAACAGGCTGGGCCTGTCGCTGTCTGTCGCCGGTGCCGTCGTGGCACTGTTCGGCCTGGGCGGCATGCTTTACATGGCGCTGGGCCGCAGGCTGATTGCCCGCTTCGGCCAGCAGGGGCTGGTCATGCTGGGCGGCGCTGTCGTTGGCGTTTGCGCCTGTCTGCTGGCCTACACACCGCACTGGTTGCCCGCCATACCTGCCAGCCTGTTTGCAGGCTTTGGCTTTTTCATGTTTCACAACACCATGCAGGCCACGGCCACCGGCATGTCGGTCGAGTCACGCGGCACCGGCGTGTCGCTGTTTTCATCAGCGCTGTTTCTGGGCCAGTCAATCGGCGTGGTGCTGGCCGCCAGCCTGATCGCGTCAATCGGCAGCGCAGCCGTCATTGCCGGCGGCGGGGCGATGATGGCGCTCGAAGGCGTGTTTTTTGCATGGGCGCTGCGCAAAAGGCAGTAGTGCCTGCCTTGGCGACTGCAGGCACGCAGCTTCAGATCTGGAAGCCTCTGGTTGCGTCAAAAGCAATGTATGCCACCACCACAAGCAGCGGCACAACGCCCACGATCGCAACGGCCGTCCATATCCATCGGTCTGCGTTAACGGCGTCGATGAACTGTTTGATGATCATGTCCCAGCTTAGGAGCGGGCCCGGGTTTCAGTCTGTGGGACAGCCCACATAATCCATGTAAGCAATGCAACGTTCTGCGCCTGTTGGGTCATGCGCAGCGTCAACCAGTTCCTCCGGATCATCAATTGAGTTCAAGCACCAACACCCCGCAGACGGCCCCGGCCATGTCTGCTGCCACCAACCGTTCCATCCTGCTGCTGTCTTGCGCTGCATTTGCGAGCATCGCGGCGCAGCGCATTTGCGATGCCATGCTGCCCGAGCTGTCACGCGT
>JAZKCB010000080.1:0-1935 GCA_040388335.1 Pseudomonadota bacterium | reverse complement strand
AACAAAAAAGCGCGGACGCCTTCCAAAGACAACTTCGCGATCAAGAACAGATTGCCCGCACCGCCCAGCGCCAGCAGGAAACAGACCAACGAAAGCAGGCCTCCGCCGACAAGGAACTTTTGGGCCGTCAAAAGAAGGCGGGTATCAAGACTCAGATCGACGCCGCAGGCCGTGGGCAGATGGTCGCACATCCAGACGGTGCGCCTGTGTACGAACATGGATTCCAAGGTGATCCCGAAGCCGGGCCGGACGGTCAGCACGTTGTCAAATACCGCACGCCACGCGGGCAGGTCATCCCCGTGCCAACGAACGCCATCCGCTCGACCCAGGACGAGGCTGGAGCTCCACAATACGAGTTTGACGTGCCAAAAGAGGACGGGACCAAGGAAACGATCAAGCAGCCAGTCGGCAGCAAACCCCTTTTCGCCATCGACCCCAAGACCGGCATGCGCTTCACTGGCGCGGCTGATCCTGAAACAGGCAGCGTTGGCAAGACCCCCATCGGCTACGACCCCGTAGCCCGCAGCAAGGCCGTACTCGAGCAAAAGAAACTGGAGTTTGCCCAGCAAACCGATGAACGAAAATTCAAGGCCGACGAGATCAACCTCGCGCAGAACGTCAAGGAAACGAACCTTGCGCCACTGAAAACACAACTCACCCAAGCTCAGGCCGAGGCTAAAAAGCTGGCGAAAGACAAGATTCAGTATCGCAACGACCCCGAAAAAGGGCTGGTGAAAGTCGCCGATTTCGGCAGCGGCCCGCAGGATGTTCCCGTTTCCACCACAGACCCCTCCGCTATTTCCCAAGCTCAGGCATGGCTGGACAAAAAAGCCGCGACAGATAAAGCGCTGGAAGACATCAAAGCCTCCCACGATCCACTCGCCGCCGAGGTGCTGATCATGCAGCAACAGCGCGACCAACTCGCCCTTGAGCACCTGAAAGCAGGACATGAGACGCAGGTGCAATTGAAGCGCATGGAAGAGGCCCACAAGGCCGGAATCCCCGTTTACCAACCCGACTGGCAAAAGAAGCTGGACGAACGCCGCACAGATCCACGAGTAACCGACATCTACACCCAGGCCGCGCTCGACGAGTCAGGCAGTAACGTGCTGGCGGATGATGCACGCCGAGTGTCTTTGCCTGAAACGTCCAAGCTGCTCACCCGTGCGCTGACCACGGCAGTTAATGCCCCGCAAGGCATGACTCCTTACTCTATGGGGACGAATCTGGAGAATCCGCAGGGATTCAAGCCGGACCTTACGCGCACAGATCGACTTCAGCGGCCCGAAACGACGCTGGCAAACCAGCTTTCCGAACACCTCACCGCCGACAACAAAGCCCCCAATGGTGCGGACGTTAAAGCCATCGCCGCGCAGTCTCTCGGCATCACCGATCCTGACAAATGGCAGGTGGCACCCGTGGAAGGGCCTCGTGCATCACTCGGTTATCATTCCCTCGTCCACGAAGGCGAACAGGTCGGGGAGATTGATACCCAACAGCACCGGCTGATCCTCAACCAGCCAGACACCGCAGGGCTGGATAAACAGCAGCAGCGGCTGATCAACACCAGCGGAAACACGGGAATGCCGGTTTACTACGCCAGCGCCACGCCGCCCCTCCCACGCCCGGCAGTCCGCGACATGCTACAGCAGGGATTTGAGGTGAAGCAGTCCACGACAGACCCTCAAGAAGCGGAAGCCAATCTTGCCGCCGCAAAACTCGCGCCTTCAGACATCCGCCAAAAGGTTTTGGACGGCCAGCTTTCCGTGCAAGACGGGCGGTTGTTGAACGAGACTTTTCATGGCGTGCGCGACATCTATGCTTCAAAGGCCGGAATTGCCGACGCTTTTACAAAGTTCATCGCCAGCCCCGTTCGTAGCGCGCTGTTCAAGAACGGCGACGACACGGTAAAAGCCGAGCAGGTGAACGACTTCT
>JAZKCB010000079.1:0-4622 GCA_040388335.1 Pseudomonadota bacterium | reverse complement strand
CGGCTGGACCGATTTGCGGATGCGACTGTGGCAGGAAGGGCCTTCAGAAACACCCATGATTGTGCCACCGTTCCGTGACGGGACCAAGAAACCATGGGCCTGCCGCATGTTTACCGCCCGGCATTCCCATGCATTTATGGCATGAGGTTTTGCACGGCTGATTAGCCTGCCAGCCCCGGATTTCCGGCAACGCCCACCAGCTTTGGGGTATTGGGTTTGACCGGTTTGATGGTTTTATGGGCCTTGAACCAGGTTTCCATGACCTCCCAGACCGGCGGACCGGCGTTTTTGCTGGCTTCGGCCACCGGCGCCCAGCCAGCCACCTTGTAAGTCTTATCGGCTTCGATGGGCTTTCCCTTGAGGCGCATGTCCTGAATGCGTGAGCCCATCCCTGCGCCGGGCTCGCAGGTGTAGGTCAGGCCGCCCGTGCGCACCATGTCGCCACCCTGCTGGTAATAGGGGTCGGGGTTGAAGAGGTTGTCGGCCACGTCTTCAAGAATGGTCTTGATCATGTCGCCGCGCATGTCGGTCAGCGTGGTCCAGGGATAGGTGATGGCGGTCTGGTCCATCAGGTGCTCGCGCGTGATGGCCTGGCCCGGCAGCAGCGAGGTGCCCCAGCGGAAACCGGGCGAGAAACCGATTTCCGCACCACGCACTTCCATCAGACCGTCCAGGATGATCTGGTCAAAGCTGCCGTTGAAGTTGCCGCGGCGGTACAGCGTGCCTTCTGTGATGGCGAGCTTTTCACCGAGTTTTGCCTCGTAAGGCGCCCGCACTTTCGTGATCAGCGCGCTCATGGCCGCATCGGCGGGCAGCAGTTTTGAAAACACCGGCAGCAGACGGTAGTTGAAGCCCACGACTTTTTTGTCCTTCACATCCAGGTCGAGCACGCCCAGAAACTTGCCGTTGCTGCCCGCATTGGTGACGATGGTCTTGCCGCCGGGGTTGCTGACGATGACCGGTACCGGCACGCCGTCATGCGTGTGGCCGCCAAGGATGGCGTCTATGCCCGTGACGCGCGAGGCCATCTTCAAATCAACATCCATGCCGTTGTGGCTGAGCAGCACCACGGCCTGCGCGCCTTTGGCCCGGGCGTCGTTGACGGTGTCCTGCATCTCGGTTTCGCGAATGCCGAAGCTCCAGTCGGGCGTCATCCACGCGGGGTTGGCAATCGGTGTGTAGGGGAAGGCCTGGCCGATGATGGCGACCGGGATGCCGTTCATCTCTTTAATGACGTAAGGCTTGAACACCGGGTCGCCGAAGTCGCTGGTCTTGACGTTCTGGGCCAGAAAATCGATCTTGCCGGCAAAGTCGCCTTCCACAATCTTCTTGATGCGGTCCTGGCCGTAGGTGAAGTCCCAGTGGCCGGTCATGATGTCCACGCCCAACAGTTTGGCGGCATCCACCATGTCCTGGCCCTGCGTCCAGAGCGCCGTGGCGCTGCCCTGCCAGGTGTCGCCGCCGTCCAGCAGCAAGGCGCCGGGGCGCGAAGCGCGCAGCTGCTTGACCAGCGTCGCCATGTGCGCAAAGCCGCCAACCTTGCCGTACTGGCGGGCGGCGCGTTCAAAGTCGAGGTAAGTCAGCGCATGGGCTTCGGCGCTGCCGGCCTTGATGCCTGCGGCCTTGAGCAGTTGCTGGCCGACCAGGTGCGGCGACTGGCCACGCATGCTGCCAACTCCGAGATTGACAGAGGGCTCACGAAAGTAGCTGGGCATCAGCTGCGCGTGGCAGTCGGTCATGTGCAAAAGGTGCACATTGCCCGTGCGCGGCACGTCATACAAGGCGCCGGCCTGAGCGGCGTTTGCATCACGCTGCAGCGGAAAACCGGCGGCCAGCGCGGCAGCCATCACACTTGAAAACTCTCGGCGGGACAGGTTCATGACGGCTACTTTGTGGTTGGGGCGCGTTCTGGAGAGGCGTTTCACTACTAAATTAATAGCTGCTCACGCCCGTATCTATTGGTCTGGAGGCCTATTTGATGCTTGAAAATGCCGGATTTAGGCAATTTCAAGCCGCTTTGGGGGGCTCCAGGCACTCTCAAAAAGCAAGACTTGCCGTAAATGTCAAATTTTTAACGTACACGTTAAATTTTTGCCGTGTACGTTAAAAATCGCCTGAACCGCCATCAACGGGCAGCGGCGGCCAGGCTTGGTGTTTACTGGTTCACCGGCGACTTGGGGTCCAGCAGAAGCGCCATCACGTCGCGCAACTGCTGCTCGGTCAGGATGTTGGCGTGGCCGAAGCGCGGCATGCCGGAGCAGGCGTTGAAGGCCTTGGCGTTCCAGAGCTTGCTCCAGGTGTAGTCCACGATGGGTTTGCTGTCACTGGACGCCGGATCTTTCACGCCGCGCAGCTTGCCGTAGTTGTACAGGCTGGGGCCAATGGAGCCATAAGACAGCTCGGCCTTGCTGATCTGGTGGCAGTTGTAGCAGCTGCCGCCGTTGGCATCCGTCGATTTGTCGCTCCAGGTGAGGCCGCGGCCATTCTGGGCGATTTTTTCGCCCTCCACCCAGTTGCCGATCAGTTTGCCGTCGGCCGGGAACTTCACCGTCTTCAGGTTGGCTTCTTCGATGGGCTTGGCGACTTTCTCGTCCAGCGCAGCGCCTGCAGCATCAGAGCAGGCCTGGTTGGACGCGTCCTGCACCAGACGGTCGAGTTTGGCGTCGCCCTGCTCGCGGAAGGAGCTCTTCATGACCTGCGCCGTTGCCTCATCCACCTGTTGCGAGGTGGGTGCCATGGCGCAGCTGGCCAGCAGCACGGCCACGCTCAGGCTGATGGAAACGGCGGCGGCTTGTTTGATGATTTTTTTCATGTTGATGCTCCCGCTCAGCGTTTCAGGGCCGGGGCCGTAGAAACACCGCCCTTGCTGTTGACACCCATGAACACACCGAGGGCAATGGTGGCGTCAGATGCGTAACCCGGGAACGGGAAGCGCTGTTGACGATAGCAGTCGTTCAGGCGACGCTGCATGCTCCACAGGTCGCCGCTGGACACGCGATAGGCCGGCCAGGCACCAAAGCCGGTGGCGGCGCCAGGTTGTTTGGTCAGGTTGGGCAAATCCTGAAGGCGCACGCGCTTGTCGTCAGCGCCGTGGCAGGAAGCGCATGAAAAGTCGTACGGGCCGCCGCGCAGGTAAAACACCTTCTTGCCGACTTCGTACATCAGCTTTTCCTGGGCATGGGTTTGCGGCACATTGAACTTCATGTCGCGCGACTCACCCGAGATATAGGCCACCAGCGACTCGATGGTTTTCTGCTCGCCGGAGCCGAATGGCGTCTTCGCAATTTCGGCGGCGCTGAAGCCCTGCTGCTGCTCCATGCAGGTCAGGAGGCGCGATTCCAGATCCTGCACACGGTTGGTGTCCGCAAAGTAGCGTGGCAACTCGACAAACGCCCCCTTGATGACGCCGGGGCCCTTGCCCAGGTCGCACTTTTCAAGCGAGGCCTTTTTAGGGCCGCGGGCTTCTTTCCAGAGGCCCTCGCCTTTGGCTTCGTAAAGCTCGGCCGGGTTGCCGTCGGCCAGCATGGCGCGGTATTCGGCAATGCCTTCGGCCGTGGTTTTTTGCGCCGACGTGGTCATCGGCAGCACAGCCATCGCTGCCAGTGCCAGCAAGGGCAAGCCGCGTGAACGGATGCGTTTCATCGTGTTCTCCTCAAGGGGATTTTATGGGTCACTGCAAGCCCCGCGCAATGTGCCGCGGGGCCAGATCACTCGCCAATCAGCTGATGACGGCTTCGTCGCTGCGCTTGTCGCCGCGGTTGTCCACCCAGCTGACGACCACTTTTTCACCCGCTTTGCCGCCCTTGAAGGCGAACTGGATAAACGGGTTTTTGGACACAGCCGTGCCCCATTGGGCGCTCATGACCGTCTTGCCGTTCCAGGTGGCGTTGATGTTCTGAATGAACCAGGCAGGCACCAGTTTGCCGGCCGCATCGCGGCGCTGGCCGCTTTCCATTTCGTGGCTCACCAGCACACGAACAGTGGTTTTGTCGCCCTGGGCCTGGGCCCGGATTCTCATTGGATCTGACATGTATTTCTCCTGACTTCAGTGTTGGGTAGGTTTTGAACAAACGGGATGGGCGAATCAGCCGCCGCATCCACCGAGGGTTACCTTGACCTCTTTCACTGCATAAAAGAACTTGTCGCCGGCCTTTGCCAGCGCGTAGACGTTGGACGACTGGCCCATCTTGACGTTGGTCGAGACATTGGCGTCGGTGCCGGCGGGAATGTCGAACGCAGCGGCCAGGGCAAACGGGTTTTTCTCGACCACGAACGAGATCTGTGTGGTGTTGGCGATGTTGCTTTGCGCGGCAACACGCACCACGGCCCCGTTTTCGGCAATTTCAGGGGCCTGCAAAATGAGGTCCTTGCTTTCAATGGGCGCGCTGGTGGCACCCAGAGCCTTGGCGGCATCGGCCAAAGACTTGGTTTCAAAAGCGGTCTTGTTCCAGCCGGGCGCGTTTTGCGCATGGACTGGGGCGAGGCCCGAGGCGGCAGCCAGTGCCAGCGCAGTTGCGCTTGAGCCGCTGGCCAGAAAATCACGACGTTCCATGTTGAACTCCTTTAATCTGAACACTGTTGAATATTGGACACAAAAACTGTTGGGCTTCACAGGGGATTTC
>JAZKCB010000078.1:3196-11914 GCA_040388335.1 Pseudomonadota bacterium | reverse complement strand
CTGAAATTGTTGGCCAGGCCACCGACCACGCCGCCTGCCAGCAGCAGCACCATGGTGCCCACATAGGTGTAACGGTAGCCGTAGCGCGACAGCAGCCAGGGTGTCGTCAGCATGGACACCGTCATGGCCACCATGAAGCCAGAGGTGACCCATTGGGCGCGGTCCTGGCCCAGCACGAAATGGTGGCTCATGTCGGGGATCGCCACATTGATGATGGTCGACGACATGACCGAGGCCATGGTGCCTATCATCACGGACAGCAACAGCAGCCAGCGGTAGCGCTCGCCGTACCGGGTGCGCATCTCCTGAAGGGTGGACGGGCGGCTCAAAACAGGGTGTTAGTTCACTGGTGAAACCTGGCTTCAGCTACGCGGTTCTGACCACAGCTTGCCGCCGGTGGCCCAGTTCTCACGTTTGATATCGGTGATGATGATGTCGACTGCATCCGGCGTGCCTCCCAGAATCTCTACCGTGGCCTGCGTGATGGCTTCCACCAGTTTTTTCTTTTGCTCTACGGTACGGCCTTCCATCATTTCAATATGGTAGGTGGGCATAAGGGGTCCTTCGTTGGGGGTGAGATGACAGGTGAGCGCAGCCAAAACTGCGATCGTATGGGTCAATGATAAAAGTTTAGCGCTTCTGAGCGCGCACCATGGTCAAAAACAATGCGTCGGCCATTTCTGACAAGGCGAGGTGGAAAAGTGGCATGGCGCGGCGAATCTACCGTGGCAAACTGAAAGGCTTCTCACAAAGCTGTCCCGGAACCGACACCGGCCCATTAAAAAAAACTGCCCTGCCCCCGATGTCCTCCTACAGCCAACATCCTGCGCCGGGAAGCCCGGCGTCCACCCTTGTCCTCAGGGCGCCGCATCTGGCTACGCTGGCCGGACGTGCTTACCGCTGCAAGTGCGGCATGCCGGTCTTCTTCCGCAACAGCGAGTGCCTGGCGTGCGGAACGCCTCTGGGCTACGACCCTGAACAAGCCAGGCTTTTGCCCCTGATGCCCGGCGAAGCCCCTGACACATGGGTGATCTGGCAAGCAGGCCAGGATGTCACGTCTGCCATCGGCCCGCAGCCTGCAGATGAACCGCCACACGCAGACGTCCACCATGTTCTACCGGCGCCTGCCAGCGCTTACACGCGGTGCACCAACCTCCAGACGCCTGCTGCCTGCAACTGGCTCGTGCCCGTCCAGACCGCCACTGACGGTTCACCGCATCTGCTGCTGTGCCGCGCCTGCAGGCTGAACCGCATCATCCCTGACCTCAACGACGTGGAGCATCCGGACAACGGCGTTCTCTGGGGGCGCATAGAGCTCGCCAAGCGCCGGCTGGTGTCGGCCCTGATGGCCCTGGGTCTGCCTGTCGCTTCGCGCATCACGGAGGATACGCAGCGCGGCATGATGTTTGACATCCTGCGCTCGCCCGACAACGGGCCGCACGTCATGACAGGCCATAACACCGGCCTGATTACCCTCAACCTTGAAGAAGCCGATGACGCCATGCGTGAGGCTGTACGCAAGGCCATGCGTGAACCCTACCGCACCATGCTGGGCCACTTCAGGCATGAGGTCGGTCATTACTACTGGGACAGGCTGGTCAGCGGCACGCCCTGGATGGACGGCTTTCATGAGCTCTTCGGTGATGAAACCCAGGACTACGCCGCCAGCCTGAGACGGAACTATGAGCAGGGCCCGCCGGCCGAGTGGTGGCTGCATTACGTCAGCGCCTACGCCAGCACCCACCCGTGGGAAGATTGGGCCGAATGCTGGGCGCACTACCTGCACATGCGTGACACGATTGATACCGCGCTGAGCTTTGGCATGGTGGCCGAGAGCGCACATCTCGAGTTCGTGCCGTACGCCATTGATGCGCTGTACCAGCCCGACCACCCGGATGCGCAGAATTTCCTGGACTTCCTGAACGACTGGACGCGCCTGACGACGATGCTCAACGAGATGTCGCGCAGCATGGGGCAGCCCGACTTTTACCCCTTTGTGCTGCCGCTCAATGTGGTGGCCAAACTGCATTTCATTCACCTGCTGGTGACGTCGGCCAGCTGGCTGCCTGACGATGCCGCCGTGGTGCGTGCAGCGCAGGATGAGGTCGACCAGCAGATGGACGCGCAAATTCAGACACAAAACCAGGGGCAGGGTGGCCAGGATCAGTTCCAGGCAGCGCCGGCTCAGGGGGCGCCCATGCAGGAAAACGCCGTGCAGAACGCCTGAGGTGCCCGGGACGGGGATGGCTTGTCAGCCCTCTTTGCCTGTGTCGGTCATGCACCAGACCATACGGGCAAACTCTGGCTGAAGCTGTTTTCTCGCTTCCCGGCCCATGCCCGACAAGGCGGTGCGCAAATCGATGTTGCGACGTCCGGGCAGCTGTGAGCACGATGCAAAAACGATGCAGTTGCTTTTTTCGGGTGCCACGACTTCAATGACGTTGCCCGAAAAGCTTCTTTGCAGTCGCGCCACGCAACTCGCATAGTCCGGACTGTCGTGATGCAGGTTGACGGCCAGCACACCATCAGGCGAAAGGGTGCGCGCGCAGTCATCGTAAAAAGCCTGTGAACAAAGGGGGGCTGGCTGCCCCTGCCAGTCGAAGCCGTCCACAAGAAGTGCATCAAAGCCGTCCGTATGATCAGCCACAAATGCGGCGCCGTCACATTCCAGCACGGTGAGCCGGTCGTCGTTATCGGGAATCATGAACTCGCGGCGCAGCGCGATGATGTGCGGGTTGATCTCTGCCACCGTGACGCGGCAACCCGGCAGTTCCCGATAACAGAATTTGGCCAGCGATCCACCGCCAAGGCCCACCATGCCGATACGAAGCGGCGCGGGGCGAAACATCAAAAAGCCCATCATGGTCCGGGTGTAGTCCACCTCCAGCTGCCAGGGCTTGCGGCAGTCCATGCGGCTTTGCAGTTCGTCGAGCGAAAAGTAGAGCGATTTGGTGCCTGCGTCATCGCGCACAAAGGGTATGGAGGGCAGTTCATCGGCCATGGCAGGCAGGCCGGAAATATCGTGAAGCGCCGGAAGGCTTGGCCATTGCATGTCTGTGTTCCTGGCCTGTGGTGTTGTTTCGGGACATGTTGTTGATGGATACAACGCCATGCGTCCCGCTGCTGATTGTAGGATGCGCTATTCATGGCCAGGCCTCCCCGCAGTCACCACTACCACGTCTATGTTGTTGAACTCGCACCCGAGGTCTGGGACCTTGCGCGCTTCAGGCGTGCCAATCCTGACTACGTCCTGGGCAAACCTTTCGTCTATGTGGGCATGACGGGGCTGGACCCGGACGTGCGCTTCGACAAACACAAGGCAGGCATACAGTCCAACCGCTATGTGCGTGACTTCGGCCTGAGGCTGTTGCCAAAGCTCTACGAGATGTACAACCCCATGCCGTATGAAGGTGCGCGTGACATGGAGGTTGAACTCGGGATTGGCTTGCGAGAGGCTGGCTATGGTGTCTGGCAAGCCTGATTCCAGCTCGCCGAAGCAAGTTATTCGAGTGCGGTAACCGTCAGGCCATGGGTGTCTGAAAATGCCTTGAGCACTTCCGCCAGCTGCGCATCCTGCAGTGTGGTGGTGATCTCCACAATCCTGTTGCCACTGCCCTTGTGGCTTTCGCTGACGACTACCGTTGCTGCGCTGTCCTTTGCTGCCAGCAAACCCTGAAGCGAAGGGCCCAATGTTTTCATCACCTCATCGCCGGCAGGCGGCGGAGCCGATGATTCAGCGTAGTAGATTTCAAAAGAAAAATTGGTTTTGAGGGTCATGGGCCTGATTGTGTTCCCGGTTGAAAGATGACGGCGTCGGACAAGGCCGCCAGCCTTGGACCTGTCAAACCTAGATGGTTTCGACTTCATCCAGCGGCGCAGAAGACGGCGAAAAGTCGCTGTGCGATGCCTTTTGGATGCCTGCATTTGCAATCGCGCTGGCCTCTGCAGCGACCGCATCCAGCGCCTGTGCCACCACCGCATGGCTGTCTACCGGGCGCAGCCAGCGCTGCATGATGAGTTTTTCGCAGCTGCGCCGGGTCATCGAATGCGGCTGGCCGCCATGACTGAGAAACATGAACAGTGTGGCCTTTGTGCTGGCCCAGATGAGCTGTGCGCGCAGCCACCGGTGTCTGGAGTACAGGTCCACCCAGCTGCCGGTTCGCAGTCGCATCAGGATGGCATCCGCCTCCAGCGCGCCCAGCGCAGAACCATGCGCATCTGTCGAATGCGTCCCGGCCAGCGGCGTTGTGTTGTCTGACGCTGGCTGTCCTGCGGGTGCGGTCACAGCTTCAAGTTCGCCGGACGCTGTCGGCTGTGTGTCTTCAAAGCCTGCAACATCCAGATCCTCACGCCCCAGCCAGGGCAGCTCTGCTGTTTTGGCGCGCCGCTGTTCAGGTGTGGCCGGCAACTCTTCTGGCTCCAGCGGCACCGCCCCTGACTCTTCGGCATCACGTCTGCTTTTAAGCCGCCGCAGCTTGAGTACCGGCTGGTGCAGCTTCATCAGCGACTCAAAGAACTTTTCGTTTTCCTGCGGGGTCTGGCCCAGCATGTCCAGGCCGGTGTGCAGCTTGTCCAGCAGGCCGGGAATCATCTCTATCAGCCGGACAGGGCGCTTGAGGGTGACATCACGCTTGACGCTCCACAGAAGGTCTGGCACCACCGAGCCGAGACCTGCCGGGTCTATCTGGTTGCGTGTGTCGACCAGCCGGGCGTGAGCCATGGCCAGTGACCAGGGGCCGAACAGAAAGTCCAGCACCACACCCGGCACCTTTTCAAGGTCTGACCTGGAGCTCATGTCAAAGGCAATCTGGTCTGCGCGCTCCTGGCGCTCTTCTGCAAAGTGCAGCGCCTTGAGCACCTTGTGGCGGCTTTGAAACTCTGCCTGGTCCTGCGCATCCCATGACTTTTCAAGGCCGTTGAGGACCATGTCGAAGGGCTGTGTATCGGCAATGGCCAGCGCATTGAGTTCATTGAAGGCGCGCGTCAACGCGCCAAAAAAAACTGCAAACTCGGCGCTGTATTCATCGTTGTATTTGAAGCTGCGCTGCGCCACGCGCTCCATCAACCGCCTGCCGGGATGCCTTTCATCGCTGAAAAAGCGCGGGTCCACCATCGCCAGGCGCAGCAGGGACGGCTCCAGCGCCACAATGGCCTCGCGCACCGGCACCAGCAGGCGCGGGTCCTGCGCCACCTGGTTGACCAGCTTGCGCACCACCTCCAGGCCCAGCACCTGGCCGACTCTGGTAGCTTCCTTTTTGAGTTGCGTGCGAACGATGGCACGCTCACGCGAACGGCCATACGCACCCCAGACCCTGGGGCTCAGCGGGCTGGAGACATCGACATGACGCGCCGGCCGGTCTACGGCCGCCAGCGCCTTGTAACTGATGTCCTCTTGCGGTTCACTGCCGTGCAGGGGCGTAGCTGCCGAGTCCGACCCGGCCTTCAGCGCGCTCAGTTCCTCCTCGATCGTCGCGTAGTAAGACGGCGCCAGGCCCTGCTGCGCATGGCTGCCACCGTGAAACAAGAACTCCTGGAAGAGTTCATCCCTGATTTCATAGTTCGACAGGTCGGCGTACTGCGAAGGCTGCCCACCTGCATGACCGCTGCCATCGCCGCCCTGACCATCCGCACCGCCGCCGTTGCAATCGCCCCCTGTTGAGGCGTCCCTGCGCGCCGGTGCCCTGGCGGCAGGTGTCTGCAGCACGCGGTAATGCGCCGCCTGCACATGGGCCAGTTCCAGCAGATGAATCACACGTTTGTAAATCTGGCGGACTTCTTCCGCCAGCGGTTCTGAGATGTGTCTGATCCAGCCAGAAACCATCCCGGGGTCGGGGTGACCCTCGTTCATGATGTCCTGCAGGACCCCGGCAAATATCTCCGGCCTCAGGGGGTTGAGTTCAGGCCGCACATTGGCCAGACCCTGTGCTGAACTGATCAGGCTGTCGAGTTCTGCGAGCAGCTGTTCTACGCGCGGAAGGATTTGCTGCAACAGGCGTGAGGATTCAATCGCCTGCGTGACGTCGGCATCATCGACCAGCGAAAACGCATCTGCGCCCAGGCCACCCGAGCTTCGTGGAGGAACGTGGCTTGCGGATGGATCGGACTTGGGCAGGTGTTGTGTTTTTGCTTCTGCGGTGGCGGCTTCTGCTTGCCTTGCAAAGGCGTCCCGCAGCATGGACTGGTAGCGTGCGCTCCATGACGGTTTGCTGTCGAGCAGGATTCGCCAGGCTTGTGCAAGCGTGTCGCGCTCGGCGGCCTTCAGGCTTTTCAGCTCTGCGTCCTGCAGGATGAGGACCACCGCATCCATGCAACGCTCAAGTGCAGGCCGGGCAGCGTTTGCTGCCTCCTGAAGGCAGGATTGAAGGACGTCAGGTTGCGAAGCCATCGTACGCAGTTCCGTAAATGAGGAGTGAACGTGCTTCATCACCGGTGCAACCAGTCAGGGCGGCGATGCAGTTGCGGCTAGATTACGGGTCAATTGCGGTTCAAACCCGAAGCTTGCAAAGAGTTTCAATTGGTTTCGACTGCATACATATGGATTTTGTGCAGAACGGCTGCGCACAGCCTCGGTAAGATGAACCCCCTTGTTACAGGCACCCGGAGCCAGCGTGAAGTTTTTTGGTTTTGTGAAGTGGCAGTCCTTGCCGGTGTTCCTCGTGTTGATGTACGGCTTGATGTACGGCATGTGCAACGCTGCAAGCGCCCAAGGCGTGCTGGACAATACCGCCCTGCTCGGCATGACTTCAGCTGAACTCGCATCCCGCCTGCCGCCCACGCAGACGGTACGCCCACCACGGCGCCTTTCCTCGGGTGCAGTGGCTTCGCTGCGTGTACCCGATGCGCTGTACGACGGCCTGCATTTTGAGCAGACGCTGTACCTCGCGCACCAGAAGCTTCAGCAGACCGATCTGGTGATGACCAGCCCGGCACCGGACCAGATCGCGACGCTGCTGCAATCGCTGCGCAGGCAACTCGGCGCCGAGCTTGCCTCGTCATACGCCACACCCGAGGCGGTGATTGACACCGCGACCTGGGTCAGCGGTGATGCCGATGTGACGCTGTTTTATTCAACCCTGCCTGAGCGTCCCAGCGTGCGGCTGGTCATCAGGCAGCGACAGTTGAGAGACGCGAGCGAACTCTAGCGCTCAATCGTGCAAATGCTCGCGCACAAAACCACGAAACCAGCCCATCACGGGTGCTTCGGTTCGCCCAGCCAGCGTGACATATGCAAATCGGGCAGCGGCCTTGAGCGTGGGCTTGATTGGCAATTCAACCAGTGACCCGTCTTGCAAGCCAGTCCGGGCCGCGGCCACCACGCCCAAATAAATGGCCCGGGTCTGCGCAACCGTCGCCAGCATGCTGGCGATGTCTTCACACATCAGCGTGGCCATCGCCGACGGGTTGGCCATCACGCCGTATTGATCCACCAGCTGGCGCACCACTTCATCGGACAACGGTGTGGATGCCACCGGGTACTGAGTGATGTCCTGAAAGCTGACCGGGCGTTTAGCTGCCAGTGGGTGGGCGGCATTGACGATGAAACCCGCGCGGATTTCTCCCAGCGATTCAATGTTCAGGTCAGTGGCGGGTGTGACGCGGCGTATGTCCACCACCATGGCATCAAGCTGGCGGCTTCGCAGTTGCTGCAGTTGAAGTTCGGTGGGTCCACGCGTGATGGAAACCTGCATGCCAGGGTAGTGCCCGGCTGCGGCGCACATCAGCGGCGTCATCAGCAGCGCGCCTGGCCCCGAGCCCAGGCCAACACTGATAGAGCCCTGGCCGCCTTGTTGCAGCAATTTCGCACTGTGGCGCAGCTCGGCTGCATCCCGCACGATATGGCGGGCACGGGCCACCACGTCCAGGCCCATCGGTGTGAGCTCGTTGCGCTTGCCAATGCGGTCCAGCACCTTTGCGCCCAAATCGTTTTCAAGGCTCTGGATGCTGCGGCTCAACGCCGATTGGGTGATGAACAGTTTCTCGGCCGCACGGCTGAAGGAGCCGGTGTCGGCCAGGGCCAGCAGGTGCTCCAGGTGTTTGATATTCATGACTGGCAGCCCTTCAGGTGAATGAGAAAAATGAATGATAACGAGAAAAATAAGTCATTGGACGCATTGTTTGCAGCCACCTACCATTCGCTTCACCCCTATTTTTGGAGTCCGCCATGCGTCCCAGCCCCCGCGCCTTGATTCGTCATTGCAGTGCACTGTTTGTCGGCCTTGCGTTGGCCGCTTCAGTGGCCGCGCAGACCTACCCGTCCAAACCCGTCAGCATGATCGTGGCCTTTCCCCCGGGCGGGGGCTCCGATGTGCTGGGCCGCGCTGTCAGCAAAGGCATGGCAGAGGTGTTTGGCCAGCCGATCATCGTGGAAAACGTGGTGGGCGTGGGTGGCTCCCTGGGGGTGCTCAAGGCCGCCCATGCCCAGCCGGATGGCTACACACTTTTGGCTGGCTCCCCGCTGGAACTCATCTACACGCCGCTGGGTGTGGCCGCGGCCAAAAACAAGCCGGAGGACATGCGCCTGGCCGCCCTGGTGGGATATACCCCCCTGTCCATTGCCGTGCGCAAGGATTTGCCGGTGAACACGCTGGAGGAGCTCGTCGCACTGGCCAAAAAGTCTGACAAGCCTCTCAGCTTTGGCTCTACGGGCGTCGGTTCCCTCTATCACCTGATGGCTGAAAAGGTCCTGCAAACGGCAGGTGCCCGTGGCCTGCACGCGCC
>JAZKCB010000078.1:0-3096 GCA_040388335.1 Pseudomonadota bacterium | reverse complement strand
GGCACCCTACGTCAAGGATTTGATGGGCGGTGTGATTGACTTTGCGGTGGTCCCCCTGGTCGGCCCGGTGATGGGCGCCGTTGAGAGTGGCCAGATCAAAGTGCTGGCCCTCGCTTCCAGCCAACCCCTGGCACGCCTGCCAAAGTTGCCCCTGGCAAGCGCCACCAAAGGTTTTGAGGACTACCAGTTCAGCATCTGGATTGGCATTGAAGCCAGTGCCAAAACGCCTGACGCACAAGTGGCCGCCGTGCACAAAGCCACGTACACCGCGCTGGCTAGCCCGGACATTCGCAAAATCATTGAGACCGCAGGCAGCACAGTGGCCGAACCCATGAGCCTGGCACAGCTTGACGCCTTCTACAAAAAGGAAGTGGTCAAGGCCTTGATGCTTGCCAGGTCCATCAAGCTTGAACCGCAGTAAGCGGCATGGTTGAAAGTGAAAGTGAACGCGAACGCGGCGGGGTGACGATGCCTGACGGCAATTACCTGGGTCACGCGATGACTGGGCGGGTCGGCGAATTCATCCAGATTCGCCGTGACATTCATGCCCACCCGGAACTTGCTTTTGAGGAACACCGCACCGCCGCCCTGGTGGCTGGCAAGTTGCGCGATTGGGGCTATGAGGTCACCACCGGACTGGGGCGAACCGGCGTGGTGGGGACATTGCGTCGGGGCAAAAGCACCCGTTCCCTGGGGCTGCGTGCCGACATGGATGCGCTGCCGATTCTCGAAGCGGGCACACGTGCGTGGGCCAGCACAAAGCCGGGCCTGATGCATGGCTGCGGCCACGACGGGCACACGGCCACCCTGCTGGCTGCTGCCAGGCTGATGGCTCAGGACCTTGATTTTGATGGCGTGCTGCATCTGATTTTTCAGCCCGCAGAAGAAGGGGCTGGTGGCGCGGTACAGATGATGGCGGATGGCCTGTTTGAGCGCTTTCCCTGCGACGCGGTTTTTGCCTTGCACAACATGCCGGGTATTGAGGCAGGGCGCTTTGTGTTCAGAAGTGGCCCCACGATGGCCTCAAGCGACAACGTGACCATCCGCCTGAAGGGGCGAGGGGGTCACGGCGCATTTCCGCACCAGTCTGTCGATACCGTGGTGGCAGCGGCCTCCATCGTCATGGCATTGCAGACCATCGTGTCCAGAAACGTTGATCCCTTGAAGACGGCAGTGGTCACGGTGGGGGCCCTTCATGCAGGCGAGGCCAATAACGTCATTCCTGAGGAAGCCCGGCTGGAGTTGAGCGTCAGGGCATTGGACACCGACGTCAGGGCCCTGCTCAGGGTGCGCATCCTGGCACTGGTTGAACAGCAAGCTGCAAGCTTTGGCGTGCAAGCCTCCATTGAGTGGCGAGAGGGTTATGCCGTGCTCGTCAACACCCCCCGGGAAACGGCTTTGGCTACGGATGTGGCACTGAAGCTGTTTGGCCCCGGGCACGTTGACCCCAATGGCCCCATGTTCACCGCGAGTGAGGATTTTTCTTTCATGTTGCAGCGGGTGCCGGGCTGTTACTTTTTTGTGGGCAACGGCGGCCGCGGCACACCGGGCGCCTGCAACGTACACAACCCGGGCTACGACTTCAATGACGACATCATCGCGCCAGGTGCTGCCTTCTGGATGGCGTTGGTGGAGCGTTTTCTGGCGTAGTAGCGCTTTTTTAAATTCAGATCGGGAGAGATCGCGTTAAACCGCGACGCCGAAGGAGCAACCACCCCGGAAACTCTCAGGCAAAAGGACCGGTCTGAATCGTTGATCTCTGAAGAGCTGCCGGACTTCGTCACCCGGCACACCGCAGGAGCAAGTGGCCTCATCACACACGGTGGGCCATGAATCTCTCAGGTTCCAAACAGAGGGGGTGCATGCCGCGCATGGTGCGTGCGCGTGCTTTTTGTCCTCGCGACATCCCTGACTTTTCTGGAAATCTGGACCATGAAATCAATTGCAGCATCCATCGCAGTTATAGGCGGCGGCATCACCGGCGTCACCACCGCTTACGCCCTGGCCAGGCGCGGCTTCGCCGTCACCCTGTTCGAGAAAAACCGCTACGCGGCGATGGAGACATCGTTTGCCAATGGCGGACAGTTGTCCGCGTCGAATGCCGAGGTGTGGAACCACTGGTCCACCATCGTCAAGGGCTTGAAGTGGATGCTCAAAAGCGACGCGCCGCTCCTGGTCAACCCCAGGCCCAGCTGGCACAAGCTGAGCTGGTTTGTGGAGTTCATCAGCAACATCCCGCATTACGAGCGCAACACGGTAGAGTCCACACGCCTGGCGATCGCGGCACGTGAACACCTTTTTAACTGGTCGCAAGCCGAAGGCGTGGATTTCGATCTGAAAAAAGAAGGCATCCTGCATATCTACCGCGACAAAAAAGGTTTTGACCACGCCGGGCAGGTCAGCAAGCTGCTGGTCCAGGGCGGCTTGCCGCGCCGTGCAGTCACGCCAGACGAGATGAAAGCCATCGAGCCCACGCTGGCTGGCAATTACTACGGGGGTTACTTCACCGAGAGCGACTCCACCGGTGACATTCACAAGTTCACCACGGGCATGGCCAAAGCAGCTGAACGCCTGGGCGTGCACTGCCTTTACGGACAAGACGTCCTGGCCCTGCACAGCAATGGCATAAGGGCAGAAGTGACCGTGGCTGAGGCCGACGGCCACGTGACGCATCACTTCGATGGGCTGGTTGTGTGCGCAGGCGTCGAGAGCCGCAACTTTGCCGCTCAGCTGGGGGACAGGGTCAACATCTACCCGGTGAAGGGCTACTCCATCACCGTTAACCTGCCCGACGCGCCAAGCCAGGCCGCAGCGCCCACCGTGAGCCTGCTGGATGACGAGACCAAGCTGGTCACCAGCCGTCTGGGCATTGACCGCTTCCGTGTCGCAGGCACGGCTGAATTCAACGGCTACAACAAGGACATCCGCGCTGACCGCATTCGGCCCCTGATCGCCTGGGTAAACCAGTGCTTCCCTGGCATCAACACCCGCCAGGTCGTGCCCTGGGCCGGCCTGCGCCCCATGATGCCCAACATGATGCCGCGCGTGGGCCGGGGAAAATCAGGCAACGTGTTCTACAACACCGGGCATGGGCAT
>JAZKCB010000077.1:0-2801 GCA_040388335.1 Pseudomonadota bacterium | reverse complement strand
CCATCAAGATCAACATGGTCGTCAAGCGCGGCACCAACGACGCAGAAATCCTGCCAATGGCGCGCCACTTCCGCAACACCGGCACGGTACTGCGTTTTATCGAATACATGGACGTGGGCGCTACCAACGGCTGGCGCATGGACGAGGTGTTGCCTTCTTCGCAGGTCATTGAGCGCATCAACACCGAATTCCCCCTGTTGCCCATCACGGCCAACTATGCCGGCGAGACGTCCGAGCGCTGGCGTTATGCAGACGGCGGCGGCGAGGTAGGCGTAATCAGCAGCGTCACCAAGGCGTTCTGCGGCGACTGCAACCGCGCCAGGCTGTCGACGGAGGGCAAGCTGTTTTTATGCCTGTTCGCCAGCCAGGGCCACGACTTGCGCGCCCTGCTGCGCGGCAACTACGGCGACGACCAGTTGTCAGCGGCGGTAGGCGATATCTGGCAGGCGCGCAGCGACCGTTATTCGGAGCAACGGGCTGCTCTGCCCGCAGATACAAGCCGGCCCGAAGGCCATATAAAGCGCGTCGAGATGAGTTACATCGGAGGCTAGTGGATGGCTGCAACGTCCCCGCCCGCAGAGGCCATCACAGGCCTGATCCTCTCAGGCGGGCGCGGCTCACGCATGGGCGGCATCGACAAGGGCCTGCAAGCGTTCAACGGCGTACCGCTGGCGCTGCACACCCTGCTGCGCCTGAGCCCACAGGTCGGTGCCACCATGATCAGCGCCAACCGCAACCTGGAGGCCTATGAAGCCTTCGGCGCCCCGGTGTGGCCCGACAGCACGGCACTCGGCGATTACGCAGGCCCGCTGGCAGGCTGGCAGGCTTCACCACCGGGCTGGAGCGCTGCAAGACGCCCTGGCTGCTGACCATGCCTTGCGACACGCCAATGTTGCCCCTCGACCTGGCCGAACGCATGGCATCAGGGCTTGCCCAGGAAGATGCAGACATCGCCGTCGTATCTGCCCAGGAGATGGATGAAGACGGCAAAGTCAGCCTCAGGCCACAACCGGTGTTTTGCCTCATGCATATGCGCATGCTTGAAAGCCTGCTCGCCTTTACCAGAAGCGGTGGGCGAAAAATAGGCGCATGGACGGCGCAGCACAAAACGGTCAGCGTGCCTTTCGACAAACCTTCCGACGATGCAATGGCTTTCTTTAACGCCAATACGCTGGCGGATCTGCATTTGCTGGAGTCGCGACTGAGGTGGTGACCATACCCAGTCTGAAGCCAGCAACACTGAAGGGCTGATGGACGGCCATCTGCAAGTTAGCAGATTTCAGAAGTTCGGCCGGGCTTGGAACTGTTGTTGAGTCGTCATTTCTTCTCCCTTGTATTACTTCGATGGTTTTAGAACTTTTTCGGCGAAATCAAGTGTTTGATACGGCTGGGCAGAAGCACCATGCTGGTCGGCAAATTTGGGGCATGCATTATTCGCTGCTAGCAACCACGGCGACCGGCCACCGGCCCTGCTACCTTGTGCCGAATCCATCATGTAGCCGATGCGCTCTGCGATGACTTCGTTGGTCTTGAGATCGATGACCTTGAGTGAGCTTCCAGCTATCCAGTACTCACGCTCTTCCCGCGTGGAGATGTCGTCGTAGGTCACGCCATAGCGCGGCGCGGGGTTATCGGCGGGAGCCTTCTCAAGCATAAATGCGTAAATATTCAGGTCGTAATTGGGGTTTCGTCTCAACTCGAAGATGACGCCCGGCGCGGACGCATCTTTCCTACCGACTATTTTTTTTGCGCCGGTATACCTGTATCGCGTCCCATCTTGTGGGTCTATCACGTCTACGTAGAGATAACCAAGTCGAGGGGGAGAACCAGGCTTAGGTACCCCACGATGGGTAGAGTGGTACTCATCTTTCAAAAAGCTACCGATATATCCCTGTCCGCCCAAGTCCTCTCCGTAAGGATCCGTCAGCTCAAACTGATCTCCAAAATTGATTGCTCTTGGCCTTATCTTCAATAAAAAAAGGCCATCGACGTTCTCAGCCGTTTCTCGGATGGTTGTGCCTGCCATCTTGCAGCGCTGCTCAAACATCGCCTGCGCGGTCTTTTGCCGTTCACTGATTTGCTGCGCCATGCTTTGACCAACGCAGCCAGCCAGCATCATGCCCAGCAAGATCGAGGCTGGCCATGGTGTGATCAGCAGTTTCATTGTTTTACGTCCTTATCTGACACAAAAAATCTGTCCACGAGGGCAACTTGCCCTCTAGCACGCTTTATTTCGCTCACTAGCCACTACCCGCCGGATTCAAGGCGACGATGGCTTCGATAGGATGAGTGCTAACGAATGGCGCGCGCTGTATTGGGTAAATAGTGTGGCAGCACTGCGTTTTCCCGGATTTCGCTACATATTTAATAGCTGGACCCGCCCGCCCCCATTGGTCCAGAGGTCCAAAACATATCCGAAAATAGCCTGAAAACAGCTATTTTGGTGCTCTGCGACTCCAGTGTGCCATTCACGAGACGAAAAAGCATCAATGCATCGTAAATCAATCATTAAGTGCTTAATGCTTGATCTATGACGCATTAACTCAACCCTGCTGCTAGATAACTGAAAGGGACAGCACCCTACTTGGCGATGTACTCAGGCGGGGCGTGATGGCTGGCTGCTTCCTTCACCTCGGCCGTGTTGGCACCCGGTACTGCCGCACGCGCAAACAGCGTGTACATGGTCGGCACCACAAACACCGTCAGCAAGGTACCCAGCGACATGCCGCCGACGATGACCCAGCCAATCTGGGTGCGGCTTTCTGCGCCGGCGCCGTGGGCGAAGGCCAGCGGCACGGCAC
>JAZKCB010000076.1:0-4689 GCA_040388335.1 Pseudomonadota bacterium | reverse complement strand
ATAACCGGCAAACTGGAACTGGTGCAGCCACTTGAGCTGCAGGGTGACGCGCTCGTGTGGTTGGGTGTCGGGGGCAGCATGGGCCGGACTGGTACAAAAAAACCAAAAGGCAATGACCGAAAAAATGGTCATACCTGCAGCCAGCCGACTCACCGGATTCGGCAAGGCTTGGGGCGAGCGACTGGAGCGAAACATCGTGATTTCAGTCTAGCACGCGCTTTTTTTTCATGTGGCATCTGAGCACCCCTTCCGTCAAGCGAAAAACACTCTCCAGAATACTCAGTCGCCTGCCGGGCGCTATATTTATAGGAGCTTCTCGCGTACGTACTACAAAGGCTGCAGGTCAAAATGGTTTCTCTCCTGCGCCAGGCCAGGTCGGTATCCCGACATGTTGGCATGTACTGCGCGAATGCATCCCGCGCCCCTCAACATCCAGCCGAAAACCAAAAAGCCGGGCAGCTGCCCGGCTTTTCTGCTTGGGCGATCCTTACAGTGCTCTGCAGACCGTGAAGCCCGTCGTCGCCTCGACATAGTTGACTGCGGCCGGCGCGGCTGCTGCAAGAGCAGCGGTGGTAGCACGAACAGTACCGGTATTGCTGATGCCGTCATCCAGAAGGCGATCGAGAGCACCCGCCTGCTTGCCTGTCAAATTGTTCAGGCACACCACATTCACAGCACCAAATCCCCACACAGTGTTGGTCAGCCCAATGAAACCACCCGCAGCATTTTGGGGCAGCGTGGTCAGCAATGGATCTCCCTCAATAAAACCGGCATAACGCAATGCTCGAATGCCCTGCGTATTTTCAGAAGTAACCGCTGCGGCGAAAGGACTGGCGCTGGCAACACCAATCAGGCCGTTGTTAACAGATGCAGTAAACGCCACAGCACCCCAACCGCGCTCCGTGTGAGTCGTTGCGGTCAGGTCATCACCGGGCAAGCCCCGATAGCGATCCTGGTAACTCCGGACAACGGCAGTCATGCTTTCCATGTCCTTGGCCATGTTTTTGATGCGCGTGTTTTCGATCAACTCCTGGCCCTTGAGAACGCCGGCCAGCAACAGGCCAACGATCACCAGCACGATCGCGATTTCCACCAGTGTGAAACCGCCCTGCTTTTTCAATGTTTTCATTGATGACTCCAAAATAATTTCACGACGCGGAATGCATCGGTAATTAAATGTATCTTTTGTTTTAAAGCTGGGGGAGTCAGGAATTTTTACAAGGCATCCGCAGCGTGATCCGTACACCCTGACCCAAGGGCTCTGCGCAGAGGTTGCCGCCCGCCTGAAGGGCCTGCTTGCGCGCCTGGTACATGCCCAAACCCTTGTTAACGGTCCCGGACGTCGCCCAAGGCTCAAAAAGCTTGTCCAATGGAATCTCCAGCGGCAGCTGCGGTGTTTCGAAATGGACAACGATGTCCTGCCCTTCTTCGATCACCCGTACCCCGCAGCGCGCTGGCAGCATGCGCTCACGCGACAAGGTGGATACGTTGCCCAGCACGTTGTCGAGCACTGTCGCAAGGGCCTGCTCGTCCCACTGCAACCAGGCACCGCCTTCGAGCTCGATCTCGACCTGGTGCAATTCTCCGGCTTGGCGGATGTGTTCATCCAGATCGAGCATGAGCGCCGACTCGGGATCTTCGTGCGACGTCAGCGGCGCCGAAAGTGATGGCTGCCAGGTGGGATTGAGCAAGGCCTTCGCCATGCGCTCTGCCTTGTTGGCCGCCAGGGCGGCATTGCTGCGCAAACGCCGCGCGCGGACCATCAGCGTCTGGTCGTCATGTGCTGCCGCAAAGTCTTCTGCCACCAGTTGCACCCATTGCGCCAGGTTGCGCATGTCGTGCTGCAAAAAAACGCCTACCCGCGCACGCTGGCTGACCGCTGCCACCAGTGCAAGCTGACGGGCCGCCAGGGCACCTTGAAGCATGGCAAACAGCACCTCGGCGGCCTGCACTGCAAACAGGTGGCGCTCACCGCGCAAGCCTTTGAGCCCGATGCGAAAGTCCAGTGAAATATCGTCAAACTGGAAGCTCTGACAAAGGACGCGATCATCAAACCGCCGCTGGCCCCGCGCATCGGTCGCCGCCGCCCCATGCACGATGGCCGGAATGGGCGGCCCCATCCGGGTGAAGACCGGCGAGCCATACCAGTTCCCCCGCCAATCCATGCTGATCAAACCCAGTTTGGCAAGCGTACGCTGATGCAGGACCAGCGTGCCCAGCAAGTCATCATGCAAGGCCTCGCGCAAGGCCAGCAACTGGTCCATGCGCTGGCGATGCAGGCGGCTCAGGTGGCGCAGCCACAGCATCGTGAAACCGATGCTCAGGCCCGCCACTACCAAAGCCACCGCGGCATCGTAGAGGTCGGTCATGATGATGCTCTTTCAATGCCAAACTTCTTCATGAAGTAGTACAAGTGCTCACGGGTCAGCCCCAGCTTGCGGGCCGCTTGGGCCACATTGAACTGGCTGTCGGCCAGCACCGACCGCACCAGTTTTTCCTGAGCCGCCTCGCCGAATTCCCTGACGCCTTCCCCAATCGGAGCGGTCAGCGTCATGCGGGCCTGTCCGTCGGTGCTCAGCTGCTTCTCGGCCTGCAAAAACAGCACGGCACGGGCCAGGGCCTCGCGCAGTCGCTGGCTGCTGGCAGGTTTGTTCAGGAAGTCAAAGGCGCCAAGACCGATGGCCTTCAAGGCCACCGAGGGTTCGTCCTGACCGGTGAGGACCACCACTTTCAGCGAGGGTTGCTCCAGCATCAGCAAACGCAACAGTTCCAGGCCTGCGGTCGGTTCGTTTGGATGCGGGGGAAGCCCCAGATCTAGCAAGGCGAGCTCAACAGGGATCGGACTCTGCCGCGCCAAGCCCAGCGCCTGCGACGCAGAGTCAGCGGACAGCACGTGGTAGCCCATGTCCTCCAGCGAACCGCACCACCAGTCGCGCAAGGAGGCATCGTCTTCAACGACGAGGACGGTTCGCTTGTCGGACATGGCCTATTTGAGAACCCCCATGTTGGTGAAATTGAAAAACACTGTAGCGACTGTCTGCCACAGCAGAATGTCATCAAACGCGCCATTTGTCGCAGTGGGTTCTGTGCGCGGATGCGTCACATAAACAACGTTGCCGTCCAGATTGGCCGCCTCGTCGGCACCACCGCCACCGGGCAGTTCTGCGCCGTTGCGGGCGGTGGACCAGACCAGGAAGGCTGGTTGCACGACGAGGTTTGCAGACGCAGCGCCGCAAGTGGTCGCGGTAATGCCCGTCGACGATGCACACACCTGCTGCAGCTGCGCAACCGCAGGCTGCGGCGGAGTCGCAGCGCCATTAAGGTAATAGGCATTTTTGATACCGTCCAGCTGCGTGAACGGATAGCATGTCGCACCGCAATTGATGCTGACGGGCGCATTGCCAGCACCCGTGTACGTCACTTGAGTGACGGAATAACGAACGCCAAAACCCCAAGCATCCAGCATGGTGCCGTTTGCACCACGCTCGCCCAAACCCAAGGTACGCGCGGGCACAAAACCGTCATTGAAATTGGCGCACTGCCCCACAAGGCCGACGACCACCTCGTCGCCGTTGCTGGTCGCACTCGCAGGACACGGCAGCCGACGGTTGGCAATAGCAAACGCCATGATGGCCTCCGAAGCTTGCTTGATGCGCTCCTGGGTATCCCTGACGTTTTTATTGTCGAGCTGTGGACCGATGGCCGCAACAATGCCGCCGAGGGCCAGGCCAACAATCACCAGCACCAGTGCAATTTCTATCAGACTGAAGCCACGCTGTCGGATTCTGCTCACAGGCAGAAAACGCACCGTATCTCCGGAATATTGATTCATATTTTTACTCCTTTGGGATACTTCCACCTGTGCCTGCCTTGGGCGGAATGATCCGGATAGCCCCCGGCGGCAACAAATCGACCGCCTGCCCGGAAGGCACATCAATCACCTGCCCCGGCCTGGCTTTGAGTTGCATGTCCTGACCCCCAGGCTGCAACACACCCGCCTGCCCTGCCAGCGTGCGCAAGGGATTGGCTGCGGCCCGTCCATAAAGCGGCTGGTCATTGACCCACACCGTGCTGCGGTTGCCCGAACGGACGACCACGCCGCCGACGACCAGGGCGTCCGGCAAGCCCGTGGCAGTGTCACCTGATGAATCCTTTGGAAGTACCTGCACACCACCGTCTGCATTGCCCGCAGCATTACGTGCCGATTCAAGATTTCGGCGCTGCGCAGGCGAAAGAATCAGCGCCCCGAGCTCACCGGACAACGGGGCAACGCCAGGAACGGTCAATGTCGGTCCTGCCGTCTGCGCCACGGCTGCACCAGCAGTCAACGCTGTCAGGACGAACGCGGCAACCCGGCCTCTGAGCGCGAAAGCCTTGACAGCCAATAGGAAGAATTTCATCACGGGCGCCACCTTCATGGCGCTTTGGGCGCTGCGCCTTCGGCCACTACATACAGCCACGACAATTCACAACGCACATCGACCGCTGGAACAGAGCGGTCGGCACTGACGAAAGCCTTCTGGTCGTAAATACAGCTGTCGGTCGTGAAATACCCCGCATTGGCGCCCTGCAGGCGCGCCAGCAGGCTCATCCACTCTTGTTCGTGGATCGCGCTGACACCGAGCTTCATGGGTACACGCACCAGATGGGCCACGGTCTCTCCGGTCTTGTCGTCGTTCAGGGGCTTGA
>JAZKCB010000075.1:2550-20561 GCA_040388335.1 Pseudomonadota bacterium | reverse complement strand
GGTGCGCCTTCACCCGCTCGGCCAGTGCCAGCTCGCCCGGCGTCTCGGGCTGCCATGCCTCCACCGGCAGGCTCTTGCCCTCTTCATCAACCGCCACAAACACCACCAGGCATTCGGTGATCATCTGCATCTCGCCCGTCTTCATGTCACCTGCCCGCACCTCGACAGAAATGTTCATGCTGGTGCGGCCCGTATAGGCCAGCCGCGCCTCGACTTCCACCAGGTCACCAATCCTGATCGGCCGCCCAAAACGAATGCTGCCCACAGACACCGTCACGCAATACCGCTTGGCCCATCGCGTCGCACAGGCATAACCCGCCTCGTCAATCCACTTCATGACCGTGCCGCCATGCACCTTGCCGCCAAAGTTGACAGTGCTGGGTTCGGCTAGGAAGCGGAGGGTGATGGATGACATGGAAGCCTTTGATGCGTGGGAGAGGGCGCGGGAGGGAGGTCCGAACCCGGATTATCTCGCCGGGCGTGGTGCGGGGTTGGCGGGTTCTGCAGGGCGGGGCAGAAACAGCCGCTACAGCATGTTTTTTTAACGTGTACGTTAAGAAAAGTCCAAAAGTTAACTTCTATATTAACTTTTGAGTGTTTTGCTTAGATTTTGGCCGCCGGAAGCTCAAAAATCGGCCAAAAAGGGCCATTTTCAGGCATCAAATCGGCCCCCAGATCAATGGATACGAGCGTGAGTAGCTATGAAAAAGATAGTGCCAAGGCGCTCAAGCGGCCGTCTTCTCTTCCTTCGTCACCAGCCAGATCCCCAGGCAGACCAGCACCAGCGCGGCGGCGTTTTTCCATTCGAGGAAGCTTTCGCCCAGAAACAGCGCTGACAGCAGGGTGCCGAAGACCGGGATCATGAAGTTGAAGACCGTAACGGTGCTGACGCGGTTGTGCTTGAGCAGAATCGTCCAGAGTGCGAAGGCGGCTGATGACAGCGCGATGAGGTAGAGCATGAGGGCTGTCGATTTGACGGTGAAGTGGGTCACGGCACCGCCGAGTGCCAGCCCGGCCAGCGTCAACACTGCGCCGCCAATCGCGAGCTGCCATCCGGTGAGTACGACCGAATCGACCTTTTGCGAAATCTTTTTGCCGTAAATGCTGCCGGCCGACAGCACAAAGGCGGCGATCACCACAAAACCTTCACCGAGCAGCGTGAAGTCAAAACTCAGCAATCCGGCGCTGAAGTTGACAACCATCACGCCGGCAAAACCGACCAGGCAACCCAGGATCTTGTTGAAGCTGAGGCGGTCGTTCTTGTAGATGAAGTGGGCAAGCAGCACGCTGAAAAAAGTGCCGGTCGCGTTCATGATCGAACTCTTCACGCCGGTGGCGTGCGCCAGGCCGATGTAGAAAAACACGTACTGCAGCGTGGTCTGCACAAAACCCAGAATGGTGATCTGGCCCCAGGTGCGGCTGTCAAAGCTGAAGAGCGGCTTTTTGCCGATGGCGGCAATGACCAGCAATACCAGCCCTGCAAAAACAAAGCGGTAACCGGCAAACACCAGCTTGGACGGGATGTCGCCAGTGGCGATCTGGAACAACTCATAGCCGTTCTTGATGGCCGGATAGGCGCTGCCCCAGAGCAGGCAGCACAGCGTGGCCAGCATGAAGACCACGCTGCGGCGTGTGAACAGGTCCGGACTGTGTGGCGCGGCCATGCTCAGTCCAGCAGGCGCTGCAGGTAACGGCCGGTGTGGCTCTCGGGGTTGGCCGCGATGTCTTCAGGTGTACCCACGCCCACGACCGTGCCGCCGCCAGCACCGCCTTCGGGGCCCATGTCGATGAGCCAGTCGGCTGTCTTGATGACGTCGAGGTTGTGCTCGATCACCACAATCGTGTTGCCGGCGTCGCGCAGCTGGTGCAGCACCTTGAGCAGCAAATCAATATCGGCAAAGTGCAGGCCGGTGGTCGGCTCGTCGAGGATGTAGAGCGTGCGGCCGGTGTCGCGCTTGCTCAGCTCAAGCGCCAGCTTGACGCGCTGCGCCTCGCCACCAGACAGCGTTGTCGCCGCCTGGCCAAGCTTGATGTAGCTCAGGCCCACATCGAGCAGCGTGTGCAGCTTGCGCGCGATGGTGGGCACGGCCTTGAAAAACTCTGCCGCCGCTTCAACCGTGAGGTCGAGGATCTGCGCAATGTTTTTGCCCTTGTACTGCACCTCAAGTGTTTCGCGGTTGTAGCGCATGCCCTTGCAGACATCGCAGGGCACATACACGTCGGGCAGAAAGTGCATCTCGACCTTGACCACGCCGTCGCCCTGACAGGCCTCGCAGCGGCCACCAGCGACGTTAAAGCTGAAGCGGCCTGCACCGTAGCCCCGCTCACGCGCCGTGTTCATTTCGGCCAGCAGTTCGCGTATCGGCGTGAAGAGGCCGGTGTAGGTGGCCGGGTTGCTGCGAGGCGTGCGGCCAATCGGCGACTGGTCCACATTGATGACCTTGTCGAAGTGTTCTATGCCTTCAATGCTTTCATGCGGCGCGGGTTCTTCATGCGCGCGGTACAGCGTGCGGGCCACGGCGGCGTAAAGCGTGTCGTTGACCAGTGTGGATTTGCCTGAGCCGGACACACCCGTCACGCAGGTCAGCAGGCCGACCGGGAATTCGGCACTGACATTCTTGAGGTTGTGTCCGGTGGCGTTGATGACACGCAGCGCCTGCATGTCGCCCAGCGTGGCCAGGTGCACGGCCTCGCGCGCGGCCCGGCGCTCGGCTGCCGGGCTGGGCGGAAAGCGCGATTTCTTCTTTTCAACGGGTGCTTCGGTCTTTACCACCGGGATCCACGGCGTGCGGCGTGTGGGCACCGCAATCTTCAGCGTCTGCGCCAGGTATTTGCCGGTGAGCGAGTCGGGGTTGTTTTTGACTTCTTCAAACGTGCCCTGCGCCATCACGCGGCCACCATGAATGCCGGCGCCCGGCCCCATGTCGATGACGTGGTCGGCAGCGCGGATCATGTCTTCGTCATGTTCAACGACCAGCACGCTGTTGCCGATGTCGCGCAGGTGTTTGAGTGTGCCGATCAGGCGGTCGTTGTCGCGCTGGTGCAGGCCGATGCTGGGTTCGTCGAGCACATACATCACGCCGGTCAGGCCCGAGCCGATCTGCGAGGCCAGGCGTATGCGCTGTGATTCTCCGCCCGAGAGCGTCTCGGCGCTGCGGTCCAGGCTCAAATAATTCAGGCCCACATCGTTGAGAAACTTCAGGCGCAGACCGATCTCGCGCACCACCTTGCCGGCGATCTCGGCCTTGGCGCCCTGCATTTTGAGCTGGTCGAAATACTCAAAGCTCTCACGCAGCGTGCTGTGGCTGATCTCGAAAATCGCCTTGCGGTGCACCGCGCCCCGCGCGTCTGGTGCGCTGACCAGATAGACATGGCGCGCTTCTTCACGCAGGCGCGTGCCGTGGCAGTCGGGGCAGGACTGAATACTGCGGTAGCGGGCCAGCTCCTCGCGCACGGCGGCGGAATCTGTCTCGCGGTAGCGACGTTCGAAGTTGGTGATCACGCCTTCAAACGCGTGCTTTTTGGCGTGCTTGCGGCCCGCGTTGGCACCCGAGTCGAGGACGTAGCTGAACTTGATCTCTTCTTCGCCCGAGCCGTGCAGCACGACCTGCTGAACTTCGTCAGGCAGGTTTTCAAAGGCGGTGTCGATGTCGAACTTGTAATGCTTGGCCAGGCTCTCGAGCATCGAGAAGTAATAGCCGTTGCGCCTGTCCCAGCCCTTGACGGCGCCGCTGGCCAGGCTCAATGACGGGAAGGCCACCACCCGTGCCGGGTCAAAAAACTCCATGTGGCCCAGGCCGTCGCAGGTCGGGCAGGCACCCACGGGCGAGTTGAACGAAAAGAGCCGCGGCTCCATTTCGCTCAATGAATAACTGCAGACCGGGCACGAGAACTTGGCGCTGAAGAGATGCTCTTTGTCGGTATCCATCTCCAGCGCAATCGCCTTGCTGTCGGCCAGGCGCAGCGCCGCTTCAAAACTTTCGGCCAGGCGCTGTTGCATGTCGGGCCGCACCTTGATGCGGTCGATCACCACATCAATGTTGTGTTTTTCGGTCTTCTTGAGTTTGGGCAGGTCGTCGAACTCGTATGAGACGCCATCGACGCGAAAGCGCACATAACCCTGGGCCTGCATCTCGGCAAACACATCGATGAATTCGCCCTTGCGGTCACGCGCCACGGGAGCCAGGATCATCAGCTTGGTGTCCTCAGGCAAGGCCAGCACGTGGTCGACCATCTCGCTGACGCTTTGCGACTGCAGCGGCAGGTCGTGCAGGGGGCAGTAGGGCGTGCCTGCGCGGGCAAACAGCAGGCGCAGGTAATCGTGAATTTCGGTCACCGTGCCGACGGTGGAGCGCGGGTTGTGGCTGGTGGCCTTCTGCTCGATGGAGATCGCGGGCGACAGGCCTTCGATCATGTCCACATCGGGCTTGTCCATCAGCTGCAAAAACTGGCGCGCGTAGGTGCTCAGGCTTTCAACATAACGGCGCTGGCCTTCGGCATACAGCGTGTCAAACGCCAGCGACGACTTGCCCGAACCGCTCAACCCGGTGATGACCACCAGCTGGTTGCGCGGAATATCGAGATCGATATTTTTGAGGTTGTGCGTGCGAGCGCCACGAATGCTGATCCGTTGCGCTGCGAGCGGGTGAGCCCCCACGCTCTTCACTGCGTGTAAGTCGCTGCCCCCCGAGGGGGCTGACCCGGCTTGGGGCGGCCCGTCGCCGGGTCCTTTCGCGAGGTATTTGCTGTCGTCAGGAGAGTTCAATTGAATGCAGGCGCCGCAAAACTCTCCATCATAGACCGACAGGCGCTTTCAAGCACAATATCGGGTTACGCCCCTTCCGGGCGGCGCCTTTTGACTTTTTTCCGGTAATTGCCTTGACCGCGCCTTCCGCCCCTCACCATTCGCACCCCATGACCGCCACAGAGCGGCGCGCCAGCGCCTCGCTCGCGTCCATTTTTGCCCTGCGCATGCTGGGGCTGTTTCTGGTGCTGCCCGTGTTTGCGCTGGAGGCCGCGCGCTACCCCGGCGGGGACGATCCGGCCCGTGTCGGCCTGGCCATGGGCATTTATGGCCTGACGCAGGCCCTGCTGCAAATGCCTTTTGGGCTGGCATCCGACAGGCTTGGCCGCAAGCGCGTCATCGTATCTGGCATGCTGGTGTTTGCGGCGGGGAGTTTCCTCGCAGCTGCTGCCACGGATCTCAACATGCTGCTGGCTGGCCGCGCACTTCAGGGGGCGGGCGCGGTATCTGCTGCGGTTACTGCACTGCTTGCCGACCTGACCCGCGATGAAGTACGCACCAAGGCGATGGCGCTGGTGGGTGGAAGTATCGGCCTGATGTTTGCGTTGTCACTGGTGGTGGCACCGGCTCTCAATGCCCATATCGGCCTTGCCGGACTGTTTGCACTGACTGGCGTCCTCGCACTGGCCGGCATCGGCATGGTGATCTGGATGGTGCCCGCAGAGCCTGAAAAGCATGCAGACATGAAGCGCGGTCGTCTCCGCGACGTGGTCAGTCATGCTGATTTGTTGGGGCTGAACTTCGGTGTGTTTGTGCTGCACGCCGTTCAGCTCTCAATGTGGGTGGCCGTGCCGGCTTTGCTGGTGCAGGCTGGCCTCCTCAAGTCCCTGCACTGGCAGGTTTACCTGCCTGCCGTGCTGGCTTCCTTTGTGGTGATGGGCGGTACGCTGTTTCCGCTGGAGCGCCGTGGGCATCTGCGCGGCGTTTTGCTGGCTGCGATTGCCTTGCTGGGAGTGGTGCAGCTGGGTTTTTTGGCGCTGGCAAAGGACTTTTTGGGCATGTCGCCCTCGGTGATGTTGCTCGGTTTTTTATTGCTGCTGTTTTTCTGCAGCTTCAATGTGCTGGAGGCCAGCCAGCCCAGCCTGGTGTCGCGACTTGCCCCTGCATCCCTGCGCGGTGCGGCGCTCGGGTTTTACAACACATCCCAATCGCTGGGCCTGTTTGCAGGGGGAGCGCTGGGCGGAGCGATGCTCAAGTGGGGGGGGGTGCAGAGCCTGTTCATCTCCACCACGCTGCTCTCATTTGTCTGGCTGCTGGTGGCCTGGCGTTTGATGCCGGTGGTTGCCGGGCGCGCTGCAGCACACTGATCCGCAGGCGGCTCAAGAGGCAGCTGGCTTGTTTTCTTCGCTCGCTTGTGCCGTCTGCGGTGCTGAAGCGGGCTTTACGGCTTCTGTCGCATTCTGTGAGGGCAAGGTTGCAATCATGTGTTCCGACAGTCTTTCGTAGAGCGGCCGGCTCAGCATGCGCGAGACCAGGCTGGCCAGCATGGCGGCCATCATCAGGCTGAGCACCATGGCGCGTCCGTCGATCATCTCCATCACAATGATGAAGGCGGTCAGTGGGGCCTGCGTTACCGCGGCCAGAAAGGCTGCCATGCCCATGGCGATCAGCGCGGCGCCGATTTCGGGACTGATCAGGACCGCCACGTTGTGGCCCACGCCGGCTCCGATCGAGAGGGACGGTGCAAAAATGCCACCTGGCACGCCGCACCACGCTGCCAGCCAGGTCGCCACAAACTTCAGCAACACGTAAAGCGATGGCACGTCAGATTCACCGGCCAGCATCTGCTTGACGGCATGGGAGCCAGCGCCAAAGGTGGAGCCCTGGCTGACCAGGCCGATCACGGCAATCACCAGCCCGCCTGCTGCTGCAAACCGGACGGGATACGTTTTGCGCCACTCGCTGAAACGGTCGGGCGAGCCGGTGAGCGAGGCCGCCAGCAGCCTTGAAAAGAGCCCACCCAGCATGCCGCAAAGCAGCGTCACCAGAAGTCCGGGCAGCACCGCGCTCCAGCCCAGTGGCGGAACCTTGATCACGCCGAAATAGGTGACATTGCCAAACACCGAAACACCCATCAGGCCAGCCAGCACGATGGCCGTGATGATCAGGCCGCTGTTGCGTGATTCCAGCTTGCGTGAGAGTTCTTCAATCGCAAACACGACGCCCGCCAGAGGCGCATTGAAGGCAGCGGCGATACCGGCGGCGCCGCCGGCTACCAGCAGCGCGTGGGTGCTCATGCCCGATTCGGGTCGCAGCCATCGGCGTGCATGTTGCATGACACCGGCAGCAACCTGCACGGACGGCCCTTCGCGTCCGATGGACAGTCCGCCCATCAGTCCGGCGGAAGCCAGCCCGATTTTGGCGAACGTCAGGCGCAGCGAGACAAACCGGCCACGCATCTCGGGGGGCGTGGCTCGATCCAGCGCTGCCATCACGTGGGGGATGCCCGAGCCGGCCGCACCTGCAAAATGCCGCCGCGTAGCCCACACGATGGCCGCAGTCAACGCAGGTGTCCAGACCAGCACCAGCCAGCGGTTTGCCCCGTAAAGCTGCTCAAACAGGGCGAATGTCCAGTCGCTCAGCAGGGTGAACACGACGACCAGCAGGCCGGCTGCGATGGCGTAGACCAGTACCACGGCGCGGTCAAACCACAGACGTCCATTGGACAGTTCGGTGCGCAGGTTTTGCAGGAAGTCCGGTTCGTGATTCATGCTCGGTTAATTGTGACACGCACGCTGCCGGAGTCGTGCGGGAATGCGGCACAATCGTATTTTTCAGGTGGCCGAGCCACCGTCCCCATTTTTTTCAGTGTTATTCCAAGAGCAGGAGGCTGCAAGCCATGGCATCAGTCAATAAAGTCATCATCGTCGGCAACCTGGGCCGTGACCCGGAAACCCGCTCTTTCCCCAATGGCGACCAGGTGGCCAATGTCACCATCGCCACGACAGACCGCTACAAGGACAAGACCAGCGGCGAGATGAAGGAAATCACCGAATGGCATCGCGTGAGTTTCTTCGGCCGCCTGGCTGAAATCGCAGGCCAGTACCTGCGCAAGGGCTCACAGGTGTACGTCGAAGGCAGCCTGCGCACGCGCAAGTGGACCGACAAGGACGGCATCGAAAAATACAGCACCGAGATTCGCGCAGACAGCATGCAGATGCTGGGCAGCCGCCAGGGCATGGGCGGCGGTGGCGGTGGTGGAGATGACGGCGGCTATGACGCCCCCCAGCAGCGCAGCGCACCCGCAGCACGGGCACCGGCCGCAGCGCCGCGCCAGGCACCGGCGTCTTCCCCAGCCAAGTCTGCCAGCGGCTTTGACGACATGGACGACGACATTCCGTTTTGAGCGATTACGCCCGAACATGAAAAAAAGCCCGCATCTGCGGGCTTTTTTCTTGGGGTTGACTGAATCAGGCCGTGGCCGCTTCTTCCATGTCAAATCGGTCACCAAAGTCAAAATAATCGTCGTGTGTAAAGCCGCCCTCGTAGTACTGGATCTCCCACCAGTTGTGGTCCAGGTCTTCAAAGTAGAACGAGTACACACCGTGCATGTCCTGCACATCCAGCACCTGGCGAATCTTGTATTTGTCCTTGTACTGCAGGCAGCGTGCATGGGCCTGATCGACTTCTTCCTTGGACTGCACATCCAGGCCCCAGTGGTTGAGCACATTGCAGGGGTGGATCTGGTCGCCGACTTCCACGCACACGATGTGAAAGCGCATGCCCAGTCGCACGGCCATGGCCGGTTTGGCGTGGCGCACACATTCAAGCCCGAGGAACTCTTCATAAAACCTGCGTGACTCGGCCAGGCTGAAACACTCCAGCGTGCCATGGCCCAGCACGTAGGGCTTGAGGATGGACTCGCGCGGCTCAGGGTCCACGCGACAATTTTCGGGAAGTGGGCTGTCAGACATTGCAGGTCTCCAAGTGGTTTGTGCTGTTGCTGGACGCCGCTGAATTGGCGCGCGCCTTGTCGGCTTCGCTCACAAATGAATCGGCAAAGAACTGGTCGTCTGGCAGGCCGCAGAGGTTGACGAAGTCGCGGCGTGCGGCATCCACCATCAGGGGCGCACCACAGGCATACACCTGGTGCCTGGCAAGATTGGCGATGTCCTTCATCACAGCCTCGTGCACAAAGCCCTGCCGACCCTGCCAGGCGCAGGCTTCTGTGGCGTTGCTCAGCACCGGCGTGTAGTGGATGTGCGCATGATCCCTTGCCCATTGGGTGGCGAGCTCATGCATATAGATGTCTTCGCGCTTGCGGCCACCCCAGTACAGATGAATGGGGCGCGTCATGCCCTTTTGGAGGCTGTACTCGATGATGGACTTGATGGGCGCAAAACCGGTGCCCGAAGCCAGCATCACCATGGGCTTGTCGCTCGTTTCATCGAGATAAAAAAAGCCATGTGGGGCTTCAACCCGCAACAGGTCACGCAGCTTCATAGTGCTGAACACCCTGTCCGTGAAAACACCGCCCGGCATGTGGCGCACATGCAGTTCGATCTGGCGCAGGCCTCCGGTTGTTGGCGCAGAGGCGATGGAGTATGAGCGGCGGCCGCCGTCTGCCAACGGCAGGTCAATGTACTGGCCAGCCAGGTATTTGAGGGGCTCGTTGGGCGGCAGGCCGAGGGTGACCTGCATCACATCGGGGGCAAGTTTTTCGAGCTTCATCACGCGCGCCGGGAACTTCGTTGCAGGTGCCTGGCCGAGTGCAATTTCGTCAGCCTCAATCACACAGTCGCTGCGCGGTGTGGCACAGCACAGGTGCGCATAGCCCAGCGCCTTGTCTGCATCCGACAGGTAATTGGCGTTGACATTGCCGATGTCTGCCCGACCCTGGACCACGCGGCCACGACAGGTGCGGCAAACACCCGAGCGGCAGCTGTAGCGCAGGGAAATGCCGTTTGCCAGCCCGGCCTTGAGGACATCCACGTTGCTGGCGCAGGTGAAGGTTTTGCCGCTGGGGCTCAGCGTGATGGTGTAAGTGGCGGGTACGGAGGACGCGGGAGAAGACATGCAAATATATTAAAAGTACGGCCCAAAGACGTCCAACAACTAAACGTGATTGACCTCATGCGTGCCGTAAATGTCGAGCCGCTCCAGAGGTGGGCGCATCACCGGGACACATCTGGACTATTTGGATTTGTGACTGGCTCAGAAGCAGGTGGCCCCATAGAATTTGTTGCCGAATCCCGGCCCACATGCTTATAAATCCAGGAGTCAGAATGCCCGCCACCCTGATCAATGTGTTCATCGTTCCGGCAGACAAGGAAGAAGAGTTCCTCAGCAACTGGAAGAGGACGGCGAACTTCTTTCAGTCAACACCCAATACCGGCTTCATTGAAACCCATCTGCACAAGAATACCGGCGCCGGCAACGGAACCTTTACCTTCATCAACATCGCCAGCTGGGACAGCGCCGAACACTGGAAGAACTCGCACGATGCCTATTCGCCGACCGAATACCTGATCCCCGGTGTGAAGGGGCATCCTTCGATTTATGAGTGCATCGTGGATCTTGTGGGTGTGGGCCGCACGGGCAGTGGCGGCGCTTTTCTCAGCATGCAGGCCCACAAGAGCTGATGCCGGTTCACGAGGCAGGCGATGTGCCTGCCTTTGAGTGGTGATCAGGCTGCGGCTTTGAGCACGTTTTTCAGCGTACCAATTCCGCTGACTTCAATCTCGATCACGTCGCCGGCCTTCATGAAGACTGGCGGTTTGCGGCCCACACCCACGCCGGCGGGCGTGCCGGTCAGCAGGATGTCACCCGGCTGGAAGGTGTACCACCTGGAGAAGTAGGCAATGGTCTCGGCCAGCGTGAAGATCAGGTCGCTGACGGGCGCCTTCTGCATCTCCTTGCCATTGAGGCGGGTCACGATCTCGAGCGCAGTTACATCGCCAATGTCATCTGCCGTCGCAAGCACCGGGCCCATGGGCGTGAAGGTGTCGAACTGCTTGCCCATGATGTTGGTTTCCCAGGTCAGGCGTGCCGGCCATGCTTCCTTGGCCTCCCAGACGTCTTTCACCCAGTCGCGTGCCGAGACGTCGTTGGCGGCCATGTAACCAGCCACGTGGCTCATCGCGTCTGCTGCACACACGCGATGGCAGGTCTTGCCGAAGACCACCGCGAGTTCGCCTTCATAGTCCACATGGCCCGATGCATCGGGCGGGACTGTGATGGAAACACCGGAGCCCACGATGGAGTTCACGCTTTTCAAAAAGCCGGTCGGTTTGGCGGGTGTCGGGGTGCCGGCCATTTCAGCCAGATGCGACTTGAAGGCCAGGCCGGCCGCGACGATGAGGCGCGGGTTGGGCACCGGTGTCAGCAGCCGTGTATCTGCGCCCGTCAGCGCGCCGGTTTCACGCAGCTGGACGAGTTCGCCTGCCGGTGCAGACTCAATACGCGTGACCAGTTGCTGGACGACCGCCATGCCCTCGGGGCCTGACTCCAGAATGCCGCGTACGCTGGCTGGAATCCAGGTCTCGAGGGTTCCGGCTTTTGCCGCTTTGGCGAGGTGCAGGACTTCGCCTGACTTCAGTACGGCGCCGGGCATACCCGAAGTCGTGTTGTTGATGGTGACCAGTTTCATGTTTATTCCGCGAGATGTTTGAGTTTTACGGGGCGACGCTTCAGGTCACTCTTCTGCGGTAAAACCGGAAGCCTTGATGACCGGGCCCCAGGCTGCAAGGTCTGACTTGATGAGTTCGGCGAATGCCTGGGGTGTTCCCTGCATGGCTTCCATGCCGAATTTGGCATAGGTGTCTTTGAGTTCCTGTGTTTTCAGGGCGTCGTTGATGGCGGCCGCGGCTTTCACGACGACGGCTGGCGGCGTATTGGCCGGCATCAGCACGCCCAGCCAGACTTCGGCCACAACATCCTTGAAACCGGACTCCACCATGGTCGGCACATCAGGCATGAATTTGTTGCGTTGTGCGCCGGTCGTGGCCAGCACGCGCAGCCTTCCGGACTTGAGTTGCGGCAACACTTCACCCACGGGGTTGAAGCTGGATGCGATCTGGCCGCCCATCAAATCCTGCAGCGCGGGCGCGCCGCCTTTGTAGGGCACATGCAGGATGGGAATGCCCGCAGCTTTGGAAAACATGAGGCCGGCGAAGTGTGGCGTTGCACCCGCCGAAGTTGATGCGTAGGCGGCCTGTTTTGGATTGGCCTTGCACCAGGTCACAAAGTCGGCTGGTGTTTTGACCGATTCGGGGACTGTCGGGCCGACGATGAAGGCCAGCGAGGTCTTTGCACAGACGGCGACGGGAATAAAGTCCTTGACCGGGTCATAGTTGAGTTTGCGAAAGCTGTGCGGGTAAATCGTCATCGCAAAGTCTGGCGTGAACAGCATGGTTGTGCCGTCAGGCGGACTGCCCTTGACGTACTCGACGGCAAGCCGGGCAGCGGCGCCCGGCCGGTTCTCGACGATGATTCCGCCGGGATAGCTGCCGCGGAGTTTGTCTGCAAGACTTCGCGCAGCGACATCGGTACCGCCACCAGGCGGGAAGCCGACGATCAGTCGTGTGAGCTTTTCCTGTTGTGAGAAGGCCGTGCCCGGCAAGCCCAATGCGGGAAGGGCCGCACCGGCAGATGCGGCAATGAGGTGCCTGCGGTTGATCATGAATTTGTCTCCTCTTTCTATGGCCACAATTTAAAGGACATGGGTGCTTTGCAAAAGATGGCGGGATTGCCGCTGCGATACCGGAAAGACATCGGATTTTTGAGGGTTAACCACGAGGGCAATGCGGTGCCTGAAGGATGTCTTGTTGTCTGAGATGCTCAAACGCCGACGTATTTTTCCCAGATGTCAGAAGCGCTTCTCAGGGCATTGGAGTCACCGGTCCAGACCACCGTGCCGCGGTCGATCACATTGTGGCGATCGCCGATCTGCAGCAGTGGGTCAAGGTATTTGTCTATCAGCAGGATGGCCATGCCCTGGGCTTTCAAGAGTTTCAGGCAGGCCCATATCTCCTGCCGTATCAAGGGGGCGAGGCCTTCGGTGGCTTCGTCAATGATCAGCAACTGGCCATTGCGCAGCAGCGCGCGCCCGATGGCCAGCATCTGCTGTTCGCCACCCGATAGCTGGTTGCCCAGGTTGGCCTTGCGGCGTGCAAGTGACGGGAACTGCTCAAACACTTTCTCGAGCGTCCAGGCGCCGGGACGTGCAAAGGCCTGCAGGTTTTCCGTGACTGAGAGGTTGGGGAAGATGCGACGCCCTTCCGGCACCAGCGAGATACCGGCTGCAGCCACTTTCTCTGGCCGCATGCCACGAATCGGTTTGCCTGCAAAAGTGATCTCGCCGGATTGCGCTGGCGTCAGCCCCATGATGGAGCGCACCGTGGTTGTTTTACCCATGCCGTTGCGGCCGACCAGCGTCACCACCTCACCGGCATTGATGGAGAGGCTCATGCCAAACAGCACCTTGCAGTCGCCATAGGCCGACTGCACATTCACGAGTTCAAGACACTTGTTCACTGCGTTTCCTCATCGCCCAGGTAAGCCTTTCGCACGGCGGGGGACGCCCGGATGGCGGCCGGCGTGTCGGTGGCTATGACTTTTCCGTAGACCAGCACGCTGATCTGGTCCGCAAGCCGGAAGACGGCGTGCATGTCGTGTTCGATCAGCACGATGGTGGTTTGCGTCTTGAGCCGTTCGATCAGGTGCACGATCTGCTCGGCATCCGAGGTGCCCATGCCCGCCAGCGGCTCGTCCAGCAACAGCAGTCTGGGCCGGGTGGCCAGGGCCAGCGCTATTTCTATGCGTCGCTGTTCACCGTAGGAAAGTAATTTGGCCAACTGACCTTCACTGCCCTGCAGGCCGACCAGGGCAAGAATGTCCATGGCTTCGGCAATCAGTGCACGCTCGTTGAAGGGCGAGCCATAAAACCGGAAGCTCGACCCGCTGCGTGCCTGCACGGCGAGCAGCACGTTGTGGAGCACCGTGTAGTTCGCAAAGATGTTGGTGAGCTGGTAGGAGCGGGCAATGCCCTGCGCTACGCGCTTGTGTATCGGCATCCGCGCAATGTCGCGGCCCATAAACTCAATGCTGCCTGCATCGGCGATCAGCGTACCGGCGAGCTGGTGAACCAGGGTGGTCTTGCCGGCACCGTTGGGGCCAATCAGCGCATGAATCGTGTTGGGCGCAATTTCAAGGCTGACATGGTCTGTGGCCAGGATGCCGCCGAAGCGCTTGACCAGCTTGTTGATGCGAAGGACGGGTGCGCTCATGATTAACGATCCTCTGCTGCGCCTGCCTTTTTGCGGCTGAAAAGTGCGGTGAATTTTTCAATCAGGCTGGCGATGCCGTTGTTGCCAAGCAGTACAACGGATATCAATCCGAGACCGACAAAGAATTGCCAGTACTCGGTATGACTGGAGATGACTTCTTCAAGCACCAGCAGCAGCACGGCACCATAGATGCCACCGCAGCGGTAGCCCACGCCGCCGACGATGAGCATCATCAGCAGGATGCCCGACTGTGTCCAGTCCAGCACCCGTGGGCTGACATACGCATTCTGGTTGGCCAGCAGGGCGCCAGCCAGCCCCGCGAAGGCGCCGGCGATGATGAAACACACCAACTTGTAGCGGTAGACGGGGATGCCAATGGCAGCCATGCGCGATTCGTTCTCGCTGATGCCGCGCATTACGACGCCAAACCTTGAGCGCACGACAAGGGTCAGGAGGAACATGGTGATCGCCGTCAGGGCGAAAACGACGTAATAAAACGTTGTGTCGTTGGCCAAATCCAGGCCTAACCCGAAGCCTGAGCGGCTGGCCAGGCTCATGCCGTTGTCGCTGCCAAAGCTCTTCATGCCGATGAACAGGTAATACACCATCTGGCTGAAGGCCAGCGTGATCATGATGAAGTAAACCTGCCGCGTACGCAGCGCCAGTGCGCCTACGGCGGCAGCAAGGACAGCGCCCACCAGCATGGCAAACGGCCACGCAACCCAGGCGCTGGCCACCCATTTTGGAAGAACGTCACCGCCCAGCAGGGTCGCTGCGCCTACGGCATAAGCGCCGACGCCAAAGTAGGCAGCGTGTCCAAAACTCACCAGCCCGGCATAGCCCACCAGCAGGTTGAGGCTGCTCACCACGATCACATAAATCATGATGCGCGTGGCAAAGCCGATGTAGAACGACTGGTCCAGCGCCGTGGCTGCAACAGGAAACAGGATTGCCGCGGCGATGGCGATCAGTGCCGCAGTCCACTGGGCGCCTGTAAGCAGGCCTGTGGCCCGGAACTCTGGGGTCTTTGGTGCCGCCGAAGGCGCTTTGTCGGAGAGGGATTCGGAGGTCTGCATCATGCGGTTTTAAAGAGGCCCTGGGGACGCCATATGAGGACCGCAATCATCAGTGCGTAAGTCAGCATGGCTGCGATGGCCGGAGCCATGGTGTCGGCAGAAAGACTGGGGAAATGGGTACGCATGACGGATGGCAATACCGAGCGACCGAATGTATCCAGAAAGCCTATTGCTATGGCGCCAAGAAATGCGCCCTTGATGGAGCCCATGCCGCCTATCACCACGACCACAAAAGCCAGGATGATGATGCTTTCACCCATGCCCATCTGCACAGAGAAAAGCGGGCCAAGCAGGCCGCCTGCCAGTGCGCACAGCATGGCGCCCAGTGCAAACACCAGCGTGAACACCAGCTTGATGTTGACGCCCATGGCCTGTGCGGTTTCCCGATCCGAGGCGCCCGCCCTGATCCACATGCCGAATCGCGTGCGGTTGATCAGCAGGCTCAGCAGGATGGCTGTGATGATGCCCGCGGCAATGACCACCAGGCGGTAGGACGAATAGGAAAAACCGTTCGCCAGCGTCAGGGGCTGGCTCAGCGCTGCGGGCATCTCCAGCATCACGGCACTCGGGCCGAAGAAAAACCGGATGACATCATTGGAAACCAGGATCAGGCCGAAGGTGGCCAGAACCTGGCTGAGGTGGCTGCGTCCGTAAAGCCTTCGCAGCAGGCTCATTTCGAGCAGGGCGCCAATGATGCCGGTGCCGATGATCCCGAGCGGCAGGGCCAGCGCGAAATTGCCAGTCAGTTTCATGAAGACAACCGTGAGGAAGCCGCCCAGCATGTAGAGGGAGCCATGGGCCAGATTGATCAGGTCCATGATGCCGAAAACAAGCGTCAGCCCTGCAGCCAGCAGGAAAAGCATCAGCCCCAGTTGCAGACCGTTGAGGGTCTGCTCAATAACAAACGTAGACAACTCGACTCCCCGTTGAGGTTACATGCGGCAGGCTGAGGCGTTACTGGCCGCCTGTTGTGTGGCAATGGTCTTTTGCGTCTGGTTGAAGAGCTCACCGCTGTTGGACTTCATGACCTTGCGCAGGTAAACGTTCTCGATCGGGCTGTGGTCCACATTGAAGCGGAAGGGGCCGCGTGGTGCGTCGAGCCTGACGCCCTCCAGCGCCTTGCGGAAGGCCGCCTTGTCTTCGATCTTGCCCTTGACGGCCTTGACCGCTGCATCAATCACCAGGGCGGTGGTGTAGCCCTGCTCGTTGTACAGCGTGGCGGGGCGGCGGTATTCCTTGAGGAAGGCATTGCTGAACTGCTTGTTGGCAGCGTTGGGCAGGTCCAGGCTCCAGTGGCCGCCAGTGGTGACGCCGTTGGTGCCTTCACCGACAGATGCGATGGTCTCTTCATCGGCCAGCGGTGCGGAGCCGTATAGAGGGATGGACTTCAGGCCCGCCTGGGCGTACTGCTTGATGAAGTTGACAGCCAGCGGGCCGAATGCAAAGGCATAGACGGCATCGGGCTGTGCTGCGCGGATCTGCGCGAGTTCTGCGCTGAAGTCCAGTGTTTGCGGCTTGAAATAGGTTTCGCCGGCGATGGCGCCCTTGAAGGTTCTCTTGAAAGCTTCCAGGTGTTCCTTGCCCACGGGGACACCAGCACCGATGACGTACACCTTTTTGGCGCCGGCTTCGGTCAGGTACTTGCCCATGGCTTCATTGACGGCCTCAATGTGCCAGCCGGTGTTGTAGTAGTAAGGGCTGCATTTGGCGCCAACCAGATCGAACGGCCCGACGTTGGTGTTGAGGAACAGCACCTGCTGCTGCGCTGCCTGGGGCGCTATGGCATAGACCACGCCCGATGCAACGGTGCCTGTGACGAGGTCAATTTTGTCGCGCTTGACCATGCGGTCGAACACCTGCTTGCCGACTTCCGGGTTGCCCTGGTCATCGCCAAAGATGACTTCGGCAGGCAGCCCGCCCAGCTTGCCTCCAAGCTCCTTGATGGCGAGGTCGAAGCCTGCGCGAATTTCCTTCGACACGCCAATCGTTGGCGCGAGCGATGCCGTCGCCAGGAAGCCGACCCTGATCTTGTCTGCGGCCCAGACAGGCGACAGCGCGGATGCGATAAGTGACAGGGCAATGGTTTTTTTAATCGCGTTCATGGTTTGTTTCCTGGGTTTGGTTGGATGGACTGGAAGGGTTGTTATTTCAGCGCCATGCTTTGTTGTTGCCAACCGGGATTACGAGTGGCTGAACGCATGAGGCTGGCGATGAATCGGTCGGCGAAATGCTTGCGGCGCAGTCCTTTTCACTGGAGAAAAGTGCCGCCGTATTTTTAATTCAATCGGGCATTCAGCAAATGAATTACCGGCATTGATGAAGCGGAGTGCGCTTGTGCGAGCGCGTGCGTGGCGCTGCCTGCAGCGACTTCTACCGTGCAGGCGGTGATCGTTGATGCAGTGGTAATCACTGGGTCTTCCATTTTTGAATGTCTCCTCTGTGTGTGTATGTCTGCGGAAAGCGCGCCCTGCCTGTTGACCGCCGTGGAAGCGTCTTGCCGACCGGGTCAGAGTGCTGTGTTGGGCATCAATTAAACTTCGCCATTAAATGCAAAAGCAATTAAATTTGACGGGATTTTGCGGGCGTGTTTTTATTTTGTCAATCACAAGAATTTGAAAGTGCTTGCATGTTTCATTGGGGATTTTTATGAAAACTGCGAAAACTTCCTTAAAAACCTAGGGTAAGCCCTTATAAAATTAGATGCAAATGCAAATAACATTGCGGTCGATAAATATGTATTCGCCATCAGTCATTTCCTGAAGGAGACTTTCATGAACTCACTTGCTGACATGCCCGCCGCCATTCGCGCCAATGAAGACTTCGCATGGGCGCCCGGTCGCTTTTCCTCGGTACCTGGTGCGCCACCGCTCTCGGCCATCATGGCTGCAGCGACGGAGTTGCGCC
>JAZKCB010000075.1:0-2450 GCA_040388335.1 Pseudomonadota bacterium | reverse complement strand
GTACCTGGTGCGCCACCGCTCTCGGCCATCATGGCTGCAGCGACGGAGTTGCGCCCTTATCTTCGTGAGCGTGCGCGCCAGACTGAAGAAGACCGGCGCGTGTCTGACGACTCCACTGCGCTCTTTCGCAAGGCCGGTTTCTTCAAGCTCATGCAGCCCGCGCGTTACGGCGGTTATGAATATGGCTTTACCGCATTCACCGATGTGATCAGTGAGTTGGGTCGCGCATGTACATCGTCTGCATGGGCGTGTTCACTCGGCGCCATTCACCAGTGGCTGGTCGGCACATTTCCGGTTGAGGCGCAGGATGATGTCTGGAAGGACAACCCCGATGCCATCGTTTGTGTTTCCTATGCGCCGGTCGTCAAGGCCGAGCGTGTGCCCGGTGGTTACGTGGTTGAAGGCAAGTGGATGTGGGCGTCCAACGTCGACAACTCGCAGTGGGCGATGCTGGGCGTGCAATTGCCCAACCACGACGGCAAGACCATGCAGGCCGGTTTTTTACTCGCGCCGCGACAGGACTGGGAGATCGAAGACAACTGGTACATGGCGGGCCAGTCGGGCACGGGTTCAAAAACGGTCGTCATCAGCAAGAAGACCTTTATCCCTGAACACCGCAAGCTGACCTTTGCCGAGGCGTCATCCAATATGCCGCCTGGCTGCAAGGTCAATGAGAACCCGATCTACCGCATACCCTTTCTGTCTGCCGTACCGGTTTGTCTGGTGTCACCGTTGTTGGGTACGGCGCAAGGTGCGATTGACGAGTTTGTCGACATGGCCGGTGCGCGCGTTACACGGGGTGCTGTGGCGGGCGGTGGCAATCGTCTGAGTGAATTTTTCCCGGTGCAGTCGCGTCTCGCAGAAGCGAGTGCCAGTCTGGATGCCGCACGCCTGCTGATCTACCGTGATACTGCGGGCGTCGAGCAGATGGCCACCGACGGCCGCATCATCACCATGGACGAGCGCATCAGGAACCGCCGTGACCACGCCTTTGCCGCAAAACTTTCGCGCGATGCCGTCGAGGCCGTTTTTGCAAGTGTGGGCGGTGGTGGCCTGGCACTTGACCAGCCGTTGCAGCGCATGTGGCGTGATGCCAACGCGATTTCGCGCCACATCAGTTTGAACTGGGATGCGGTGTCATCCATGGTCGGGCAATACCTGCTGGGCATGGAGCCCAAGGGCCAGTACTGACTTTGCACATCTCAAAAGATCCTCGTCCATCGACGGGGATTGACCAAATATCAAGACATCAACAGGAGACATCAATGAACGGAAAAATCGGCCTGGAAGAGCACTTCGCCATTCCTGAAACGCTTCAGGACTCGGCAGGCTTTGTTCCTGGCGAGTACTGGAAAGAGCTCAGCAAGCGCCTGCTGGACATGCAGGAATACAGGCTCCGCGAGATGGATGCCAATGGCATGGAGATGATGATCCTGTCGCTCAATGCGCCCGCCGTCCAGGCGATTCCATCGCCGCAAAAGGCCAACGAGATTGCCATGCGCGCGAATGACTTCCTGGCCGAGCAGGTCGCCAAACGGCCAACGCGCTTTCAGGCCTTCGCCGCGCTGCCTTTGCAGGACCCTGACATGGCCACACGCGAGATGGAGCGTTGCATCAAGCAGCTCGGTTTCAAGGGCGCGCTGGTCAATGGTTTTTCGCAGGTCAACACACCCGAGAACTGTGTTTATTACGACGCGCCGCAGTTTGCCGGTTTCTGGGATGTGGTTGAGAAACTGGACGTCCCTTTTTACCTGCACCCTCGCAACCCGATTGGCGCCTGGGCGCAAATCTATGAAGGTCACCCATGGCTGCTGGGCCCCACCTGGGCGTTCGGCCAGGAGACAGCCGTGCATGCCCTTCGCCTGATGGCCTCTGGCCTGTTTGACAAGCACCCCAAACTGCAGATCATTCTGGGTCATATGGGTGAGGGCCTGCCCTACAGCATGTGGCGCATCGACAACCGCAACGCATGGGTTGAGCTGCCTAAAACCTACCCGGCCAAAAAGACTTTTGGTGAATATTTCCAGAACAACTTCTACATCACCACGTCGGGCAACTTCCGCACGCAGACATTGATTGATGCCATGCTGGAAATCGGGGCCGACCGCATCCTCTTCTCGACAGACTGGCCTTTTGAGAATGTCGATCACGCCGCGAAGTGGTTTGACTCAGCCTCCATCAGCGAGGCCGACCGCATCAAGATTGGCCGTACCAACGCGGCGCAGCTTTTCAAGCTGGACATCTGATTCGGGCGTGCGGGCTGACGCCTTTATGAGCAGTGAGCAGCCCGTACGTACGCGCCAGTGAACATCAACAAAAGACCAGGAGACAGACATGACAACTTCCAAAGCCCAGAAACCAGCCAGCACGCGCCGCAAGCTCGGCCTGCTCGCTACCGCCTTTGCCGCAACCCTCGGTCTTGGCCTGAGCACTTCAGCCCTGGCCCAGGC
>JAZKCB010000074.1:0-2342 GCA_040388335.1 Pseudomonadota bacterium | reverse complement strand
TGAGCGAGGCCGGCCTGCCCGGTTATGAAGCCACCATCTGGCTGGGCCTGATGGCACCCAAGGCTACGCCCAAGGCGATTGTCGACAAGCTCAATGAAGCGATGTCAAAAATCGCCAGCCAGCCCGACGTGAAAGCACTGTGGGCCAAACAGGGCGCTGTGCCCATGGTCATGACACCTGAAGCTTTTGACAAATACACACGCGACGACATCACCAAGTGGGCCAAGGTGATCAAGTCCGCAAACATCAAGGCAGACTGATGGATTCTTTGTACGTATTGAGCGGCGGCGCCGCGCAGGGCCTGGTCACACAGCTGCAGGACCGTTTCAAACAAAAATCAGGCGTGGCCATCAAGGGCACATTTGGCGCGGTCGGCATGATGAAAGACAAATTGCTGGCCGGTGAGCCCTGCGATGTCATGATCGTTAGCGATGCCATGGTCAAGGATTTGACGGGCAGTGGCGATCTCATCGCAGGCACCGCGCAGGCACTGGGTGCCGTCAAGACCGGCGTGGCAGTCAAGACCGGCGAGAAGGCAGTCGATGTCAGCAGCCCGGACGCCCTGAAGGCCACGCTGCGCGCAGCACGCGGCATTTACTTTCCCGACCCCATCAAGGCGACAGCAGGCATCCACGTGATGAAGGTGCTGAAAGCGCTGGGCCTGGATGTTGAACTGGCTGATCGCCTGCGCCCCTATGCCAACGGCGCAACCGCGATGAAGGCCATGGCCGAATGCGCAGAGACAGGCCTCATCGGCTGCACACAGGCGACCGAGATTTTGTTCACCGAGGGTGTCGATCTTGTCGCGCCCCTGCCCAAAGAGTTTGAGCTGGCCACCGTCTACACCGCAGCGGTAAGCACCAAGGCAGGCCAGCCCCAGGCTGCGCGGGAGTTGATCGCCATGCTGGCGAGCGCAGAGTTTTCTGCGCTGCGCCGGGATTGCGGCTTTGAGGCCTGAGCTTACACAAGCGTGCGTTGCGCGTTTTACGCGAGGTAGTTTGAAGCGGCTCAGCAACAGTCCCCATGCTCAATTCTGGGCACCCCGGAGCCAAACCTTTCCAGTGACTTGTTGATTATTGATTGGCTGTGTGCTGAACCGACGAGAAGCACACCGTTACCGAACGAATTACGAAGACAGTACTCGTCAATCCTCTCAAGCATTGCCCTCTCACGACATTCATTGGTGTGCTTCCACAACTCAAGGATTTCAATGAGCCTGCTGTCGTGGTGGAGCCGCTGAATTGCGGCTTCCATTTCCTCATAGATATTAGACCAAGCCTCCCATGACCGCTGGCTATTAAGGTATGGAAAGCCACCCGTAGAGATATCACTGCTGTTCTGATCCACCAATCGTCGATATTCAGGACTCGTCGCCGTGATCCTCCTGTCTAGGTACTGAAAGTCCCTGAAGAACGATTCCTCAGGTGTCGGCAAATCTACCGGGACCAGGGCGACGTCATTCGACTCACGATATCGCCTTGCTGCACTGGACTCAAGGTTACTGCGGACGCCAGCGTTGTAGTCGGCGAAGGCAGCCGAAGGAATCTCCAAAAAAATAACCTCTGGAGCAGCGCGCTCAAGAATTTCATGCAGCGCTGATATGGTGGCGACGCCTTGCTCCTGATGAACGGTGCCGAACATCACGATGCGCGCCACCATCTGCCTTTGATAAGGGTTGGCGGCTGAAGAGTGAATAGCCCGTAAGCGGCCAGGCCCCAGGGTTTAAACCAGCAGCGCGTTAACGCGCTTGACGTAAGCCGCAGGATCAGCCGGCATACCCCCCTCGGCCAGCAAGGCCTGGTCAAACAGGATGTTGGCCAGGTCGGCAAAGTTGGCTTCGTCCGTCGTGCCTTCAAGCTTTTTGACCAGCGGGTGCTGGGCGTTCACTTCAAGAATGGGCTTGGTCTCAGGCACGGCCTGGCCGGCCTGCTTGAGCATGCGTGCCAATTGCGTCGACATGTCGCCGTCCTGTACCACCAGGCAGGCCGGTGAATCGACCAGGCGCGAAGTGGCGCGCACATCTAGAGCCTTGTCTTTCAGCGCTTCCTTGAGCTTGTCGAGCACGGGCTTGAACTGGGTCTGCGCTTCTTCTGCCGCTTTCTTTTCGTCTTCGTCCTGCAGCTTGCCGAGATCGACCGCACCCTTGGCGACCGACTGCAGCGGCGTGCCGTCGAAGTCATGCAGGTAGTTCAGCGCCCACTCGTCCACACGGTCGGCCATCAGCAACACTTCAATGCCCTTCTTGCGGAAGATCTCGAGCTGCGGGCTGTTTTTCGCAGCGGCCAGTGTGTCGGCGGTGATGTAATAAATCGCGTCCTGGCCTTCCTTCATGCGGGCCTTGT
>JAZKCB010000073.1:0-18886 GCA_040388335.1 Pseudomonadota bacterium | reverse complement strand
TGATGAACCTTTGTGAATTTCTCTAACGAAATACCTTGGGTGCCTCTTCGCCTGCTCTTGTGGAACTGCGTCGAAACTTGAGGCCAAAACCATAAGCGGAAACATAAACCGCCGAGCCATGACCCGTTTGCCGTTTGATTTGCAGGACGTATTATGACATTTCATATTGTCCAATCACAGCAACATATTGAAAACCGGCCACTCACGCACATCGCAATGCGATAATTTTGGTTCAAGCCCACAATAGCCACAGCGTTGGACAAACCCGGAATCCCTTACCGTTGGCAACCGAACAAGAACTTTCTGACTTCCTGAAAAGCGTTGAAAAACGGGCTTTCAAACGAAGCGTCTATCACGTTCGGGATGAGGAAGCTGCCCTCGATATCGTCCAGGACAGCATGATGAAGCTGGCTCACAGCTACGGCGACAAACCGGCAGCAGAACTACCCATGCTTTTCCAGCGAATCCTGTCCAACACAACTTTGGACTGGTTTCGTCGCCGAAAAACACGCAACGCCCTGTTTTCCAACATGAGTGACTTCGAATCGGCCGGAGATGACGGAGATTTTGATCTTCTGGAAACTTTGGAAGCTCAAAATGACTCAGAGAGTACGGAAAGCGCCCAGGATGCCACGGAACGGGCCCAGATTTTGCGTCAGATCGAAGAGGAAGTAAAACAGTTGCCAGGTCGTCAACGGGAAGCGTTTCTGATGCGTTACTGGGAGGAGATGGACGTGGCCGAAACAGCCGCGGCGATGGGCTGCTCTGAAGGTAGTGTCAAAACACACTGCTCCCGTGCAGTTCTCGCCCTCAGTAAAGCTCTGGGTGCCAAAGGGATAAAACTATGACGAATTCACTACAAAACCGCGCTGACATCCTTCAGGACCGCTTTGCCCTCAAAGCCACCTCCTACCTCTCTGCAGGTACGGCAGACCTGCCATACGATATTTCCGAACGTCTTCGTGCTGCACGCGTCCAGGCTGTGGCCAAGCGCAAAATCGCAAAAATCCAGGTTGCAGGTGTTGCGCTGAGTTCTGGCGGGAGTGCCGTTGTCGGCTGGGGCACTGAAGACGGTCTTAACTGGTGGTCGCGTATTGGCTCTGTCGTACCACTGTTGGCACTGGTTGTAGGCTTATTGACCATTAATTCGGTCCAGAACGACAATCGCGCCCGGGAAGTAGCTGAAGTGGATGCAGCGCTCTTGACAGATGACCTGCCACCTGCCGCTTTTGCGGATCCGGGCTTTGTTCAGTTTCTGAAGGCTTCACGCTAGATCCGGCTGTCCACCGCCCCAAATGATCGCGTCTGTAGCTTCGTCTTCCGTTCACACGACGGCTGGTACCCAGCCTGCGCAGAATGGTGCAGGCAAAACAAAGGGCAAAGTTAGCTCGCAGTATTTGCTGGTAGCCGGTTTTTTGTTTCTGGGTGGTTTATCAGTCTCGGCGATGGCCCAGCAGCCTGCAAAAGCTGCCGCAGCTGCGAGTTCGGCGAGCTCTGCAGGCAAGTACCCCAAAGCAGCAGTCGCAGCATCCAGACCTGCGTGGACAGAACTCACCTCCTTGCAACAGCAAACACTGAAGCCTCTGGCTGCCAGCTGGAATACGCTGAGTGAGGCGCAGAAGCGCAAATGGCTTGAAATCTCGAAAAACTATCACTCACTGCCGCCCGAGGGCCAGACCACCATGCACAGCCGCATGAACGAGTGGGTAGCGCTCAGCCCGCAGCAACGAGCCGAGGCAAGGCTTAACTTTGCAAAAACAAAGGAGCTCTCGAAGCAGTTGACGCCCGAAGAAAAAAAGGCGAAATGGCAAACCTACCAGGCATTAAGCCCTGAGGAAAAGCAAAAATTAGCTGCAAAAGCCACCATAAGGCCAGTTGGCGCTGCAACTGCAGTGAAGCCCGTTTCCCCACAAAAGCTGGCTGCGGTACCACCTCATGGCGTGAAACCAGACGTCAGGGCTGCGACTAAAATCGCACCATCCCCGACTCTTCCGGTCACTGACGCGGTCCCGGGAAGCGCAGCACCTGCCGTACAGCACTGAGCGGCTTGCTGCCGTCGGCCGCCCATGCGGATCAACAATAAGGGCCGGTGCAGGTTTGCCGGCGAATAACTCCCGTTAATTCACTGTGACAACTTTCCCTGTTCCATCCATTCCCAGGCGCATGGCCTGCTGGATCTATGAAGGCTTGTTGATGTTTGGCGTGGTGTTCATCGCCGGCTATCTGTTCAGCGCCTTGAGCCAGACACGCAATGCCATGGACAACCGGCATGCCCTGCAAGCGTTTGTGTTTGTGGTTTTCGGTATCTACTTTGTCTGGTTCTGGTCCAAAGGACAGACGCTGGCCATGAAAACCTGGAACATCCGTGTCGTGGATGTCAATGGCGCACTCATCACACAGAAACGTGCGCTGTTACGTTATGTTCTGAGCTGGCTGTGGTTTTTACCCCCGCTGGGCATCAGCTGGATATTGGGCTTGCCAGGCATCGAAGGCGCGGTCCTGACCCTGGGCTGGGTCGCTATTTGGGCGGTGTTGGCCAGGTTCCAGCGCGAAAAACAATTTTGGCACGATGCATGGGCCGGTACGCGACTGGTGACCTGGGTCGCACCTGAAAGCCCCAAACGTGCGGCACGGCTGGCCCAAAAATCCGTATCCCCCAACAATCCGGCCTAACATCAAGCTGCAATAAAGCCGCTGCACAATACGGCGCATGTTCGAACAAGCCCCTCTCCCGGCGCCCGCAAGACAGGTCGCTGAAGCCAATCCCCAAAAACACCGAAAGGGCCTCAGCCGCCTCTGGCACGCTTTCGGCTACTCCCTGGCTGGTTTGCGGGCCGGCTGGCATGAAACCGCCTTCAGGCAGGAGCTGCTCGCCTCGGTGATACTGCTTCCGGCAGCATTCTGGCTGGGCCGTACATGGCCAGAAACCGTTTTACTGGCTGGCACAGTCATCCTCATCATGATTGTTGAATTGCTCAACACAGGCATAGAAACGGCCATAGACCGGATCGGCCCGGAATGGCACGATCTGTCCAAACGGGCAAAGGACATGGGAAGCGCTGCCGTGCTTTTAAGCCTGCTGCTCTGCGCCGGCACATGGGCCATCGCGCTCTTTCACAGATTCATGGGATAAAACTTGTCGACAACTTCAGCCCCTGCTTTTTCACTATGTGTCTATTGCGGTTCCCGGCCAGGAAACCAGCCGGTCTTTGCCAGTGTGGCGGAGCAGGTCGGCACCTGGATCGGAAAGAATGGTGGTCAGCTTGTCTATGGCGGTGGCCGCAACGGATTGATGGGCATCGTTGCAGACGCAACGCTTGCGGCCGGCGGGCGCGTCATCGGTGTGATTCCCAAGGCACTTGTCGAGAAGGAATGGGCGCACAACGGTTGCACAGAGCTGCACATCGTTGAAAACATGCATGAGCGCAAGCGCATCATGGCCGAGAATGCCGATGCCTTTCTGGCATTACCCGGCGGTATCGGCACACTGGAGGAGTTTTTTGAAGTCTGGACCTGGCGCCAGCTGGGTTACCACGACAAACCTGTTGGCCTGCTCAACATGGAAGGCTATTACGACAGCCTGCTTCAGTTTCTGACATCGTCCGTCACCAGCGGCTTCATGAACGACTGGCTGATGGATCTGATCCGAACTGGAAGCGACGTGGAGCCGCTGCTCAAGTCACTGGTCGAGGCTGCAGGCGTTTCCCGCGCGTCGACCCGACTCGATCAAATCTAGGACCTCCAGGCGGAGGTGTCCATCAAACCGCTGCGTCGTCTTCTTCGCCGGTCCGGATGCGAAGGACTCGCTCAACGCTGGTGATAAAAATCTTGCCGTCGCCGATCTTGCCGGTACGGGCTGCACGCACGATGGCGTCCACACAACGATCCACCTCGTCGGTCTTCACCACGACTTCAACCTTGACCTTGGGAAGAAAGTCCACCACATATTCCGCGCCGCGATAAAGCTCGGTATGCCCCTTCTGGCGACCAAAACCCTTGACCTCGGTCACAGTCAGGCCAGTCACACCACATTCAGCCAGCGCTTCACGGACTTCTTCAAGCTTGAAGGGTTTGAGAATGGCGGTAATTTGTTTCACTTGAAAATCTCCGGTAATTTCTACTTGATAAATCTGCTCTTGCCGCTGAATGTAGCGCGATTGCCGCGCCCAAACCTCAGGCGCGAAACCTGCTGGTGATAGGGTAGCGCCAATCCTTGCCGAAACTCCTGTGAGTTACCCGGATGCCGACTGGCGCCTGCCGTCTTTTGTACTCGTTGATCTTGATCAGCCGCGTAACACGCTCGACCACCGCGCTATCGAATCCGGCAGCAATGATGCTGTCGATGCTCTGGTCATTTTCCATGTAGAGCTCAAGGATGGCATCCAGCACCTCGTAAGGTGGAAGGCTGTCCTGGTCGGTCTGGTCAGGCCTCAGCTCCGCACTCGGTGGGCGCGTGATGATGCGTTCGGGAATGGGTTGACTGCAAGTGCCGTACGGATCGTTTTCATTGCGCCAGCGCGCCAGCCTGAACACGGTGGTCTTCAGCAAATCCTTGATCACGGCAAACCCGCCCGCCATATCTCCGTAAAGGGTGCAATAGCCGGTAGCCATTTCGCTCTTGTTGCCAGTCGTCAACACAATGGAGCCAAACTTGTTGGACAGCGCCATCAGGAACACACCGCGTATGCGAGCCTGTATGTTTTCTTCTGTCGTGTCTTCTTTCAGGCCCTTGAACTCACCGGCAAGCGATGCCTTGAATGCCTCAAACTCGGGAATGATGGAAATTTCGTCGTAGCGCACCTTCATGCGCTCGGCCATCTCGCGGGCATCAATCCATGAAATGTCAGCCGTGTATGGCGACGGCATCATCACCGTCCTGACCTTATCTGCGCCCAAGGCATCAACGGCAATTGCCAGAACCAGTGCAGAGTCAATCCCGCCAGACAAACCAAGGATTGCACCCGGAAAACCGTTCTTGCCCAGATAGTCACGAACACCCAGCACCAGGGCATCCCACAGGTCGGCTTCATGACTGCGCACAGGAGCTACAGTCCCCTCAAGCCGAATGCCTGTTTGCGCCCGGACAGCTTCAACAGTGAACAGGTTTTCCTTGAAGCTTTCTGCCCGTCCGGCCAGGGCGCCATCAGCCTGCAAGGCGAACGAAGCCCCCTCAAAAACGATTTCATCCTGGCCGCCCACAAGATGTGCATAAAGCAGCGGCAGGCCGGTTGTCTGCGCGCGGGCCGCCATCATGGCTTCGCGCTCGCCGCCCTTGCCGACATGGAACGGCGAGGCGTTGATAACAACCAGCATCTCTGCACCCGACTCGGCCGCCAGCCTTGCCGGTTCTTCAAACCACGCATCCTCACAAATAAGCAGGCCGATACTGACGGCGTCATCGCCCTCGCCCGCCTGGAATACACAGGTACCTTTGCCCGGCGTGAAGTAGCGCCGCTCGTCAAACACCTGGTAGTTGGGCAACTCCCGCTTGGCATAGGTTTCAATAATGCGGCCTTCATGCAGTACTTTTGCCGCATTATGGCGTTGCTGAACCTCCACGCTTTTTGTACGCAGGCCAAGGCCGCTGTCGCCATGCGTGGGCGTGCCGACCACCACCGTCAGGCCTTTTAACCCGGCAAGCGCATGGGCGACCAGATTCACGGCATCATCACAGGCCTGGATGAAAGATGGGCGCAGAAACAGGTCTTCTGCGGCATAGGCGCAGATGGCCAGTTCCGGCGTCACGACCAGCCTGGCGCCGTCGGCGTAGGCCGTTTTGGCGGCCTCAATGATTTTTTGTGCGTTGCCAGGCATGTCGCCCACGCAGTAGTTCAGTTGGGCGACGCAAATTTTGAGTGGCATAAAGAGATGGAACCCGCAAACACGTGAAAAACGACTCAAACGATTATGTCATCCGGGTGCTGAATTCACCGCTGGACGTTGATGCCAGCCAGTGGAACGAATTACTGGCGGCTCAGGATGCTGACGGTGTACCCAACCCATTTATGCGGCACGAATACCTGGCCGCCATGCACCTCAGCGGGAGCGCCACACCCGATACTGGCTGGACGCCGCGCTTTGTGACCTTGTGGCTGGGCGACGCGCTCGTCGCAGGATGTGCCCTGTACCTGAAAGCCCATTCGTATGGCGAATATGTTTTCGACTGGGCCTGGGCGAATGCCTACCAGCAGCACGGTCTGAAGTACTACCCCAAGGCGCTGGTCGCAGCCCCGTTCACGCCGGTTCCCGGTGCGCGCCTGCTGGCGCGAAACGCAAAAGAACGCGCACGGCTGATCAAGGCCGTTATCGCCTGGTGCGAAGAAGAAAAGCTGTCATCCCTGCACCTGTTATTTGCGGCAGATGACGATATCTCTGCCTGCGAAGAGGCGGGCATGATGCTTCGCCACACCGTGCAGTTTCACTGGTCAAACCGCTCGACAAGCAAGCCGGTTGAAGCCCCTGCATCTCCCGACACGACGCGATATCGTGATTTTGATGATTTCCTCATGTCGCTCAACCAGGAAAAGCGCAAGAAGATCAGGCAGGAGCGCCGAAAGGTAGTGGACGCAGGCGTGACCTTTCGCTGCTCATCTGGCACCGACATCGGCAATGCGGACTGGGATTTCTTTTATCAGTGCTACGAGCGTACGTATTACGAACATGGCAATGCCCCCTACCTGAGCCGTGATTTTTTTCAGCGCATGCAGGACACCATGCCCGCGAACTGGCTGATGTTTATCGCAGAACATACCGATGGGCAAGGTCAAAAGCAGGCCATTGCCAGCAGCCTGATCGCCGTGAACGGCTCAACAGCTTACGGTCGCTATTGGGGTGCACTGGCGCGGGTCGATTGCCTGCATTTTGAGGCCTGCTACTACCAACCGCTCGAATGGTGCATCGCGCATGGGTATCAGACTTTCGAAGGCGGCGCACAGGGCGAGCACAAAATGGCGCGCGCACTTTTGCCCGTAAAAACAACAAGCGCACACTGGCTGGCGCACCCGGCTTTTGCGGACGCGGTGGAGCGCTTCCTGGAGCGTGAAGGCGCCGGCATCGAGAATTATGTTGATGACCTGGGGCGCCGCAGCCCTTTCAGGGCATGGGTTTGAGCCGGACTGTCACCGCGCGACAATGCACCATAAAGTGGCATTCAGGGCATGGCGCCCCAACTTGCGTTGTAAATCCGCACATGGGGCCCGTCTTTACTTTGAATTACGCACCTTTTTTGCTTGTGATGTCACAATAAATGCACCAACTTAATTCGTGCAACCAGAAAGCATCCAATGAAAAAAATCCTCGTTCTCGCCGCTCTGGCATCTACCTTTGTGGCCAGCTCGGCCTTCGCACAAGGCTACATCGGCTTTGGTCTGGGTTCTTCCCAAAGCCGCGGCGGCAACAGCACCGTCGGCGCTGTGACCGTCTCGGGTGCCGAGTCCAGCAAAGGCTCCGCAAAAATTTACGGCGGTTTCCAGTTCACGCCAAACTGGGGCCTCGAAGCCCAGTACAGCGACCTTGGCAACCGTAACTACACCATCAACAACGCTGGTGTGGTGACCACTGGCAACGCGCGTTTCTCACAGTACAGCCTGGCTGGCACCGGCACCCTGCCGCTCAACCCAAGCTTCGCCCTGATCGGCAAGCTCGGTGTTTCTGCCAACCGCGCAAACTTCAATGGCGCCAACAATAAAACGTCGCTGATGGCTGGTGTAGGCGTTTCCTACAGCATCACCCCACGTATGGCTGTTCGCCTGGAATACGAAGATTTCGGCAAGTTCTCTGACAGCAATGGCCAGGGCGGCGGTTCCGTCCGTGCCACCAACACGTCGCTCAATCTGCAATACGCATTCTGATCGCCGGTTGATCTGCTGCAAAAAGCCGGGCTTGCCCGGCTTTTTTTATGTGCATTTTTGAGACAGCCGCAGGCAAAATCACGTTTCATGCTTTCCACTGCTGACGTTTCCATCACCGCCGCAGGCTCCCCCACTTACACGCTGAGCCGCATGCACGCCCGACGCCTGCGCGAAATTTACCGCTCCGCCGGCTGGCCGTACCAGGACCTGCTCGAAATTGAACTGCTGGCCGCCGACCTGCTGGAGCGCGTACAAAGCCACACAGGCCATGAAACGCTGCGCGTCACCACGCAAGGTATGGCCCACCTCGCGACCGCTCTGGTGCGCAATCGCTCAGCCCTGTCAAGGCATGAAGCCCTGGTCGAGCAGGTCGCCCGCGAGATGGTGCGTGCCGGACGCATCACCTGGCGGGGTCTGGGCCTGCGTGCGCAGTTGCCACCAGAAGCCGAAGGCGGCAAGGCACGCTGGTGTATGGCCAGGCCGGATGTCTTTTCCATCCGCAACACGTCGGTTGCGGATTATGTGGACCCCGTCATCCACGAGATCAAGGTTCATCGGTCTGACCTGCTTGGCGACCTGCGCAAGCCTGAAAAGCGCGCGGCCTACCTGGACCTGGGCGGTGAGTGCTGGTACGTTCTGGGTTGCGATGCCAAAGGACAACCGATTGCCACGGCAGAAGAAATCCCCATCGAATGCGGCGTGATGTTTGAACAAAATGGCCGTCTGGAAGTGGTACGCGCTGCCCCACGCCGCCAGCGGCAAGCGCTGCCTTTTGGCGTATGGCTGGCGCTGGCAAAGGCCACGCCTGTTGCCGGGCTTGCTGATGACGATCAGGACATGCTGTCAGCCGCCACAGCAGACCCGGGCTGACCGCCTGGCCAGCAATCGCGGCTAACCCTAGTGCCGCAACGCCCGTCGCCCGGTTAAGGTCTCCACTACAAATCCAAGGAGACAACAACAATGAAATCACTGACCGGCCTGGATGCGACCTTCCTCTACCTTGAGACGCCCGAGATGCCCATGCATGTGGGCTCCTTCAATCTGTGCGAGTTGCCTGCGGGGTTCAAGGGCAGCTTCCACAAGGAAGTGACCCAACATATCGCCCGGCGAATGCACCTGGCGCCGGTCTTCAGCCGCAAACTGGTTTTCATGCCGCTGGACCTGGGGCATCCGCTCTGGGTGGAGGCCGACTCGGTGGATATCGGCTTTCACATTCGCCGCGCCGATCCCGCCAAAAAAGGCGCAGCACCGATGACGCTGGCAGAGGCCCACAAGCTCTGCGCGCAACTGCACGGTGAACTGATAGACCGCAATTACCCGCTCTGGGAGTTCTACGTTTTTGACCGCATCAAGCTGCCCCAGGCGCAAGGTGGAAAGGTGGTCGCCGGTTTCTTCTCAAAGATTCACCATGCGGCGCTGGACGGCAAAGGCGGGGTCATGCTTGCCAACGCCCTGCTGGACACGGGGCCTGTGCCCCGCGAAGTGCCGCCACCTGACCCCAACCGCCGCCGCAAGCTGGAGTCCGATCTCAAGCCTGGCAAGATGATCGCTTCAGTCTTTTCGAGTTCGCTGGGGCAACTGGTCAAGGCGGCAAAGTCCCTGCCGTCTGCTGCGCGTACTTTTGGAAGCACGCTTGCCAGCCAATCCGTGGGCACATCGGCAACCGGCTTGAAGGCAAAGATGCCCATGAGGCTCGCACCGGCAACACCCTTCAATGCAGGCATTACCTCAGGCCGGGTCTTTGTCACCGCTACAGTGCCCCTGGCTGAATGCAAGGCCATGGGCAAGACGGTGGGTGGCTCGTTCAACGACATCGTTCTGTGGATATGCTCGACCGCCCTGCGCAACTACCTCACGCAGCACCACAGCCTGCCGAAAAAATCGCTGGTTGCGGCGATGCCGGTCTCCCTGCGTGAAGCGGGCGCGACCGATGCGGCCAACCTGGGTAACCAGGTCAGCATGAGCCTGGTTGAACTCGGAACGCACCTGGCGCACCCGCTCAAGCGCCTGAATGCCATCATGGCGTCCACCGCAAAGGTCAAGACGTCCGTGCAGAGCCTCAAGGGCCTGCTGCCGACGGACTACCCTTCACTGCTGGCGCCCTGGCTGGTTGGCGGCGCAGCAAGAATGGCCCTGAATGCCTATGGCAAGAGCGGCATGGCCAGCCGCCTGCCCATGGTGGCCAACCTGGCGATTTCCAACGTGCCCGGAACACCCGTCCCCTTATATCTGGCAGGCGCGCAGTTCCTGACTTTCCACCCGCTGTCCATCATCCTGCACGGCCTGGCGCTGAACATCACGATACAAACTTACGCCGGCCATGTCGATTTCGGCATCGTTGCGGACAAAAAAGCCCTGCCCCATGCCAAGGATCTGGCCAAAGCGATTGAGGCGGCGTTCCACGAAGCGCAAAGCCTGCTCGTCATGGCAGACCCCACACCAGTCACCAAGGCGACGGAAAAGGTCGCCAAAGTGGTCGCGTTAGAGAAAGCACCCTCCGTAAAAGCCACAAAGCGCCCCGATACTGACGTCAAGCCCATAAAAGCAAAACCATCCAATGCCCCAAGCCATGGCAAGCCCGTCATCCAAAAAACCGCAGCCCAAAAATCCATCCGCAAGCCAGCCGCAAAACGAGGGCACGCCCCATGACCAACCACCCAGCGCATGGCTGCTGGCGCTTGAGCTGCGTGCGTTCTGGGAGTTTGGCGCCCTGCTGCCGTCATGGCCGTTGCTCGCGCGTGCACCCAGGGGAGATGGCCATGCGGTGATGGTGTTTCCCGGCCTGTCGGCCAATGATGCGTCGACAGTGCCGCTCAGGCACTACCTGCAGTCGCTCAATTACAAACCCTGGGGCTGGGACCAGGGTTTCAACTTCGGCCCCCGCGCTGGCGTGCTCGACGAGGCCAAGAACAACCTCACCCGCACGTTTGAAAGCACGGGTCAGAAAGTCAGCCTGATTGGCTGGAGCCTGGGCGGCGTGTACGCGCGCGAACTGGCGAAAGAGTTGCCGGAAATGGTCCGCTGCGTGATCACCCTCGGTACGCCGTTTGCAGGCTCACACAAGGCGACCAATGCCTGGCGGATTTATGAGCTGGCCAGTGGCCGCAAGATTGAACGCGAGGCCGAAAGTTATGACCTTCCTGCGGCACCGCCTGTGCCGACCACCAGCATCTATTCACGCACAGATGGCGTTGTGGCCTGGCAGGCCAGCATCCAGGCCGCCGGCAAACGCAACCCTCAAACCGAAAACATTGAAGTGCGGGCCAGTCATATCGGCCTGGGCTTCAATCCCAGCGCGTGGTGGGCTGTGGCAGACCGGCTGGCCCAGCCGGAAGGGCAATGGACGCCTTTCGCGCGCGAAACCCGGGGCCGCATCCATGGCCTGCTCTTTCCGGGCGCTATCAAATAGCTAGCTACTCACGCTTGTATTCATTGGCTTTGAGCCACGTTTCATGCCTGAAAATGACTCAAAAGTTAAGTTGCAAGTTAACATTTGACCGTCTGGCGTCTTTTTGCAGGCTCCAGAACCTGAAATGTTAACCCGCAACTTAACATTCAGGCCATTTTCACTCTTCAAATAGGGCTTTTGATCAATAGGGACGGGCGTGAGAAGCTATTTATCTGATAGCAACTGAAAGCGCGCCTGTTCTGCGATGGTCAGCCTCCCGGCCTAAAAGTCGTGGACGTTGAACTGGTAGTCCGACGTGACTTCACCCAGCAGCCGCAAGCCGACATCGGGCGGTGAGACCAGGGCCTGCGCGATTTTTTTGTTGAAGCCCACCACAATGGCCTTCGCCTTGTCGGCCGCTTCCGGGCTCACGCCCTGGTCTTCGTACTGCAATACATAACCATGGGCTGCCACGCCGATGACGAAGTAGAACGCTGCGTGCGCAGGGTCTTCGGTCATCAGGCGAAAAGCAGCCTTGTAGAGCAGCTTGAACGAATCCGTTCCGGACTCCGCCGCCTCAAACCTGCCTGCTTCATCATCGAAAGTCATTTTCCGTACTCCTAAACTGCCATCATAAAGGCCGTGCCGGCTGCGAAATGCCGCCATGCGCCGCCGACCACCCTGCCGGGTCGGCCAGAAAGGCCTCCAGCTCCGCGAGCGCACGGCTGTCAAAGTCTCCACGCTCGCGTGCGACGGCCAGCACGTCCGGCCAGCTGGCCAGCGAATGCACGGCCACCTTGAGCGGGTCCAGCAAGGCATCCACCGGAAAGGTGCCATAGTCAAAAATCACAAAAATGTCTTTGACGCTGGCGCCAGCCGACGTGATGGCGCGGACAAAATTCGCCTTTGACGTCCCCGCCGCCAGCAGGTCATCGACCAGCAGCAACCGGCCTGAAGCCGGTGTGACACCGACCATCTGGCTGCCCAGTCCGAGACCGCGCGTCTGTTTGCGCACATAGACAAGCGGCAGTTCAAGCGTCTCAGCCATCCAGGCGGCAAAAGCAATGCCGCTGGCTTCTGCGCCTGCAATCGCGTCAATGCCGTCAAGGCAACCGCGCTGCTTCAGCAAGGCCAGGCCGTGCACCATCAGCTCACGGCGGGCCAGCGGGAATGAAATCAGCCGCCTGCAGTCCATATACACCGGGCTGGCCCAGCCCGACGGCAATCTGAACGGTTCTTCAGCCCGAACCTGCACGCAGCCGCTGTCCAGCAGCGTGCGCGCCACGCGCTGGGAGATATCGCTGTCCGGGTGAAAAGGCATGGTCGGTCTTTCTCGAAATTTTTCAGGCCAGCAGCTTGCGCAGGCGCTCTGCCCCGGCCTTGCCTTTGTAGGCAGCCTTCCAGAGCCGTTCAATCATCTCTTCATACAGCCGCACGGCTTCCGGCGAAGCGGTGACGGTTGCGATGCCATTGCGCACATTGGGCAACTCGCCCAGGCGGAAAGGGCTGACCGCCAGCACAGATCGCTCGGCACTCTGGAACAGCTGGAAGGTGGAAGACGGCATCGCATCGTCGACCAGACCCACCTGCACGTGCATGGGTTCACTTTCCATCAGGTCGGCCATGCGTTCAATCTCCTGGCGCGCCGCCTTGATGCGTTCCTTGTGTAGCGCGGCAGGCAGGTCCAGTCGGCCAACCAGGCCGGTGTGTGCAAACCGCTCCAGGTCACGCAGGCCGACCAGGCTGACGATGCCGGGCCGGCGTTTGGCAAAGGCACTTTTTCGCTCCTGGAGGATCTGCACCAGCTGGTCGATTTCCCTGATACGCACAGCCTCGTTTTTTTTCGACGCGCCAGCGGCCTGAGGCAAGGTCTCCAGCAGCATCAGGCGCAGGTAGTCGAGGTAGTCGCCAGAGGTGAGCAGCAGCGATATCGGCTCAAAGTGCGCCATGATGCGGTCCGCGCCCTGTTCCAGCTGGCGCATGCGTTCAAAAAAGCTCAGGAAGTTGGCGTAGTACTCGACCTCCACACCCATCAGCGAAGCCATCGAGGTGTCCAGCAACTGCGCCAGCTTCTCCACGGTTTCAAGCTTGACGATCTCGCCTTTTTCCATGCGGTAGACCACGGCGCGAGACACACCCATTTGCGCCGCTACGTCTTCCGCCTGCAGCGAGGCGCCGACACGGTAGGCACGCAGGCGGTCACCCAGGGCAGCGTAGTCAATCGATGAAGCAAATGTCATGGGTGTATTTTGACGGCTGAACTCAGGCGCTGGTCGACAGTCTCTCCACCGCATCGTCCAGCACCTGCACACCCAGCATGAAGTCGCTGATCTCCATCGCCTCGTCCGGGTTGTGAGAACCGTTCTGGTTGCGGATAAAAAGCATGCCCGACGGAACGCCCGCGTTGGCAAACAGCGATGCGTCATGACCTGCCCCGCTGGGGATCACGTCATAAGTCGTGCCGCGCTGCTTGCAGGCATCTGCGATCACGGCGCAAATCGCAGCGTCCATCTGCGCCGGCTCCGACATCTGCCGGCGGTCAAAGGCGAACTTCACGCCACGCTCGCGCGAAATCGCATTGCACTCGGCATGCATGAGCTGGTAGAAGGCTTCAAGCGTGTCCGGGCTTTTACTGCGCGCTTCAAAACTGAAATTAACGCGGCCGGGAATGCGCGAGATGGAATGTTCGGCCGGGTCCGTCGTCACCACACCTGCCGTCACCACCAGGTCGGTGCCGCGCTCCAGCAGCACACGCCAGTGGTCGTCCAGGCGAATGATGAGGTCGGCCACCGCAAACATCGCGTCACGGCGCAGCCAGCGCGGCACCACGCCCGAATGCCCCGCCTCACCGGTGCACACCACCTGGTTGTGGCGCACATTGCCGCGTATGCCCGACACGACGGCCAAAGGCAGTTCTCGCGCCACCATCACCGGCCCCTGCTCGATGTGCAGTTCAAGATAGGCGCTGACCTGTTTCAGGTCCAGCAGGTGTTCCTGCGCACGGATGGCTGGTACATCTGCACCCACGGCCTGCATGCATTCCGCGAGCGTCTGTTTCGTTGTGCGCTGTTTCAGCTCCAGGTCATCCGGCGTGAGTTTGCCGAAAAGCGCGCCCGAGCCGATATAGGCCTTGCCAAACCATGCGCTCTCTTCACCACGAAAGCCAATCACCCGCAGCGGTTTGGCCGTCGGTGTGCCATTGCGCTGTTGTTTGACAAGGCTGAGCAGCCCTGCGACCACACCCGCCAGACCGTCAAAGTTACCGCCCTGCGGCACGGAATCGAGGTGCGAACCAATCCAGACACCCGGCGCATCGTCCACGCCCGGAAGGCTGAACACCAGGTTGGCGGCACTGTCAGTAGCGACCTGCAAGCCCTCTTTTTCAGCGAAGTCCCGCAGGAAGTCAGCCGCAGCGCTTTCGCCTTCGCCATAAGAGGCGCGCGTCACGCCCACACCGTCTTCAGACAGCTTGCGCACGCCGTCAAACAGGGCTTCGGCAATCGGCTGGAGTTCTGCAATGTTCATCAATGCACCCAACACCTAACCCGACTGCTGCGCAAAACGCAGCCAGCGGTCTGTGAGCTGGCGGTCCAGCATGACCTCGCCCGTCAACTCACGTATGTTGTGAATGCCCATCTCCGTGCAGTAGGCCGCAAGCCCGTCAATGATTTTCTGCATCACGCCGGGGTCAATAAAAGATGCGGTGCCGACCTGCACCGCGCTCGCGCCGGCCAGCATGAATTCAATCGCGTCTTCAGCCGTGCTGATGCCGCCACAGCCGATGATGGGCAGGCGTACCGCACGAAAACACTGATGCACCAGCCGCAGCGCAATCGGTTTGATGGCCGGGCCGGACAGGCCGCCCATCACATTGCCCAGTTTGGGTTTGCGTGTACGGATGTCAATCGCCATGCCCAGAATCGTGTTGCCCATCACGATGGCATCGGCACCGGCTTCTTCGGCAGCCTTGGCCACCACCGCAATGTTCGATGCATTCGGCGTGAGCTTGACCCAGAACGGGTGACGGGTCACGGCCCGAATGGCGCTGACAGCCTTGTAGGTGGTTTCGGGCGACATGGCAAAGGCCATGCCGTCGGCCTCCAGGTTGGGGCATGAAATGTTCGCCTCGATGACGGCCACCTCAGGCAGCGACATTTCTGCACAGGCCTGGGCAAACTCGTCCACCGTGTCGGCCGATATCGATACCACCACCGGCGTGCCGAAGGCGGTGTAGGCAGGCAGCACCTCGCGGCGGTAATAGTCCAGGCCCTTGCTGGGAATGCCGATTGAGTTGAGCATGCCCGCATGGGTTTCAGCCACGCGGGGCGTCGGGTTGCCGGCACGGCTTTTGGGTGAGACGCTCTTGATGACCAGCGCACCCAGGCGGCTCAAATCAAGGGCTTCCTGGTATTCGATGGCGAAGCAGCCAGACGCCGGCATCACCGGGTTCTGCAGCGTGAGGTCGCCCACCCTCACGGACAGGTTGGGTTGTGCATCAGCCAAACTCCACCTCCCCCACGACTTCCTGTATCGGGAAGACCGGGCCTTCGCGGCAAACGCGCTTGAAGTGCTTGCCGGTCGGCGTGTCGAACATGCGTACGCACGACAGGCAGACACCCATGCCGCAGGCCATGCGCTGCTCCATCGCCACTTCGCCGCGCACATGTGGGTAATCAGCCAGCACGCGCTGCAGCAGCATGAGCAGGCGATGCGAGCCGCAGGTGTAAACCACGTCCGGGCGCTGCTGCCCGACAAGCTGCCTTAACAGCACCTCTACGTTTTCAACTGAAGAGCTGCCATCGCTGTCAAAAACAGGGTGCACCTCGGCATCCACCCCGCGCAAAAATTCATCGCGCATCAGGTCGGCCGGTGAACGCGCCGACATCACCGCTGTCACCGCCACACCCGCTGCCCCGGCATCCCTGACCAGCGGTGCCATGGTCGCCAGGCCCACCCCCCTTGCCACCACCAGCACACGCGTGAAGTCCTTCGAAAAACTGAACGTATTGCCGAGCGGGCCGACGATGCTCATCGTGCTGCCGATATCCAGGGTCGCCAGCGCTGCCGTCCCCACGCCCGTGACGTTGTACAAGAACTCGATGCAGCCGCTGTCGGGCCCGACACCGTAAACACTCATGGGCCGGAGCAAAAAGGGCTGCAACTCGTTCGTTGCGGGACAACGTAGCTGATAGAACTGGCCCGAGCGCGTCACGGCAGCCAAGTCGGCCGTGGACTCCAGCCGCAAATAGCGGTACCGGCTGTTGACCTGGCGGTGCTCGACCACCCTGCAGTCGTGCGATGCGACGGAAGCGCAGGCTTGCGTTGTTGGGGCAGGCAGGTTCATGTGTCAATCAAAAAAGTTAAACCGTCAGGTCCTTACTCAAGGTCCACGCCCTTGAGCTCTGGAATCAGGAACGCAGTGGCCAGCATGTCGATGAGGTAAATCGCGGCCAGCAGGCCAATTGCAATCTGGAAGGAATAGGTGGCCGCCAGCGCGCCCACGACCACCGGACCAAAACCGCCCACCCCGCGCCCGATATTGAAAAGCACGTTCTGTGCCGTGGCGCGCGCCGCTGTCGGATAGGCCTCGGACATCAGCGCCCCGTAACCGCCCAGCATGCCGTTGACAAACATCCCCATGAGGGCCCCCGCCCAGAGCATGGCGGTCGGGTCGGTCAATTGTGAATACACCAGCACCATCACCACGGCACCGGCCTGGAACAGCAGGAAGCTCGGCTTGCGGCCGATACGGTCTGCCAGCTGGCCGAAGACCCAGATGCCGGCCATCATGCCGAGGATGGTGACAGAGGTCCATACAGCAGAGCGCGTCAGGTTAAAGCCGAGTTGCTTTGACAGAAAGCCCGGCATCCAGATCATGATGCCGTAGTAGCCAAAGTTCTGGACTGAGCACAGGATGGCAATGCCGGCGCTGACCCTGGCCGTGGCCCGGTCCTTGACAAGCAGCTTGAAGGCCTCCATCGCGGGTTTCTTTTTGGCATTGCTGCGCACAAACACTTCAGGTTCATGCAGCTTGTTGCGAATCACCCAGGCCGCAATTGCCGGGATCACGCCCACCAGGAACATGCCGCGCCAGCCAATCGTGGGCAACAGGAGAGGCGTCAGCAGCGCAGCAGCCAGGACGCCGCACTGCCAGCCCAGCGCAACGTACGAGGACACGCGGGCGCGATGCTTTGCCGGCCAGGCTTCAGCAGCCAGTGCCATGCCGATACCGAATTCGCCGCCCAGGCCGATGCCCGCAATCGTGCGGTAAATCAGCAGGTCCCAATAGCCTTGGGCAAAAGCGCAAAGACCCGTAAAGACAGCGAACAGCACAATCGTCCACGTCAGCACGCGTACACGGCCAAAGCGGTCGCTCAGTGCGCCGAACACAATGCCGCCCACCACGGCGCCTATCAGCGTCCACGTCACCAGCGAGCCCGCCTGCGCAGGGCTGAGCTTGAGGTCGGCAGAAATCGCAGTCAACATGAAGCCGAGGATGAGCAGGTCAAAGCCATCCATGGCATAACCGATGGCGGAGCCTGCGAGGGCTTTCCAGCTGTAGCTGTTGACCTCGCCGGAAGCCGGCGAAGCATGGGATTGCGGGGTCGTCTGCATGGGTTGTCTCCGGAAGTTGTTCAGACTGTTAAAGGCCCAGCTGTCGAAAACCGCTGGGCATGTGCAAGTATTATTTATGATATCAGTATCTTTTTAGATACTGGTACTTTTCAACAAACTTTTAATGGGCACTTACCCTTGCCCCGGGGCGCCAGCTTTTATGGCACAAGGGCACAACAAAAGGAACAGATATGGCCGTTATCGGCGTGATGGGCTCAGGCAAGGTGCCTTGGGAAGAACTTGCCAGCCCGCTGGGCGCATGGATTGCACAAAACGGGCACGACCTGCTCACCGGCGGCGGTGAAGGCGTGATGTTTTCAGTAGCGCGTGCGTTTTCACAAACACCCGGGCGCAGCGGCAAGTCACTGGGCGTGGTGCCGACCCGGGCCGACGCGCTGCTCGGTTTCGTGCCGTTAAAGGGTTATCCCAACCCGTTTGTCGAATTGCCCATCATCACCCCCCTGCCCCGGCGGGAGGACGGCGCCGCGCCGGGCACGGTCAACCGCAATTACGTCAATATCCTGACCAGCGATGTGGTGGTGGCGCTCCCCGGCTCTGCGGGCACGCTGGAAGAAATAACGCTGGCGCTGCGTTTTCAAAAACCGCTGATCTGCTTTGGGCCGATGGACGGCTGGGCCTCACTGCCCGCAGATGCCGCACATACAGACCGGCTTGAAGCCGTCTGCAACTTCATCGCCTCAAACGTGCTGAAAAGATAGCGGCGCACGCACGCTGGAAACGCGGGCGCAAAAGGCAGGGCCGTGTTGACGGCCCTGCCGCTCACGCCTTGATCAGGCGTTGGCCTTGATGTAGTTGGCGATGCCGTCGGTGATTTCCTTGTGGGCCGACTCGGTGCCTTCCCAGCCGTTGATCTTGACCCACTTGCCTTCTTCCAGGTCCTTGTAGTGCTCAAAGAAATGCGCAATGGTCTTCAGGCGCAGCGGGTTCATGTCTTCCGGTTTTTGCCACTGGGTGTAGAGCGAGCATTTCTTGTCGATGGGCACCGCCAGCACCTTGCCGTCTTCACCGGCTT
>JAZKCB010000072.1:5654-55896 GCA_040388335.1 Pseudomonadota bacterium | reverse complement strand
GTTGATCTTGTCGAGCTTGTTGCGCTCGCGCAGCCCGGGTTTGGGCAGGTCAATGAGGTCTTTTTTTGTGCTGCGCATGCCCAACGTATCCTTCAATTCCATTTATGACTGCAATCATTTATTAATTCAAATGGTAACTGACAGAAAGCGAGGCTGACCTGCAGCAAGATCGTCAGCAAGTTGCAACTCTCGACTGGACTATTGACCCGCCTTACCTACAATCCTTGGCATGACTGATGCTCCCCAGCCCAAAACGCGACAAGGACTCATCGGCTATTGGTGGGCCCCAGTGGCGCTGATCGCCGTCGCACTGGCAGTGGTGGCCTACCTTCACCCCTACCAGCCACTGGACGCTTCAGACTTGCCGCCCGAAGTGGTTGCCGGCGCAGCTTCACTCGACAAGGGCTTTGGCGAAAGGGTCAACCGTTCTTTCAAATATGCCACCCATCGCAGCTACTCATCACCCTCAGGCGTTATAGAGGCCGAGATACGGGTCAGCCTGGAGCCACTTGAAAACGGGCTGGTCATGCGCCAGGACGACTGGTATGACACCAGGGGCAAGAACGTGGTGTACCAGGAGCGCTACATCCTGTTTCGCAACCTGTTCCCGGTGCACACCCGCAGCCGGGAAGTTGCACCGCTGGTCCATGACCTGATGGGCCGTGTGGGCTGGTACAACGACTCGGCCAAAACCATTGATGGCAAGTCGGAGGGTGCGACGCCAGAGGCGCCGGACTGGAAGCTGGACCTGACCATGACGCGTACCTCTGACACCGACGGAAAGGGCCTGACGCTGCAGACCACAAACTACCAGCGCACGCTGCATTGCGAACGCGCGGGCGACCTCGATGCCGAGGAAATAGGCGCCGTGGACAAAGGCAGTTACCCTCGTATCACCTGCCTGAACATGTCCAGCGACCAGCCGGCAGTTCGCCGCTCTGAATATGTCTGGCTCGCGCGGCATGGCATTTTCCTGCTGCTGGGATACAGGCAAAAAGGCGAGAACACGAGTACACCGGCCGATAACCCAGGGGAGCTGGCGGTCAAGGGCCGTTATGTGAAGTTTGAAGTCCAGCCCCTTGCTGACTAGCGGCGACCGGGGTCTCACAGCCAATCTTCACGGCCATCTGCTGCTCCATTAAAAAACCCGCCGAAGCGGGTTTTTTAATGGCTGCAAAAGCATCAGCCCATATGCAGGCCACCGTTGAGCGAGAAGTCAGCGCCGGTGGCGTAGCCGCCTTCGCTGGACGCAATCCACGAGATGATGGATGCGATTTCTTCTGGCTCGCCGAGACGTTTGGCAGGCACGCCGGCGACGATTTTTTCAAGCACGTCCGGACGGATGGCCTTGACCATGTCGGTGCCGATATAACCCGGGCTCACAGTGTTGACCGTCACGCCCTTGGCCGCAACTTCCTGCGCCAGCGCCATGGTAAAGCCATGCAGACCGGCCTTGGCGGTGGAGTAGTTGACCTGGCCGAACTGGCCCTTCTGGCCGTTGACCGACGAGATATTGATGATGCGCCCATAACCGCCTTCAATCATGCCCTCGATGACCTGCTTGGTCACGTTGAACATGCTGTTCAGGTTGGTGGAGATCACGGCATCCCAGTCGGCCTTGCTCATCTTGCGGAACTGGCCGTCACGCGTGATGCCGGCGTTGTTGACCAGCACGCTGACGGGGCCGTGCTCTGCCTTGACCTTGTCGAAGGCTGCGACGGTAGAGTCCCAGTCGCCGACATTGCCGACGGAGGCATAAAAGGTGTAGCCGAGCGCTTTTTGCTCGTCAATCCATTTGGTGAAGTCTCGTGTGGGGCCGCAACCTGCCACAACGGTGAAACCATCCTTGGCCAGTCGCTGGCAAATGGCGGTACCAATGCCGCCCATGCCGCCGGTGACGTAAGCTACTTTTTTTGACATGTGTGTGCTCCTTGATGTGCTTATGTCGATGCGAATTTGAATGTCTGGAACGCTATGGTTTCAATAGCCTGCAACACCCGTGCCAAAGGCACGGTCGTCACCGTCATGTTGTAACCGATATTCAGCGTTCGATAGTCAGGGCAACCCCCATACCGCCGCCGATACACAGGCTGGCAATGCCTTTTTTTGCATCGCGCCTTGCCATCTCGTGCAACAGGGTCACCAGGATCCGGCAACCTGACGCACCAATCGGGTGACCGATGGCAATCGCTCCGCCGTTGACATTGACCTTGCTGGTATCCCAGCCCATCTGCTGGTTGACTGCGCAGGCCTGCGCTGCGAACGCTTCGTTGATCTCCAGCAGGTCCAGGTCTTGCGCCTTCCAACCCGCGCGCTGCAATGCCTTGGTGGATGCAGGTACCGGGCCCATGCCCATGTAAGCCGGGTCCAGGCCGGTAGTGGCATAGCTGGCAATGCGGCCCATGGGCTTCAGGCCGAGTTCAGCGGCTTTTTTGGCAGTCATCACCATCACGGCGGCAGCGCCATCATTGATGCCGGATGCATTGCCTGCCGTCACGCCGCCGGCCTTGTCGAAGGCAGGGCGCAAGCCGGCCAGGCCTTCAGCGGTACTCTTGCGGTTGATGAACTCATCAGCTGCAAACACGATGGGGTCACCCTTCTTCTGGGCGATGGAAAACGGCACGATCTCGTCCTTGAACTTGCCGGCGTCCTGAGCGGCAGCGGCCTTGGTCTGGCTGGCCAGCGCAAGCGTATCCTGCATTTCACGGTTGATGTCGTACTTTTTGGCCACGTTTTCTGCCGTGATACCCATGTGGTACTGGTTGTAGACATCCCACAAGCCGTCAACAATCATTGAATCAATCATCTTCCAGTCGCCCATGCGCTGGCCGTCACGCGAACCGTTCAGCACGTGGGGCGCCAAGCTCATGTTCTCCTGGCCGCCAGCAATCACGATCTCGCTGTCGCCGGTGGCTACGGCCTGCGCAGCGAGCATGACTGACTTGAGGCCAGAGCCGCAAACGGCATTGATGGTCAGGCCCGGAATGCCATTGGGGAAACCCGCCTTGATGACGGTCTGGCGCGCCGGGTTCTGGCCCACGCCTGCAGCCAGCACCTGGCCCATGATGACTTCACCGATCAGGTCGGCAGAAATGCCGGAGCGCTCAAGCACGGCACGCGCGACAGCAGCGCCCAGTTCGGTCGCAGGTGTTTTGGCCAGTGAGCCGCCAAATTTGCCGACGGCTGTGCGGGCGGCTGAAACGATAACGATGTCTTCCATGATGTCTTCCCTTAAATGAAACTGAAGTTTGAATGCGTCAAGGCTCAGGCCTTGGCCTTGACGTAGCGGCCAGGCGCAGCCTCTATGGCCTGGTATTTTTTATTGCCGTAGGCTTTGGGCGCAGCCACCTGTTTGCCCGAATGGGCCTTGAGCCAGTCCGACCAGTCTGTCCACCAGCTGCCGGGATGTTCGGTCGCCGTCTTGAGCCACTCGGCCTGCGCTGGCGGAAATTTATTGACCGGCAGTTTGTCATTCGTCCAGTAACTGCGTTTTTTCTTGGCGGGCGGATTGATGACACCGGCGATGTGGCCGGAAGCCCCCATGACAAAACGCTTCTTTCCGGGCAGGTGCTGGATCGATGCGTAGGCGCCGCCAATCGGCACGATATGGTCTTCACGCGAGCCATACACATAAACGGGGATATCCACCTTGCCCAGATCGACCTTCTGTCCACACACCAGGGTCTTTCCGGGCTTGACGAGGTTGTTCTCGAAATAGGTGTTGCGCAGATACCAGGCGTAGAACGGGCCTGGCAGGTTGGTCGAGTCGCTGTTCCAGTAAAGCAAATCAAACGGCGGCGGCGTTTCGCCCTTGAGGTAATTGCCCACCACATAGTTCCACACCAGGTCGTTGGGCCGCAAAAAGCTGAAGGTCGATGCCAGGTCCTGTCCCTTGAGCAAACCGCCCTTGCCCATTTCCGATTCACGCTGGCTGACGGTGCTTTCGTCGATAAAAATATCCAGAATGCCTGTGTCCGTAAAGTCCAGAAAGGACGTGAGCAAGGTTGCACTGGCAGCTGGCTTTTGCCCCTTCGCGGCGAGTACAGCCAGTGCAGTAGCCAGGATAGTGCCACCGACGCAAAAGCCCAGCGTGTTGATGGTTTTGGCGCCGGAGATCTCCTGAACGACGGAAATGGCTTTCATCGCCGCATGCTCGATGTAGTCGTCCCAGGTTTTGCCCGTCATCGACTCGTCCGGGTTGCGCCAGCTCACCACAAAGGTACGGTGGCCCTGGCTGACGGCGTAACGGATCAGCGAGTTCTCGGGCTGCAGGTCGAGGATGTAGAACTTGTTAATGCACGGCGGTACCAGCAGGAATGGTTTTTCATACACCTTCGCTGTGAGCGGCCTGTATTCAAGCAGCTGGAAGAATTCGTTTTCAAACACCACCGCGCCCTCAGTGGTGGCCACGTTTTTGCCGACCTCAAAAACGCTTTCATCCGTCATCGACACATGGCCCTGCTTGATGTCATGCAGCAGGTTGGCAAGGCCCCTGGCGATGCTTTCGCCCTGGGTTTCAATAGCTTTCTTTTGCGCCTCTGCATTGAGCGTCAAAAAGTTGCTGGGCGCCGAGGCGGCCATCCACTGCTCGACCGCAAAACGCACGCGGGCTTTGGTCTTTTCATCGCCCTGCACCGCTTCGGCCAGACCCATCAGGGTGCGGGCATTGAGCAGGTAGGTGGCCGCAGAAAATCTCGAGACCGGGTTTTCGTTCCAGGCTTCGCCAGAAAAGCGGCGGTCAGATACTGGCGGAATGACGCTGTCGGCATGAACGCTCTGGTTCCAGAGGAGGGAGGCCTCTTCAAGATAGGTTTTCTGGATCTTCTGCAGCTGTACGGGGTCGAACGTGACCTGGGGCTGCGCCTGTTTGAATGCCGACAGGTCCATTTGCGGAAAGCCGGCAGGAGCGCCAGCTCCGCCAAAAGGGCTGGCACCGTCAAACGAGCCCATCGCCTGCTGCAAGCCTTTTGTGAAGGTCTCTTGCATCTGTTGGGCAGCCTGGGCCCAGTTTGCGTCAGAATTCATCATGTCTCCGGGAATCTTGGATCATCTGGACCCTTAGCAATATGCACACCAATTCGCACCCTGATTCTAAAGTCGGCAAAGGCAGTTCATGTATTTAGTTGTGATTGCGTGGCTGTACGTCGTCCTCATGATGAGCGTGGCGGAAGCCACAAACACCACAGGCACACTCCTGGGTGCCATCATCACCTTTTTTCTCTATGGTTTGGGGCCTGTCGCGCTAGTGGTTTACCTCATGGGCGCCCCGGCACGCAGCAAGGCCATTAAAAAGCGGAATGCCGAAGAGCAGACAAGGCAAACGGCAGGAGCCCCATCGTCTGCAGAAGGTTCGCCTGAAGTACCTGCGGACAAGCCTTGAAAATCTAGCGCTTTCGGGTTTTGACGCTTTCACCGTAGTACTGCACACAAAGCTCTCGCGCCAGTTGTACGAGCGCGCGGCTCAGGCGCGTGGCCGGTCTGGCTTTCGGAACGGCAATACAGAGGCGGTTACGGATGACCGGCGAATAAATGGCCGCAATGTGGGGCGGCCTGCTGTGGGTCCATTCCCGCATGGCGCTGGCGGGAAGAACCGTGGCTGCCACCCCCCTGGCCACCAGCGACAACACGGTTTTGATGGAGTCCACTTCAGCAACCACCTTGAGCAAATGGCCCCGGGGTCCGGCCTCACTTTCAAGAAGTTGCCGCAGGGAATTGGGCTTGCTGGGCAAGACCAGCGGCAAGGCGGCCACATCTGCGAGCCTGATGCGCACCGGCAAACGAGTGGACGCCATCAGCACGAGCGACTCCCGGGCAACGGTTTCAATGTTGAGCAGTGGCGATGCCGGCGGGTCAAACAACACGGCCACGTCAAGCCGACCGGCTATCAGCCATTCACGCAAGCGGATGCTCAGGCCCTCCTCCACGCTGATCGCCGCATCCGGGAATTCGGCCCGAAAACGCTCGACGAGGTCAGCCGTCAAGGCATGCGCCACACGTGGCGGCAAACCTATGGTGATGCGGCCGCTGGGCGTGAGCTGGCGTTCACGCATGTCGGCGCGGGCGCGCTCGGCCAGTTCAAAAATGCCGCGCGCATGCACCAGCAGGGCCAGCCCTGCTTCGGTCGGCTCCACGCCGCGCCCCGTGCGGTTGAGCAGGCGCTGACCGGTTTCATGCTCAAGGGCAGCCACCTGCTGGCTCAGCGCAGGCTGCGACATGACCAGTATGGCTGCGGCCTTGCTGAAGCTGCCAGCCTCTGCCACTGCGACGAAATATTCAAGCCTGCGCAAGTCGATGATTTACTCCCACATACCAACCAAGCAAAAGAACAATTTTATAAGTATTTCAAATATCTGATATGTGAAAATCATTTTCAAAATCCAGGCGGCGCGCGCCAAAATACGAACACCTTATGAGCGACACACTTCTTACCTTCAACCCTGCACCCTCCAGGCCGCAGTTAAAGCTTCCGTCAGGCGCGTGCGACAGCCATGTCCACGTCTTTGGTCCTGCGGCGCGCTTCCCGTTTTCAGCGGATCGTCACATCACGCCTGCCGACGCACCCAAGGAAAAGCTGTTCGCGCTGCACAAACATCTCGGCATTTCACGCTGCGTGATTGTTCAGTCGGCCATCCATGCTTTTGACAACTCAGCGGCCGAAGATGCGATCGCAGCCGGCGGGGGCCACTACCTGGGCGTCGCGCTAGTGCAGCCCGATGTGCCGGATGCAGAGCTTGTGCGCCTGAAAGCTGCGGGTTTTCGCGGCGTGCGCTTCAACTTCATGCCACATCTGGCTGGCGCCGCCACGCCGCAGCAGGCCGTTGCGTTGTCGCATCGTCTTGCGCCGCTGGGCATGCACCTGCAGGTGCACTTTGCGAGCCACCTGGTCCATGAACTCTCATCCATCCTGAAAACATCGGCGGCGCCGGTCGTCATCGACCACATGGGCCGCGTCGATGCAACACTGGGGCCCGACCACGCAGACTTTCGCGCGCTGTGCACCCTGATGCAAGACCCCCTGTTCTACGTGAAGGTCAGCGGTGCGGACCGCATTGATGCCACCCCGCCTTACCTACAGGGCGCTGCCCTGGCGAGGCAGCTGGTCGAGTCCTTCCCCGACCGCTGCTTTTGGGGTACCGACTGGCCGCACCCCAACCACACCCATACTCCCGATGACGGCATGCTTGTAGACGCCCTGAAGCGCATCGCGCCCACCCCTGAACTGCTGGAGAAGCTGCTGGTGACTAATCCGAAAAACTTTTACAGGTTTGAAGCATGAGCGGGCGTCTCTCAGACAAGGTTGTCCTTGTGACGGGCGCGGGCTCCGTCGGGCCAGGCTGGGGCAACGGCCGCGCCATCGCTGTCAGGTTCGCAGAAGAAGGCGCAAAAGTCTTTGCCGTCGACCGCGATGCTGAACGCATGCGGGACACCATCGAGCTGGTCAAGGAAGCTGGCGGCGAGATTGAAACCGCCACCTGTGACGTGACACAGTCCGCATCGATTGCAGCGGTCGTCCAGGCTTGCCTGCAGCGTTTCGGCCGCATCGACATACTCGTCAACAACGTCGGCGGTTCAGCGGCAGGCGGCCCTGTTGAAATGAGCGAAGAAGTCTGGGATGCCCAGATAGACCACAACCTCAAAAGCGTGTTCCTCACCTGCAAGCATGTGTTGCCCCTGATGGAAAAGCAGGGTTCTGGTGCCATCGTCAATATTTCATCGACCTCCGGTCTGCGGTGGACCGGCTCTGCCCAAGTGGCCTATGCCTCAACCAAGGCTGGCGTGATCCAGTTCTCGCGCGTTACCGCTGTGCAGTACGCAAAAAAAGGCGTGCGCATCAACACCGTGGTGCCGGGCCAGCTCTACACACCCATGGTCGATGTGCGGCTGGCCAAACAGCGCACAGGCGGCGATGTCACCACGCTGCTGCAACAGCGCCAGTCGCGCATTCCACTCCCCTTTATGGGTGATGGGCGTGACACCGCCAATGCAGCGCTTTTTCTTGCGTCAGATGAAGCCCGCTTCATCACAGGTACCGAACTGGTCGTCGATGGCGGCATGTCCGTCCGCTGCGACTAGGGGCCTGTTAGTACTATTTTCAAGACAACACCCCAGGAGACAACATGATGAAACCAGACAACACTTCACGCAGAAATGCAGTGACCTTTATTGCGGCTGCGGCAATGGCCCTTTCGGCCGGCTTCACGCTGCCGGCTTTTGCGCAGCAAAAAATTACTCGCCTGGTCGTGGCCTTTCCGCCGGGTGGTCCGGTTGACTTTGTCGCCCGCACCATCAGCGAGCAGCTTGGCAAGGAACTCAACACCCAGGTCATCGTTGAAAACAAGGCTGGCGCCAACGGCGCCATCGCAGCCGAATATGTATCGCGTGCCACGCCGGACGGCAGCACGCTGTGGCTGACCAGCGTGGGTGCCGTCGCCATCAACCCGCCGCTGTATGAAAAGCTTCCTTACGACCCGGCGAAAGACCTCACCCCCATCTCGTTGATCGTCAACAACGTCGAGCTGCTGGTCGTCAACCCGGCCAACCCCGCCAACAATGGCGCAGAGTTTGTCGCCAATGCCAAAAAGCAGAAGGAAGGCGTCACCATGGCTTCTTCAGGCACCGGCAGTGTCCCGCATCTTGCGATGGAACTGCTGGCTGACGTCAGCAAGGCGAAGCTCGTTCATGTGCCGTACAAAGGCGCTGCGCCAGCCATCACCGACGTGATGGCGGGACACGTTGACGGTTTCTTTGGCGACATTCCCGGCCTCGTGGGTTTCATCAAATCAGGAAAACTCAAACCCATTGGCATTGCGTCCCCCAAGCGCCACCCACTGCTGCCCGACGTCAAGACCTTCAAGGAAATGGGCTTGCCCGGCGTGGACTCCGACAACTGGTACGCGCTCTTCTCATCCAAAGGCACGCCGACCGCAGAACTGGCTCGCGTCAACCTCGCCGTGCGCCGCACCCTGAGCAATGAGGGCGTGCGAAGCAAGTTGATGGCCTCAGGCGCAGAGCCATCTGCATCCAGCCCTGCCGAACTCGCAACATTGATGAAAAACGACACCGCCAAATGGGGCAAGGTCATTCGCGACAAGAAAATCAAGCCTGAATAAGCCAGCCATGAGCCTGACAAGAATCACACCGGTGGAGCCCGGTACACGACCTGAGCTTGCAAAGATAGAAGCCGGCATCATGGCCGAGCGTGGCCGGGTTTCGCTGCTCTACCAGGTGCTGCTTAACAGCCCGCCGCTGGCGCAGGGCTGGGAGCAGCTACTGACGGCGGTACGCAACCGCAGCAGCGTGCCGGCCGACCTCCGCGAGATGGTCATTCTGCGTGTGGCAGTGTTGAACCGTGCACCTTACGAGTTCGAAGCGCATGTGCCGCATGCGCTCAAGGCCGGCATGACGCAGCAAAAGATTGACGCCCTGCGCCAGCCGCAGGCACCCGGTGACAATGCCTTTACCGAAAAGGAGCGCCACGTGCTGGCGCTCACGGACACCATGACGCGTGACATAGAGGTGCCAGACGCCGTCTTTGACGCAGCAAAAGCGCACTTCAGCGATCAGCAGATGACGGACCTGGTCGCCACTGTCGCTGCATACAACATGGTGTCGCGCTTTCTCACCGCTTTCCAGATTGGGCATTGACATGGTGGCAACCACCGCAATCACAGATGCCCTGCTGGTGCAGGCCGGCATACCGGACGCCTCGCAGCTACCGGCATGGGTGAAGCGACTCGAAACACTGTTGACCGAAGCGACCAGGCTACACGCAGCGTTTTCGCCAGCGGAAAAGCAGTTTTATGCCTATGTGTATCTGGACAAACGCCGGAATGTCACTGCTGGAGAAGCGAGCGCCCTGCAGTCATCGCTGCAGGAAGATTTTCCGCAACTTCAAAACATAGGCGTCTCCCGGCTTGAGCAGGTCTTCACCACCGATGGTGCGTCCCGTGGCACCACGCCGGTTTTCCACTACGTCGTCGAAATGGACCCCGAGGTCGGCTGGATGCCTGAGCTCTCGCAGTGGTACGACACAGAGCACATGCCGGGTCTGGCCAAAGTTCCGGGTTGTATTCGCGCCAGTCGTTTCCTGAATCACGACCATGGTCCGCTGTCGCTGGCCTGCTACGACTTGGTAACGGAAGACACGCTGGGCTCTGCGCCCTGGCTGGCGGTTCGGGGAACACCCTGGAGCGATCGTATGCGGCCACGCTTTACCAATACGAAGCGCACCATGTTCAGGACATGGCCCTTGTCTTAAGCAGACCCCGTGCCCCCCAATGGGCGACAGTTCAGCCCAGAACCATCAGCCCAATCTGCAAAATCAGGATCAGCACCAGCGCCGACAAGTCGACACCGCCAATCGAGGGAACGATACGGCGCAATGGCGCGAGCAGCGGCTCGGTGAGACGCCCAAGCAGCGCATACGCCGGCGAGCCGGGCTGGACCCATGACAGGATCGCAAAACCGATGACGAGGATCATCGCGGTTTGCAATGCCACGCGGACCAGCATCTTCAGGGCAAACACCAGCAGCGTGAAAAGTGCAGAAATGCCGAGGTCAGGCGACCAGTTGGCCCCGCCCATCAAGACCCCAAACAGCAGGCTCCACAACAGTCCATAAGCCAGCGCCAGCACCAGCGCGGCAATCACGCTGGCCCAGTCAATTTGAGATTTCCCAAGACTGGCCGGCAAGGTACGGCGCAACGGCTTGACGATCCAGTCGGTGAGCGCCATGACAAAAATGCCTGGCTGGCCGCGCATGTTCACACGGGTCCAGTTCATCCATGCGCGCAGCAGGGCGGCACCTATCAACAGGAAAAAAATCGTCTCTAACAGGAAGGCCAGGATGCGAATCAACATGTTGTGCAATTTCCAGAAAAATCAGCGGCGCGGCTTCTTGCCCTGCTTGCGGCTGGCCTTGCCAGAGGCTTTTTTGACGGCTGCCTTCAAGGCCTGGACAGGCGAGGGCAACGAGCGACTAGAACCCTTTTCACCGCGGCTGGAAGAACTGGAAACACCAGCACTCCGGCCACCTCCGCGTGACTCAGACCGCGAATCGGCGCGTGACTCCGAACGTTTGGATGTACCCTTGCTCCCGCTTCTTGATGCACCGCGCTCCCCGGGAGGCAGCTCGACCGCATGACCACCCGTCTTGTCCTTCATGGCACGGCCCAGCAACTCCTCACCCTCGTTGATCAGGCGGAAGTCGATCTTGCGGCCGTCAAGATCGACACGGCTGACCTGCACGCGCACGCGTGTGCCGATTGCATAGCGTATGCCTGTGCGTTCGCCGCGCAGTTCCTGGCGGGCCTCATCAAAGCGGAAGTACTCACCACCAAGTTCGGTGATGTGCACAAGCCCCTCGACATACATAGCATCGAGCGTGACAAAGATGCCGAAGCCGGTGGCTGCCGTGACGACACCGCCGAACTCTTCGCCGAGATGCTCGCGCATGTATTTGCATTTGAGCCAGGCCTCGACATCGCGGCTGGCTTCATCGGCGCGGCGCTCGTTGGCGCTGCAATGCAGGCCGGCAGCTTGCCATGCCAACTCGTCGGCACTGATCTTTTTCGGCTTCTGCTCCGGGTCTTTTACGCGCGATGCCAGGCGCTTGGAGAGCTTGGCTTCTGCCTCTCCCGGTGTCGGCAGGACCGGCAACTGGTATTTGGCCTTGTTCAGCACTGCCTTGATGACACGGTGCACCAGCAGATCAGGGTAGCGGCGGATCGGACTCGTGAAGTGGGTGTAGGCCTCATACGCCAGACCAAAGTGGCCGCTGTTGATCGGCGTGTAAATCGCCTGCTGCATGGAGCGCAACAACATGGAATGAATCTGCATCGCGTCCGGCCTGTCCTTGGTGGCCATGGCAATCTGCTGGAACTCGCCCGGCTTGGGGTCGTCCGTGATCGTCATGCCCAGGCCCAAAGCCTTCAGATAGTTGCGCAGCATGTCTTTTTTCTCGGGCGTCGGGCCTTCGTGCACGCGAAACAGGCCGACGTGTTTGCTGTCGGCAATAAAGTCAGCCGAGCAGACATTGGCAGCCAGCATGGCCTCTTCAATCAGCCTGTGCGCGACATTGCGGGTGCGGGGAACGATTTTTTCAATGCGTCCTGCTTCATCGCAGACGATCTGGGTTTCCGTGGTCTCAAAATCCACCGCGCCGCGCACGCCGCGTTGTTTGAGCAGCGCCTGGTACACGTCATGCAGGTCGAGCAGGTGCGGCACCAGCGCCTTGCGTTGGGCAGCTTCAGGACCACGCGTATTGGCCAGGATAGCTGCAACTTCGGTGTAGGTGAAGCGCGCATGGCTGAACATGACTGCGGGGTAGAACTGGTACGCGTGGACTTCGCCTTTGGCGTTGACCAGCATGTCGCAGACCATGCAGAGGCGCTCTACATTCGGGTTCAGCGAACAAAGGCCGTTGGAGAGTTTTTCCGGCAGCATGGGGATGACCCGTCGCGGGAAATAAACACTGGTGGCGCGGTCATAGGCATCGATGTCGATCGCGCTGCCGGTTTCAACATAGTGGCTCACGTCGGCAATCGCAACCAGCAGGCGCCAGCCCTTGCCGCGGCCCACCTTCGCGGGTTCGCAATACACCGCATCATCGAAGTCGCGGGCGTCTTCACCGTCGATGGTGACGAGTGCGACATCCGTCAGGTCGATACGGCCTTTTTTATCAGCCGGGCGTACGGCATCGGGCAGGGTACGGGCCAGCGCAAGGCCGGCATCGCTGAATTCATGGGGCACGCCGTATTTGCGCACGGCGATTTCAATTTCCATGCCGGGGTCGTCAATCTCGCCCAGCACTTCCTTGACGCGACCCACTGGCTGGCCGAAGAGCGCGGGCGGCTCGGTCAATTGCACCACCACGACCTGGCCCGCTTTGGCGGTACCTGTCGCACCCTTTGGAATCAGCACGTCCTGGCCGTAGCGCTTGTCCTCAGGTGCTACCAGCCAGACGCCGCTTTCCTGCAGCAGGCGGCCGATGATGGGATTGGGCGAGCGCTCCAGAATTTCCGTGACGCGGCCTTCAGGCCGGTTTTTTCGGTCCAGGCGCACGATGCGGGCCTTGACACGGTCCTTGTGCAGCACGGCGCGCATTTCATTGGGGGGCAGGTAAATGTCCGCCTCGCCGTCGTCGCGCTGTACAAATCCGTGGCCATCACGGTGGCCGGATACGGTGCCCTCGAATTCAGCGAGGAGGCCGGCAGCTGCGCCGCCATTTTGATGAACTGTTTTGATAAAAATCTCTTTTTCTTTGGTAAGTACCGCATCAGTATGCAGTTGAAATATTTCGGGGTTGTGGCCCGGAAAAACCGTCAGTTAATGGTACACTGCTAGCTGTGCCCGGGTGGCGGAATTGGTAGACGCGCACGGTTCAGGTCCGTGTATCGCAAGATGTGGAGATTCGAGTTCTCTCCCGGGCACCAAAATTACCCAGAGCTCCAGCCACCAAACTGGAACTCAACATGAAAAACGACATATAAAGCCACTGCAAAGTGGCTTTTTTGTTGCCTGTCGTTTTTGTAATCAGAACGGTTGGGCCACCAGGTCGTGCCCCTGAACACCCACGATGCGTGCCTTGGTAAATTCACCGACCTTCATCGTCTTGCTGATTTTTTCAGGCGGCAACAACCTCACGACACCATCAATCTCGGGGGCATCGGCGTATGAACGGCCAACACCGCCCTTGCGGCCCAGCGCGGGCGCTGCATCAACCAGCACCTGCATGGTCGCGCCAAGACGCTGCTGCAGCTTCTGGCTGGAGACAGCCTCGGCCACCTCCATGAAACGCGCCCTGCGTTCTTCACGCAACTCGATGGGCAGCATGCCAGGAATGTCATTGGCCGTGGCGCCTTCGACGGCGCTGTAGGCAAAACAACCTGCCCTGTCGATTCTGGCTTCCTGCATGAAGTCCAGCAGGTGCTGGAATTCTTCTTCGGTTTCACCTGGGAAACCTGCAATAAAGGTGCTGCGAATGACCAGTTCGGGGCAGATCTCGCGCCAGCGCGCAATACGTTCAAGATTCTTCTCACCGCTGGCAGGCCGCTTCATGCGCCTGAGCACATCGGGGTGGCTGTGTTGCAGGGGCACGTCAAGGTAAGGAAGAACCTTGCCGGTGGCCATCATCGGCAATATTTCATCCACGCTTGGGTACGGGTAAACATAATGCAAACGAACCCACGCGCCATAGGGCTCGGCAATATCGCCCAGCGCCTGGACCAGCTCCAGCATGCGGGTCTTGACAGGTTTGCCGTCAAAGAAGCCGGTGCGGTATTTGACGTCAACACCGTAAGCCGAGGTGTCCTGGCTGATGACCAGCAATTCCTTCACGCCGCCTTCAAACAACGCGCGCGCTTCATTGAGCACATCGCCAATCGGCCGCGAGACCAGATCGCCGCGCATCGACGGGATGATGCAGAAGGTACAGCGGTGGTTGCAGCCTTCACTGATCTTCAGGTAGGCGTAATGTTTTGGCGTGAGCTTGATGCCGGCAATCCCGAAAGAATTGGGCACCAGATCCACAAACGGGTCGTGCGGCTTGGGCAGGTTCAGGTGGACCGCGTCCATGACTTCCTGGGTCGCATGCGGGCCCGTCACGGCAAGTACGCTGGGGTGCATCTGCCGCACCATGTTGCCGCCGTCCTCGCCTGCCTTGGCACCAAGACAACCCGTGACGATGACCCGACCGTTGGCAGCAAGCGCCTCGCCAATCGTGTCAAGGCTTTCCCTGACAGCATCATCAATAAAACCGCAGGTGTTGACGATCACCAGATCCGCACCCTCAAAGGTTTTGGAGGTCTGGTAGCCCTCTGCGCTGAGCTGGGTCAGGATCAGTTCGGAATCTGTCAGGGCCTTGGGGCAACCCAGGCTCACAAAACCTACGCGGGGCGCGGGCTTGCTGGCAGCTTGTATCGGTGGGGAAAGGACTTCGCTCATGGCTCTATTGTCTCAGAGCCCCGGGAATCAGGGCTTTGCTTAACGCTTTAACCCCAGGGCTGCCAGCATCTGCTCGCTTTGCTTCTGCATCTGCTCCTGCATCTGCGTGAAAACAGTCTTGGACTGCTCGACGTAAGTACCCATCATGCCCTGCATCATGGGTGACTGGGCGTTCATGAACTGGGCCCATTTTTCAGGGCTCAATGTCTTGGACTGCTCAGCCATTTTGACCTGCAGGTCCATGAAGCTCTGGACGTTTTTCTCGAGGTAGGCGCCCATGAAACCCTGCATCGCGTTGCCGTAGAACCGGATGATGTTGGCCAGCACCGCCTCAGTGAACATCGGTGCGCCGCCGGACTCTTCTTCAAGAATGATCTGCAGCAGGATACTGCGCGTCAGGTCTTCGCTGGTTTTGGCGTCAACCACCACGAAATGGGCGCTGTCCATCACAAGTTGCCGCACGTCGGTCAGCGTGATGTAGGTCGAGGTCTCGGTATCGTAGAGGCGCCGGTTCGGGTATTTTTTGATGATGCGGTTTTTAACGTCGGCAGCGCCTTTGGCGCTTGATGGCGCCTCGAACGAATCTTCTGCAGGGGAAGCCTTTGCGGAGGCGGCGCCTGCGTTGGCGCTGGTGGATTTGCTTTTTGACACAGAAGACTCCTGGATACCGGCTACAGACACGAAATGCGTTAGCTGAGTCGGTACATTCTAGGAAGTATGCTTGATCACAATCCCCTTGGTTTACCCTGTACGCCAACCGCCGCAGGGCTGGCTACAAAAATGGGAGGGACTGGAAAATATTGGTAGGCGGTATTGGGATCGAACCAACGACCTCCACGATGTCAACGTGGCGCTCTAACCAGCTGAGCTAACCGCCTGGAGCCTTAAATTATAGCATTGAATTCAGCCCCGACTTATGCCGACGATCCTGAAACAGTTCGCATCCATTCGCGTCACGCAGGAACTCTACTCCCGGGTCCAGCCGGCGCAGCGTCATCCGCATCCCGGCTAGGGCAGCGCATGACGCCATCCCATCAAAACCTCCCAGCGGGTTGCGGAACAATCAGGATGTCACTGTTCGCGATTTGCACAAGTCTCCGGGCGACGCTGCCAAAAAACAGTTCTCCAAATGCAGACTGACGCTGCTTGCCAATCACAATCAGATCAGCCAATATGGCGTCCTGCTGAACCGATATCTGATAGGCAGGATCGCCATATCCTGCAAAAAACATGACGCGATTCCTGCGCGTGTCGATTGAATCAGCCAGACGAAGCAAGCGCTCTTCAGCGTTGGCGTTGACCTGACTCCGATAAGCCTTGATGGCTTCGACAGATGCATCCGAAGACCTCAATTTCGCCTCATCAGTCCTGCCAATGGCGTGAAACAGATGCAATTCCGCCTCTCCGAACATGGCGCAAGCCCGATCCACCAGTTCCCGCGAGCGTACGCTGAAGTCCACGCCCACCAGCATTTTCCGATAAGGTTCATTCGGTGCGTTCCGCACGACCAGCATGGGACAAGGGCAATTCCGCATGAGCTGTTCAACAAGCGTGTCACTCCAGAACCAGGCCCGCCTGGCATGAGCAGCACTTCCCGCCACCACAAGCTGCGCGCCAACAGCGGCATCCATGAGTTGGGCCTCCGAAACCACGACCTGAGAGGCCGCTTCTACAGGCAGGTTGTAACGCCTTGCCAGCTGGCGCGAAAAAAGGCCAAGCCTGGCCAGAGGCCCCGGTTCAACGGAGCCGCCTTTTTCTGCCGCATACATGATGCGCAGTTGCCAGCGCCTGTCCAAAGCAATATGCGCCGCGCGCTCAAGGCAGGCGTCACCCGCCGCAGAGAAATCTGTCAATGCAATGATGGTGCTGGTTGTCATGAGTTCCTTTCGGACGTGCGCACTCCTTGCCGCGCCTGCAGGCCGGCAATGAAGGCCGTGCGCCGGGTTGTTCAGGTGGTGTAGTCGCCGCTGGCTTCGGGCTGGAAAAGGATGGCGATCACCCTTGCAAAGCAGGGTTCTCCGCCGGGAGTTTTCCAGCTCGCAGTAGCGCCCAACCTCAAGCCCAGCAGGCTCGCGCCAACCGGGGAGAGCACCGAAATAAAGCCCGCCGCAGGCTCTGTATCCGCCGGATAGCACAGGACCAGCTTCTGGCGTCCACCCGAACCTGAATCCTCGATCTCGACCTGCGAATACATGGAAACCCTGTCAGGCTGGATATCCCGCGGGGCGACAAGCTCGGCCAGCTCAATGCAGTCCGAAATTTCAGGCGGCAGATTGCCCCCTCCGAGTTTTTTCAGGCGGACGAAGTCCAGCTCACTGATCATTCGATCATTGATCGCCATTGAATGCATGTAGCAATCTCCAACAGGGCGAGCATCCGCACAAAAGCGGCGCCCGCTATCGCGCAGGCTTTGGGCCCGGCGATAAATGGATTGCGCAAAAAGAAGGAGGTGGTATCGCCGGGCTCAGGAATGTGCTGCCGGAAGGCGCAGCAGCATACTGCCCATGCGTCGGGGCAGACGCAGGCCAGGAGGCGTGATGTGGAGATGTGTTGAGCGAAAACCCATGCCGCCGATTTTATGGAAATACTTCATTCAGGCAAGCAAGCCCCTACAGGTCTTGCCAGAAATGCCAGCGCCGGATCCACAAGAAGCAGAGGCCCGCTCGCTCAAGAAGAAAAGAAGAAGAAATCGCGAAGCGAACCCTAGCGCCGCCTTGCAGAACGCACGCCCGGGACTTCGGCCACGATACCCAGCACCTGCTTCAGCCTGCCCGACTGCGCGACCTCGACCGTGAACGTCATCCATGCCGTACCGCCGCGGTTGTCTTTCACGGACTGTGTCTGCACGCCGATGACGTTCATCTTTTCTTTTGCAAACACTTCTGAAATATCGCGCAGCAAACCCTGCCGGTCTGACGCTTCAATCGATACGTCAACCGGGTACACGGAGCCATCGGCCGATTTGGGTTCGTTCCACTCGACCTCGATCACACGGTCAGGGCTGCCTGACGCCATGTTGCGAAAGTTGCTGCAGTCGCTGCGGTGAATGCTGACGCCCTTGCCCTTGGTGACAAAACCCAGGATCTCATCAGGCGGCGCGGGCTTGCAGCACTTGGCCAGCTGCGTGAGCAGCGAGCCCATGCCGACGACCAGCACACCGCCATTTTTTGAGCTGGACGCAGCGCGCGGCTTTTTGGCCAGCACATAGTCGTCCTGCGTGAGGACGGGCTCGGGCGGCCTGAGCATGTTTTCAATCGTGCGCAGGGACAGTTCATCCTTGCCTACCACCTCAAATAAATCGTCCGCCGCCTTGAAGCCCAGCTGCACCGCCAGGTCGTCGAGCTTCATGGCTGTTTTGCCTTCGCGCTGCAACAGCTTTTCAACCGCCTCACGGCCGCGCGCAACAGTCTGCTCCATGTCGAGCGCGTTGAACCATGCCCGCACTTTTGCCTTGGCGCGATGGCTAGTCAAAAAGCCGAGCTCGGGATTAAGCCAGTCGCGCGACGGACCACCTTCCTTGGTCGTGATGATCTCCACCGTCTGGCCGTTTTGCAACGGTGTGTTGAGCGGTACCATGGCGCCGTCAATGCGTGCACCCCGGCAACGGTGGCCGACGTTGGTGTGCACGCTGTAGGCAAAGTCAACAGCCGTCGCGCCCTGCGGCAATTCAACAATCGCAGCATCCGGCGTCAGCACGTAGATACGGTCATCAAACAGGCCTTTGTTGGCTTCGCGCGCCCGTGCAGCCGCAGGCCCTGAGAGATCACGCTCCCACGCCAGCAGTTGCCGCAGCACGGCAATCTTGGCGTCGTATTCACTGCTGGCCGAGACACCCGCATACCCCTTGGTGCCGGCCTCCTTGTAAGCCCAGTGTGCGGCCACACCGTGTTCAGCATGGTCGTGCATGGCCTGGGTGCGGATCTGGATCTCGACAGCCCTGCCCGCTTCGTCACGCACCACGGTGTGCAGGGACTGGTAGCCGTTGGATTTGGGTTTGGCGATGTAGTCGTCGAACTCGCCCAGCACCGGCGTGAAGCGCGAGTGCACAAAGCCCAGCGCGGCATAGCAGCCCCGTACATCGGCGGCAATCACACGCAGCGCGCGTATGTCGAACACCTGGTCAAAGTCCAGCGACTTGCCGCGCATCTTCTTGACGATGCTGTAAATGTGTTTGGGCCGACCATAGACCAGCGCGGCAATGCCGTCCTTGTTGAGTTCGCGCTCCAGCTGGCTGCGCAGCGACTCCATGAACTGCTCGCGCTCCAGGCGCTTTTCATCGAGCAGGCGAGCGGTGTTTTTATAGGTGTCCGGCTCAAGAAAGCGGAAGGCCAGGTCTTCCATCTCCCACTTCAGTTGCCAGATGCCGAGACGGCTGGCCAGTGGTGCAAACACATGCAACGATTCATAAGCCAGCGCGGCGGGCGCGGCCTGCCGGGTGGCCGCGTAGTGCCGCAGGGTCTGCAGGCGAGATGCCAGCCGAAGCAGCACCACGCGCAGGTCGCGCGAAAACGCCAGCAGCATCTTGCGCACGTTCTCGGTCTGCACGGCCTGCACTTCTGGCTCATGGGTGCCGGGTGCGGCGGCACGCGCCTGCCGCTGCACATTGACCAGCTTGGTCGTCTCGACCGCCAGCGCCGCGTAGTTGGCGCCAAAGGCCTTGGTGATGGATTCGAGCGGCCTGGCCAGGTGCTCACAGGAATGCACCAGGTAAATGGCGGCCTGCAGGGCTTCGGTACGGCCTATGGCCTTGAGGATGGCGGCGACCGCGTCGGCATGGGCCAGGATGTTTTCGCCGGTATCAAAGTGCTCGCTGGCAATCAGCGGCTCGGCAAAGGCGCGGGCGCGGGCCAGTGCATCGGGCTGGTCGGGCACTGCACCGGCTGTGGCAATGGCGATGGACGTCACGGCATCGTCCCCCTGGACAGAATCTGCCGGCCCGCCGGGTCCTTGCGCGTTACTTTTCATGACATCTCAAATGCAATATTGTTGCGTCGGTATGGCGTCGGTATGGCGTCGGTGAGGCGCTGAGGTTCAAGCTTCAGTCCAGCAAAAATCCCGTGACAGCAGCCACCTGATCCTCGGCAATCAGGGTCGGTGCGTGCCCGACGCCGGCAAACTCGACCAGCCTTGCACGCGGACCGCGCTCCGTCATGGCTTTGGCCGTCCCGGGGTTGAGCAGATCCGAATTGGCACCACGTATCAGCAGCGTTTGCGCCTGGATGTTGTCATAAAGCTGCCAGAGCATGGTCGCGCCCTGCTGCGTGGCCTCTTCGCTCGACTGCCTGAACGGGATGGCCATGGCCGGGTCGTAATGCAGCCGGTATCTGCTGCCGGGTGCATCAGAAACCGGCTTGACCATGTGCTGCGACAGCGCCAGCCACTGCTCCGGCGTGTGCGGGCCAAAACCGGTGGATACCGCCCACATCGCATCGGCCGCCGCCTGCACCGACTCAAACTCGCCGGCCTGACCGAGGTACTGGCCGATGCGCACCAGCGCCTGCCACTCGATGGCAGGCCCCACATCGTTAAGCACCAGTTTTCGTATGGGCACGGGTAAAAATGGAGCCCCCACGCTTGCCGCTTCGCGTGCTGCGCTGCCCCCCAAGGGGGCCTTCGCGCCTTGGCGCGGCCCGGCGTCGCTCAACCCCGGCTGGCCGCACAGGATGATGCCGATCAGCCCACCCATGCTGGTGCCCACCCAGTCCAGCGTGGTGATGGGCGTCTGGGCGTGCAGTTGGCCCAGCATGGCCAGCATGTCGGCCGCATAGGCCGGCACCTGGTAACCCATCGGGTCCTTGAGCCAGTCGCTGGCGCCGCGGCCCGCCACGTCCGGGCAGATGATGCGTACGCCGCCTTCGAGCTTGCCGCTGGCATCGCACAGCGCCTGCGCCAGGGTGTCAAAGTCCCGACCCTGCCGCGACAGGCCATGGGCGCAAACAATGACGTGGGCCGCGTCAAGCCTGCCCCACTGCCAGTAAGCCATGCGGTGGCCGCCGTTCGCATCGGGGCAATTGACGTAGTTCAGCGTAGGTTCGGTCATGGTCGGGGCAGTTGGCATCAAAGACTTCATAATCAGCTGGAGAATTCATTGCAGCACGACGGATTTGTGCGTCTGCAATCCCAGTCCAGCCATCGTAAATCATCCGGAGAAACATCCATGCTCAAAGGCAAAACAGCCCTCGTCACAGGTTCAACCAGCGGTATCGGTCTGGGCATTGCAAAAGCGCTGGCCGCGCAGGGCGCCAACATCGTCATGAACGGTTTTGGCGATGTCGAAGTGCCGAAGGCCGAAATTGCCGCCGCAGGCGGGTCAGGCATCAAGGTCGGCTACCACGGTGCCGACATGAGCAAGCCTGCGCAGATTGAAGAAATGATGGCCTACGCCGCGAAGGAATTCGGCCGCGTCGACATCCTAGTCAACAACGCCGGCATCCAGCACGTCGCCAATGTCGAGGACTTCCCGGTCGAGAAGTGGGACGCCATCATCGCCATCAACCTGAGCAGCGCCTTCCACACCACCCGCCTGGCCATTCCGGCCATGAAAGCGGCCAACTGGGGCCGCATCATCAACGTCGCCTCGGCGCACGGGCTGGTGGCCTCAGCGCAAAAGTCGGCCTATGTCACCTCCAAACACGGCATCGTCGGTTTCACCAAGTCCATCGCACTTGAAACCGCCACCACGGGTGTCACCTCCAACGCCATCTGCCCGGGCTGGGTGCTGACCCCGCTGGTGCAAAAGCAGATTGACGACCGAGCCGCTCGCGAAGGCATCACGGTTGAACAGGCCAACAAGGAACTGCTGGGCGAGAAAGAACCCTCTCTGCAGTTCACCACGCCGGACGAACTCGGCGCCCTGGCCGTGTTTTTCTGCTCCCCGGCCGGCAACAATGTGCGCGGGGTGGCCTGGAACATGGATGGCGGCTGGGTGGCGCAGTAAGGTGCAGGCGATAAGCGCTATGTAATTAATAGCTACTCACGCCCATTTTTAAAGGGCTGGAGCCCTAAACACGCCAAAAAAAAGGCCGCAAAACCGGGTTTTGCGGCCTTTTTGTCATGTTAGCCAGCCCGAAATAATGCGAAGGGCATTTAATGAGTCATACATGAATCATTAAATATTTAATGCATTTTTTATGATGCATTATTTTAAATGACTTGTTAGAACCAGCGCTTGAGCAAACCCATCACCTGGTCAAAGCGTTTGCCGTAAGGCGGGTAAAACACATCGCCCCTGCCCCACTTCGACGAGACCAGCACCGGCTTTTGCTGGGTGAGGCGCAGGAAACCTGCCTCACCGTGGTAGCTGCCCCAGCCGCTTTCACCGACGCCGCCGAAAGGCAGGTTCTCGTGGGCGATGTGCATGAGCGTGTCGTTGACCGTCACGCCCCCGCTGACGGTTTGCGCGAGCACCTTGTCGCGCGAAGTGTTGTCAGTGCCGAACCAGTACAGGGCCAGCGGCCTGGGCCTGGCGTTGATGTGGGCGATGGCCTGGTCCAGGGAGTTATAAGACAGCACCGGCAGGATGGGGCCAAAGATTTCTTCACTCAGGAGTTTTGAATCGGGCTTTGCGCCAAAAACCAGCACCGGTGCCATCTGCCGTGCTGCGCTGGGCCCCGTATCAGCGCCCACACGTTGCAGGCGCGCGCCCTCGCCTTCAGCATCGGCCAGCATGGCCTGCAGGCGATCGTGGTGGCGCGGGCTGATGATGGCGGCGTAGTCGGGGTTGCCTTCAATTGTGGGAAAGAGCCGGACTGTGGCTTTGGCAAAGGCTTCGCCAAACTTGCCTTCGCTGCCCTTGGGAAGCAGCACGTAGTCAGGCGCAATGCAGGTCTGGCCGGCGTTGAGCAACTTGCCATGGGCGATCTTGATGGCGGCGGCGTCCATGTCGCAGGAGGCGTCGATGATGCAGGGCGACTTGCCACCCAGCTCGAGTGTTGTCGGCGTCAGGTTGGCGGCAGCGGCCTTGGCGACGATGCGGCCGACGGCGGTGGAGCCAGTGAAGAACAGATGGTCAAACGGCAGGCTTGAGAACTCTGCCGCCAGTTCGCCATCACCCTGCACCACGCAGAGCTCATCTGCGGCAAAGGCCTTTTCCACCAGTTCAGCCATCAGGGCTGACGTGCGCGGCGTCAGCTCGCTGGGTTTGAGCATCACGCGGTTGCCGGCTGAGAGCGCGGTGATGACGGGCCCCAGGGACAGCTGCACCGGGTAGTTCCAGGGCGACACCACGCCCACCACACCCAGTGGCTGGCGCTGCAAATGAGCACTTGAAGGCTGCAGGTAGACCGGCGTGCTGACCTTGACCGGCTTCATCCATCTGGGTAACGCCTTCAGGGTGTGGTGCAGCATGGTGCGCAGCACAAACAGGTCGGCAATTTCAGTTAGCTGCGGGGAACGAACGCCGAAGTCGGCCTGCACGGCGGTGGCCAGCGCGTCACCGTTTTCAGTCAGCAAGGCGCGCATGCGCAGCAGGCGGTCGCGGCGCAGGGCCAGGGGTACGTCAATTTGTGCGCGGCTGGCCCGGTATTGCGCGTCAAACAGGGATCGGAGTAAGGTTTGGGGTGCTTGAGGTTGGCTTGCAATCATGCGGTCATGATAGGGGCGAGCCCCCGCCCCCGGTAGGGGCACGACCCCAGTTTTACGGTTAGCTGTTCCAGGTCAAGGTTTGCGTTCATTTCTTACAGGCCTGGCGGCATGCAGGGATTAAGCTTCAGCTGGCGGTTCTGCAGGCTTTGCTTCTTTAGAGGATTTCAATGGAATACAAGGACTACTACAAGGTGATGGGCGTTGAACGCAGCGCCACGCCTGAAGAGATCAAGAAGGCGCACCGCAAGCTGGCGCGCAAATACCATCCCGACGTCAGCAAGGAAAAAGACGCCGAGGCGCGCTTCAAGGAAATCGCCGAAGCCTATGAAGTGCTGAAAGACCCGGACAAACGCACTGCCTATGACAGGCTTGGCGCCAACTGGCAGGCGGGGCAGGACTTCCAGCCGCCTCCAGGATGGAATCCGCGCCAGGGCGAGCCAGGCGGCGGCGGTTTCTCAAGCCAGGGATTTGAAGACATGCCGGGCTTTGACCAGAACGACTTTTTTGACTCCCTGTTTCGTGGCAGGGGTGCGGCCGGATCATCGGGAGGACAGCGCACACGCGGCAGCTTCGACATGCATGGGCATGACCAGCACGCCAAAATCCAGATCAGCATTGACGACTCCTACAACGGCGCGGCGCGTACGCTGCAACTGCGCATTCCGCAGGAAACCCCAGACGGCCGCGTGCAAATGCAGGAGCGAACCATAGAGTTCTCCATCCCCAAAGGCATACGCGCAGGCCAGCACATACGCCTTGCCGGCCAGGGCGGCCCGGGCATTGGAAATGGCAGCGCGGGCGACCTGTACCTTGACGTTGAATTTCTGCCGCACACCCGCTACCGGGCCGAGGGCCTTGATGTCTACATGGACCTTCCCGTCTCACCCTGGGAGGCCGCGCTGGGCGCTGAAGTTGAAGCGCCCACACCCACCGGGGCGGTCGAGATCAAGATCCCGGCCGGCTCGGCCAGCGGCCGCAAGCTGCGGCTCAAGGGGCGCGGGCTGCCGGGCAAAACACCTGGCGACTTTTATTTTGTGCTCAAGCTCAGCCTGCCCGCGGCAGACACCGAAGCACAACGCAAGGCCTATGAAGACATGGCCGGCGCATTCAAGGCGTTTGACCCACGCGCAGCACTGAAAGGAGGCAAGGCATGACCCAGCAAACAACGGCCATACGCATGACCGGTTTCATTCTTGAAGACCAGACAGAGCTGACGCTGGACGACGTCTGCCGCGCTTGCGCTGCAGAATCCGCCCTCATCACCGAACTGATCGAAGAAGGCGTGTTGTCACCCGAAGGCACAGGCCCGCAGGAGTGGCGCTTCACCGGAGTGCACGTGCACAGGGCCGTCACGGCAGTGCGCCTGCAACGCGACCTGGGCGTCAACCTGGCTGGCGTGGCGCTGGCCCTGCAACTGATGGACGAGCTGAAAACCCTCAGGGCGCAGCTTCATCACCTCACCATCGACTAGGGCCGGCCAAAAGGTCTAGCCCCACTGCAGGCAGCGCATGCTCAGCGTGCCGCTCTGAAAGCCTTCAAACGTGGTGACGGTTTTTTCCGCCTTGCCTGCCGCGCCCAGCGCGTACAGCAGCGGCCAGTAATGGTCTGGCGTGGGGACGGCCATGCGCACCGAGGCGTCCAGGCCCAGCGGATTCATCAGGGCGTTGTCGTCCCGCGCAGCCAGCGCATCGCGCACGGCGTTGTCAAAAGACTGCGCCCACGGCTTGCTGGCCATCACGCCCATGGGCACAGCGCGCTCGGTGGCGCGCAGGTTGTGCACGACATTGCCGCTGCCCATGATGAGCACACCCTTGTCACGCAGGGCCGCCAGCTCCTGGCCGATGGCGTAGTGGTATTTACCCTGCTGCGCATAGTCAATCGACAGCTGGAAGACTGGAATGTCGGCCCTGGGATACATGTGGTGCAACACCGTCCAGGTGCCGTGGTCCAGGCCCCACGCTTCGCCGGTCGAGACCGAAACACTCGTGAGGGATGCGGCCGCCTGTTTCGCAAACGATGGCGCACCGGGCGCCGGATATTGCATCTGCTGCAGCTGATCGGGGAAGCCGCCAAAGTCATGAATGGTCTTTGGTTTTTCATCCATGCCGACAGCCGTCTGGCCGGGCGTCAGCCAGTGCGCGGACACCGACAGGATGGCCGCCGGCCGCCCCAGTGATTTGCCCCATTGGGCCAGCTGGCGCGTAAAGACGTTGTCCTGGATGGCATTCATCGGGCTGCCGTGGCCGACAAAGATGGCGGGCATGCGCTTTGCCGCTTTGGAAGCTCTGCCCTGCTGCGCGTTTGCTATATCGGCAAGACTGGAAAGTGCTGCCAGAACGGCAGCCATGCTGCCGCCGGTAAGAAGCTTGCGACGGTCGGGGGATGAAAACATGGGATCGTTATTAAAGGTAGTTTGGCGGGTGCGGGTCGGGTATGGGTGTTGGCCCACTGCTGTGAACCGGCCAGCCGGATTTAGTTCACACACGTTTTGAATCCCCGGCCCGGCGCACTCTCAACAAAAGCTTAAGAAGCCTTCAGAAAAATTTGCTTGATGCGTGCGGAAGGCGCGGCTGTAATACACCGATACCTTTTATGCCCGTAGTGCCTCCACCCATGACCATCTCCAGCACAACAAGTCACGCAGCCGGCCGCGCTGACGGCCTGGCGCGTGTTGAGGACAGGCGCCTGCTGACCGGTCAGGGCCTCTACGTTCACGACATCCAGCACAGCGGCATGCTGTACGCCGTCTTCATGCGCAGCACCCATGCGTGCGCCCGTATCGCCAGCATCGATTTGCAGGCCGGGCGTGACAGCGAGGGTGTCGTTGCCGTATTGGGTGCGCAGGACCTCGGCGCCCTGAAGATGCCGGTCATCAACCCGCTGCTGCCGGTCATCAACCAGCCTGACTGCCCCCTGCTGGCCTCAGGCCGTGTGGATTCGGTCGGCCAGCCGATTGCAGTCGTCATTGCGACCAGCCTTTATGCCGCGCAGGCCGCAGCCGAGCAGATATTTGTCGACTACGACGCCGAGCCCGCTCAAAACGATCTGGCGAATGCGGACAACCCGGGCAACACCTTGCTGGCCATCAGCGCGCACAAGGTTGGCGTCATGCCAGACGACGCGGCGCACAAGGTCAGCGTGTCACACCAGCAACCCCGCGTCGTGGCCATGTCACTGGAGCCACGCGCTGCCGTTGCCCAATGGGATGAAACCACCGGCTCGATAACCGCCTGGCTCGGCACACAAGCCCCCTCCAGGGCGCGCGCAGACATTGCCCTGACGCTGGGCATGCCCGCCGGCAAGGTTCGCGTCATTGCACCCGATGTCGGCGGCGCGTTTGGTGCCAAGGCATCGGTCTCGCCTGAAGATCTGGTGATTGCATTTGTGGCCCGGCACCTCAAGGCGACGGTCAAGTGGACATCACCCCGCTCTGAAGAGTTCACCTCCGCCGCACATGGCCGCGGCGCGAAGCTTGAAGGCGAGTTGTGGCTGGATGCGGACGGGCGCTTTACGCATCTGCAGGCACGGCTGCAGTTTCCTGTCGGTGCGTGGCTTCCTTTCAGCGCCGTGGTGCCAGCCCGCAATGCGGCCCGCATACTGCCCGGACCTTACCGGGTCGGCAGCGTGGACATCACCGCATCAGCCAGCATGTCGAACGCCGCCGCCGTGAACATCTATCGCGGCGCAGGCAGGCCTGAAGCCGCGCTGCTGATGGAGCGCCTGATAGACATCGCAGCCCGGCAGTCAGGCATTGACGCTGTCGAGCTGCGCCTGCGTAACATCGTCGAAGCCAATGCCATGCCATGGAACACGCCGACTGGCGAATGTTTTGACTCTGGCAATTACCGCACGGTGCTGGAGCGTGCCTGCAGCGTTTTTGACTACCCTGCCGAGCGTATCGAACAGGCGCGGCGCAGGGCCGCCGGCGAGATTACCGGCATTGGCGTGTCCATGTATGTCGAGCCCTGCGGACAGGGCTGGGAAAGCGCACGCGTCACCCTGCAGGCCGATGGCCGCATCCTGGTGGCCAGCGGCTCCTGCGCGCAGGGCCAGGGCCACCAGACCACCTACGCCAGCATCGCCGCAGAAGCGCTGGGCTGCGACGCAAGCGAGGTGACGGTTAACCACGGCGATACCGGCACATGCCCCGAGGGCCTGGGCGCCCTCGCCAGCCGCAGCACCGCCATTGGCGGCAGCGCAGTCGCAGAGGCTGCGCGCGAAGCAGCAAAACGGCGCGATGCCGGCGAGGCACGGCCCATAGCCGCCGAAAGCATTTACACCGCACCGGCTGAAGCCTGGAGTTATGGCTGCGTCATCGCACGCATGGCGATTGACCCGGATACCGGCGAACCGACGATCGAAAAGCTGGTCTGGGTCGATGACGCCGGGCGCATTATTTCGCCCCAGCTTGCCGAAGGCCAGTTGCTGGGCGGGCTCGCGCAGGGCCTGGGCCAGGCCATGCTGGAGCGCATTGTTTACGACGGCGACGGCCAGTTGCTGACGGGTTCGCTGATGGACTATGCCATTCCGCGCGCCGACGACATGCCCGCCGTGACGCTTGAAAGCATCGCGATCACCACACAGGCCAACCTGCTGGGCGCCAAGGGCGTCGGCGAGGCCGGCTGCATCGGCGTGCCCGCAGCACTCATCAACGCCGCCGCAGATGCACTCTTTCCAATGGGCGTGAACCCGCCCGATTTTCCGCTGACAGCCGAACGGCTGTGGCACGCACTACAAACAAGGACGAAAAAAGCATGAACATCAAATACAAAAAAAGTGAAGCCAAGGACTACGCACGGCAGAACTTCAAAGGCGTCTGGGCAGCCACCGCGACGCCCTTCAAGGACGACCTTTCACTCGACGAAGCAGGCTTTTGCAAAAACCTGAAGCACTGGGCGCAAACCCTCAAACTCGGCGGCCTGTTCGTCAGCGGCAAGCAGGGCGAGTTTTTCTCGATGTCGGTGGCTGAACGCAAACGCACGTTTGAATTGGCGGTTGAAGAAGCCGCCGGTCATTGCGGTGTGGTGACCTCGTGCTCTGACACCAACCTCGACGTGGTGCTGGACCTGGCACGTCACTCGCAAAACATCGGCTCCGACTATATCGTGGTGCACAGCCCGGTGCTGCACTTTCACCATGATGCGGAGAGCACGGTTTACGAGTACTACCGCTACCTGAGCGAGCAGCTCGACATCGGCATTGCCCTGTGGAACCACCCTGACTGCGGGTATGTGATGAGCCCCGAGCTCTGCGCACGCATTGCCGAGTTGCCCAACATCGTGGCCATCAAGTACAGCGTTGACCGCGAGATGTACAAAAAGCTGACCGAACTGGCCGGCGACAAGATACTGGTCAGCACGGCCTCTGAAGAAGAGTGGCTGGACAACATCATTGAACTGAACTGGCATCTTTATTTGTGCTCCACTCCGCCCTTCCTGTTGCAGACTGCAGCGGACCAGCGCATCAACGACTACACACGCCTGGCGTTTGAAGGCAAGCACGCAGAAGCCCGCGCCGTGCGTGACAGCCTGGAACCTGCACGTGCGGCCTTCCGCTCGGCACGCCCCAGCGGCACGCCACAGGCTTACACCAAGTACTGGCTTGAACTGCTGGGCCAGGTCGGCGGGCCCGTGCGGCGCCCGCTGCTCAACCTGACCGAGGCCGAGAAGGCTGCGACGCGCGAAGCATTTGCAAAAAGCGGCATCAGGCTGGCCTGAGCAGCAGGACACCATGACAGCCATCCCCATCACCCTGCACGTCAACGGCAAGGTCCACGAGGCCGGGTTGGAACCGTCCACCCTTCTCGTGAACTTTCTGCGCGAGGGCCTGGGCCTCACAGGCACACACGTCGGTTGCGATACGGCCCAATGCGGCGCCTGCACGGTACTGGTGGATGGCGCGGCAACGAAGTCATGCAATGTCCTGGCCCTGCAGGTGAACGGCTCAGAGGTCATAACGATTGAAGGTCTGACGGTTGGCGACGGCGCACTGCACCCCATGCAACAGGCTTTCGGCAAACACCACGGCCTGCAATGCGGCTATTGCACACCCGGCATGGTGATGCGCGGTGTAGCCATGGCAGCTGAAGGGGTACCGGCCGAGCCTGAAGCGGTAAGTTGCGCGCTGTCCGGCAACCTGTGCCGTTGTACGGGCTATTTCGGCATCGTCAATGCGGTGTGCGAAGGCCTGCAGAAAATGCGCAGCCAGGAGCGCTCGTGAACCCTTTTGAATACCGCCGCCCCGAAAATGTCGCAGAAGCGATTGCCTGGCTGCGCGAAGACCCCGAAGCGAAGTTGCTGGCCGGTGGGCAGAGCCTGCTGGCGGCGATGAAGCTGCGTTTTACCGCGCCCACCCTGCTGATTGATTTGCAGGACCTGCCCGAGCTGACGGCTCTGGAAGAACGCGGGAGTGAACTCTGGATAGGGGCGATGTGCAGCCACACCAGGGTCGCAGCCTCACCCCTGGTACAGCGCGTGGCGCCCATGCTGGCAAAACTGGCCAGCGGCATCGGCGACCAACAGGTGCGCAACCGTGGAACCCTGGGGGGCTCCATTTCCAACGCAGACCCTGCCGCCTGCTGGCCGACCGGATTGATGGCGCTCGGCGCTACCGTGGTCACCGACAGGCGTGAGATTGCAGCCGACGACTTCTTTGTCGGGCTTTTCACCACCGCGCTGGAGCCGGATGAAATCGTCTGCGGCGTGCGCTTTCCCAAATCGGTGCCGGCCCGCTACCTCAAGTTTGAGCAGTCGGCCTCACGTTTTGCATTGACGGGCGTTGCCCTTGCTCGATCGGGGACGGATGTACGCGTCGCCATCACTGGCCTTGGCTCCGGTGTCTACCGCTGGAGCGCCGCCGAACAAGCCCTGTCGAAAAACTTTTCGCCTGATGCGATTGACGGCTGGCAGCCAGAAGCCGCGCTCGCCTCAGGTGACATCCACGCCTCTGCCGACTACCGCGTCCATCTTGCCGGCGTGCTCACGCGCCGTGCTGTCCAACAAATCATTCAGGCACCACACACGGCAATGACATCATGAATTACAAGGGCTCCCAAAGTCTTCCCCATCCCATTGAGCTTGTCTGGCAGGCACTTCTCGATCCGGTAGTACTGCAGCAGTGCATTGCCGGTTGCGAAAAGTTTGAGCGCACGGGCGAAGATGAGTACAAAAGTACAGTGAAGATCTCGATTGGACCGGTCTCCGCGCGCTTTGCGAGTACGGTCACGCTGACCGATGTGGTGGCACCCGTGTCGTGCACGCTCAAGTTCGCCGGGCAAGGCGGCGTGGCAGGTTTCGGCAAGGGTGAGGCGCATGTCCGCCTGAGCCCTGAAGAAGGTGGCACAAAACTCGATTGGGATGCGGACGCCAGCGTGGGCGGCAAACTGGCGCAGATCGGATCGCGCCTGATTGAAGCCACCGTGCGCAAGATGAGCGATGACTTTTTTGTGCGCTTTGCCAACCAGTTGCAGGTACAGAATCCGTCCGCTGGTGACGCAGCCACTCCTGCTGAAACCACAGCCACTCCCGCGGCAACTGCACCCGGCTCAAGCATGACGCCGGTCATCAGGACCATTGCAGTGATGGCCATCGTCGCGATTGCCGTAGCGCTTGGCTGGTGGTTCGCCCGCTAAATCCGCTAAAGACCACGACATGACAGCACGCATCGCACTCATAGGCTACGGCGCCATAGGCATGGCCGTGCATCGCCTGTTGCGTGAGCATGCAGATGACCGGGTCGAAGTGGTTTCCATACTGGTGCGCGACCGTACGCGCCCCCTGCTTGAAGCACCACATGAGGCACCCCTGCTTGTTGACGGGCTTGGCGCATTTCTGGATAGCCGCCCCGACCTTGTCGTCGAATGTGCGGGGCATCAGGCCGTCGATGCCTATGGGGTAGAGGTGCTGCAGGCCGGCATTGACCTGCTGATGGTGTCTGTTGGCGCGCTGGCCGATGCTGCGCGTGAGCAGGCATTGATGGCCGCCGCACGTACAGCGCGCAAAAAACTGATACTGCCGTCTGGCGCCATAGGCGGTATCGACTGGCTGGCCGCTGCACGCACTGCAGGTTTGCGACAGGTGACCTACCGCTCGCGCAAGCCACCGCAAGCCTGGGCCGGCAGCGCTGCAGAACTGCAGATCCCCCTCGATGATCTCGCCAGTGCCTCCGTGTTTTTTCAGGGCACGGCACGTGAAGCAGCGCTGCAATATCCGCGCAATGCCAATGTGGCCGCGACGGTGGCGCTTGCCAGCCTGGGTTTTGATGTAACGCGGGTCGAACTGATTGCCGACCCCCACGTGACGGCAAACATCCACGAAATTGAAGCTGAAAGCGACGGCGGCAACATCTCACTGCGCATTGAAGGCGTGCCTGATGCGCGCAACCCGAAGAGCTCGGTGATGACGGCGCACAGTGTGGTGCGCGCCATCCTGAACCGCAGCGCCACCGTGCTGATGTGAATCCCGCGCGAAATTCCAAAAGATCATGTGTTGCAGACCTCAAAATGCAGAAAAGGACATCAACATGCTGAAAACAAGGCAGCTTTTCCGGCATCCATTATTTCGGTGGAGCCCCAGCCAGGTCAGCAAGCTGCTGGCCGGCAGCCTGTTGATCCTGGCCAGCACCATGGCCGCCGCGCAATACCCTGACAAGCCCGTCAAACTTGTGGTACCGGCCACTGCGGGCGACGGCTCGGATTTGCTGGCGCGGGCACTGGCTAAATCCATGGGCGATGCGATGGGCCAGCCTTTTATCGTCGATAACAAACCCGGCGCTGGCGGCAGCATAGGCGCCAACATCGTGGCCAAATCGCCCGCCAATGGGTACACGCTGTTCCTGGCCAACGGCAGCTCTCACGGCGTGACGCCCGGCCTTTATCCAAAACTGCCGTACGACAGCGTGCAGGATTTTTCGCCTGTCGCACTCATTGCCACCGCCCCCAACCTGCTGGTCGTCAACGCGGCGACGGGCATCCGGAACTATGCGGATTTTGTTCGAGTGGCACGCCAGCAACCGGGCAAGATCACGATTGCGTCTGCGGGTAGCGGCAGCCTCTCGCACCTGTCGGGGGAGTTGCTGAAGTCCTCGGCCGGTATTGACTTGCTGCATGTGCCCTACAAAGGCGCTGCACCGGCCGTGACCGACCTGATGGGTGGACAGGTGCAGTCCATGATCATCAACATTCCCACCGTGCTGCCCTTCCTGCGCAGCGGCAAGCTCAGGGCGCTGGCAGTCACCAGTGCAAGGCGCTCATCTGAACTGCCCGACGTACCGACGCTGGCCGAAAGTGGCCTGACGGGCTATGAAACCGTAGCCTGGTTCGGGCTGCTGGCTCCTGCCAACACGCCGCCCCAGATCGTGCTGCAACTGCAGGCGCAGGTGCAAAAATCCCTGCAACAACCCGAGATCCGGGAGACGCTGAACCGCACGGGAGCCGATGCATCCGGCATAGGCCCCAGCGAGTTTGCTGCCTTCATCAAAAGCGAGATTGCCAAGTACTCAGCGGTCATTAAGAGCGCCGGCGTCAAGGTCGACTAGAGAAAACAATAACCCGATTCTGGAGAAGCGCCATGTTGAAACCCATCAATTTCCCCAAATGGATAGACGAGCACAAACATTTGCTCAAGCCCCCCGTCGGCAACCAGCAGATCTGGCGCGACACCGACCTGATCGTGACGGTGGTGGGCGGCCCCAACCAGCGGACGGACTTTCATGATGATCCGTATGAAGAGTATTTCCACCAGTTTCGGGGCAGCGCGCACCTGCTGGTCATGGACAGGGGCAAGTTTGAGCGCATCGACCTGCATGAGGGCGACATCTTTCTTTTGCCCCCCCATGTGCGCCATTCACCCCAGCGCCCCGATCCGGACAGCCTGTGCACTGTGATCGAACGTACCCGGCCAGCCGGGGAGATAGACGCGTTCGAGTGGTACTGCGCCAAATGCGGCGGCCTTGTGCACCGCAGCGAGCTGCAATTGCAAAGCATCGTGGAAGACCTGCCGCTTATTTACAAAAATTTCTATGAGTCGGCACCAAAGTTGCGTGAGTGCCCCACATGTGGGACTGTTCACCCTGGCCGTGACTGGCAGGCCTGGCACACGATGCGGTCAACCACCCACGAAATATGAACCTTTGTTGACAATATAAAGTTTATGCTTAAACTAATTAGACATAAATTGATTTTGTCTGGAATTTTTACTATGGATTTTTTGCAAGTCTTTTAACCCGAGGAACCCTGTATGAAACTCACTTTGAACAGCATGGTATTGGCCATCGGACTGGCGGCTTGCAGCCTGTCAGCCCAGGCACAACAGACGGTCAGAATCGGCTTTCTGGGCACGCTCTCCGGCCCGGCCGGCGCGCTTGGCCAGGACCAGTACGACGCCTTCATGCTGGGCATCGAGCACGCGGGCGGCAAGCTTGGCGGCGCAACAGTCCAGGTCATCAAGGAAGACGACCAGCTCAAGCCCGACCTTGGCGTTCAGCTGGCGCAGAAGCTGATTGAAAAAGACAAGGTCAGCATCATCACCGGCGTGACGTTTTCCAACGTCATGATGGCCGTGCACAAGCCCATCACCGACAACGTGCTGCTCGTAGGCTCCAATGCCGGCCCTACCCCGCTGACGGGCAAGGGTTGCAGCCCGATGTTTTTTTCAACCTCCTGGAACAACGATTCCCTGCATGAATCCATGGGCCAGTACGCCAATGACGCAGGCTACAAAAAGGTCTTCCTGCTGGCGCCAAACTACCAGGCCGGCAAGGACGCACTCTCGGGCTTCAAGCGCATGTACAAGGGGCAGATCCTCGACGAGGTCTACACCCAGGTCAACCAGCCCGATTACTCCGCCGAGATCGCTCAACTGCAAGCAGCCAAGCCCGATGCGATTTACGTTTTCTACCCAGGCGGCATGGGCGTGAACTTCGTCAAGCAGTATCAGCAGGCCGGCCTGCTCGGCAAGCTGCCGGTTCTGTCGACATCGACGGTTGACGGAACCACCCTGCCCGCCCTCAAGGACATCGCTTTGGGCGTGGTGACCGGCTCGCCTTACAGCGCCGACCTGAACAACCCTCAGAACAAGAAGTTTGTGGATGACTTCAAGAAGAAGTACAACCGCGTGCCGTCCCTGTATGCCGCCCAGAGCTATGACGCGGCCATGCTGATCAACGCAGCCCTGACCAAGACCGGTGGCAAGTCCGACAACAAGGACGCACTGCGTGCTGCGCTGAAGACGGCTGACTTCAAGTCGGTCGCCGGCCCGTTCAAGTTCAACACCAACCAGTTCCCCATCCGCAACTTCTACCGGGTGGACGTCGCCAAAGACGCTTCCGGCCAGGCTGCCCTGGTGAACAAGGGCGTGGTGCTCAAGGACCATGCCGATGCGTACTACAAAGAGTGCGCGATGAAGTAAACGGCTTCTGACGTTGCAGGCCTGACTGGTACCCACCTGTCAGGCCTTTTCTTCAACCCTCATCAGGGTCACCCATGCCTACCCCCCTTCTTGAGCCGCTTCCAGGTTTCCCTCACAGGCGCATGCCATGAGCTTTTCGCTTTTCTGCATACAGATGCTCAACGGCCTGCAACTGGGCGTGTTGCTGTTCATGCTGTCCGCCGGCCTGACGCTGGTCTTCGGCATCATGAACTTTGTCAACCTGGCGCATGGCAGCCTCTACATGATGGGCGCCTACTTTGCCGCCGCCGCGTATGCGCGCAGCGACTCCTTCATCATCGCCGCGCTGGTCGGTGTGGCTGGCAGTGCCGCGCTCGGCTTTGCGATGGAACGCATCGTGGCGGCCCGCCTTTACGCACGCGACCACCTGGACCAGGTGCTGGCCACCTTTGGCCTGATCCTGTTTTTCAATGAGCTGGCGCGCGAGATCTGGGGCGCGTCGCCTTATTACATGAATGTGCCTCAGGCGCTCTCGGGCACGGTGGACCTGATGGGCGTGTCTTACTCGGTTTACCGCCTGGCGATCATCGTCACCGGGTTGCTGGTGGCCCTTGGCTGCTATCTGCTCATCAACAAAACCCGCGTCGGCATGCTGATTCGTGCCGGCTCAAGCAACCCGACCATTGTTGCGGCGCTGGGTGTCAATATCAAAATGCTGAACGCCGCCATTTTTGCGCTGGGCGCGGCACTCGCCGGCGTGGCCGGACTGATGAGCGGCCCGATTCTGTCGGTCCAGCCAGGCATGGGCGAACCCATCCTGATCACCGCCATGATCGTCATCGTGATCGGCGGCATCGGCTCGGTGCGCGGTGCATTTTATTCGGCCCTCATCGTCGGCGTGATCGACACCGCAGGGCGGGCATTTTTGCCCATGCTGCTGCGTGAATTTCTTGACCGCAGCACCGCGCAAGCTGCCGGGCCTGCGCTGGCATCCATGCTGATCTGCATTTTCATGGCCGCCGTGCTGGCCCTCAAACCGCAGGGCCTCTTCCCTGTCAAAAACCAATGATGGCCAAACGCATTTCTGTCTGGGTTGCGGCATTGATCGTGCTGTTGCTGCTGGCCGTGCCCATTTATGCCAACCTGGCGTCCGAACCTTTTGCACTGACCTTTTTCAGCCGCGTGCTGGTGTTTGCACTGGCCGCGATCAGCCTCAACCTGATTTTGGGTTACGGCGGCATGGTGAGCTTTGGCCATGCGCTTTACCTGGGCCTGGGTGCCTACGCCGTCGGTCTGCTGGCACAAAATGGCATCACCAACGGCTGGGTGCAGCTGGCAGCGACGGTCGTGGTCTGCGCCCTCGTCGGCGCCATCACGGGCGCCATTTCGCTGCGTACCTCCGGCATCGCGTTCATCATGATCACGCTGGCATTCGCACAGATGTTTTTTTACCTGTTTGTGAGTCTGAAGCAATACGGCGGCGATGACGGCCTGTCGATCTCGGCGCGCAGTGACTTCGGGGTTTTCACACTGGGCTCGCCCATCACACTTTATTACGTGGCGCTGGGGCTGGTGCTGGTGGCGCTTTTTTTCACCCGGCGACTGATTGACGCGCGCTTTGGTATGGTGCTGCGCGGCTGCCGTATCAACGAGCGCCGCATGAAGGCCATGGGTTTCCCGTCACTGCGCTACAAGCTGTCGGCCTATGTGCTCTCCAGCGTAGTGTGCGGTGTGGCGGGCCTGCTGTATGCCAACCTCACGGGTTTTGCATCGCCCGCCTACATGGCGTGGACGGTCTCCGGCGAAATGATCGTCATGGTGGTTCTGGGTGGCATGGGCACAGTGTTTGGCCCACTCGTCGGTTCACTCGTATTACTCCTCAGCGAAGAAGTGCTCAAGGCATTGACCGATCACTGGATGATGATTCTCGGCCCGCTGATTGTGCTGGTGGTACTGACGGCACGCCGTGGCGTCTACGGTTACCTGCTGGACTGGGATGCCTGGCGTGAACGCCGCAAGCTCAGCGCAGATGCGCGGGCAAAATCGGAGGCCGGGTCATGAGCGCCATGCTGAAAATAGACACGCTGGTCAAACGCTATGGCGGGCTGCTCGCCACCGACCATGTCAGCCTGGAGCTGGCCCCCGGTGAGCTGCACGCCATCATCGGCCCCAACGGCGCAGGCAAGACCACGCTGATCGGCCAGTTGGGCGGCGAAGTTGCGCCTGGCAGCGGCAGCATCGAGTTCAACGGCAGCGACATCACCTCGCTGCCTCCGGCACAGCGCGCACTTCGCGGCCTTGCCCGGTCGTATCAGATCACGTCGGTGTTCCCTGAATTCACCGTGCTTGAAAACGTCGTGCTCGCCATGCAGGCCCATTGCGGCCACAGTTTCGGTTTCTGGAAACCGGTGCTTCAGCAAAACGAGCTGGTCGACCCTGCCCTGCATGCCATCGAACAGGCGGGCTTATCGCACCGCACGAAGACGCATGTTTCAGAGCTGGCCCACGGTGAGCGCCGCCAGCTTGAATTGGCCATGGTGCTGGTCGCAGAGCCCAAGCTGCTGTTGCTGGATGAACCTATGGCCGGCATGAGCCACCAGGAATCGGGCAAGGTCGTGCAGATGCTGAAAGGCCTCAAGGGCCGCTACACCATGCTGCTGGTGGAACACGACATGGATGCGGTGTTTGCACTGGCAGACCGCATCTCGGTGCTGGTCTATGGCCGCATCATTGCGAGCGGCACGCCGCAGGAGATTCGTACCAATGAAGACGTACGCACCGCCTATCTCGGCGATGAGGTGTTGCCGATATGAACGAGCTTCTCAAAATCACCGACATTGAAGTCTGCTACGGCGATGCGCAAGCCCTGTTCGGTGCGGCACTCAGCGTCGCCGAAGGCGAGTTTGTCACCCTGCTTGGCCGTAACGGCATGGGCAAGACGACCACCATACGCACCGCTACCGGCATCATGGCTGCACGCAGCGGCCGTATTGAATTTGCGGGCAAGGACATCTCACGCTGGCCCTCCTACAAAATCGCACGCCTCGGCATAGGACTGGTGCCCGAGCAGCGCCAGGTCTTTCCCAACCTCACGGTTTACGAAAACCTGGTCGCCACGGCGCACAACCGGCTGGAGAGAAAAGACCCTTGGACGCTGGAGCGCGTGTATGGCCTTTTCCCGCGCCTGAAAGAGCGCGCAGGCAACCTCGGCATCAACCTCTCGGGCGGCGAACAGCAGATGCTCGCCATTGGCCGTGCCCTGATGACCAACCCGCGTTTGCTTGTGCTGGACGAAGCGACCGAAGGCCTCGCCCCAATCGTGCGCGGTGAAATCTGGGATTGCCTTCAGGCCCTGAAGAACACCGGCCTGTCGGTGCTGGTGATTGATAAAAACATCGGCCCTCTGCTGCGTATCGCCGACACCCACTTTGTGCTTGAAAAGGGCCGCACGGTCTGGAGTGGCAGTTCGCAAAGCCTGCTGGGTGCGACCGACATCCTCAAGGACACGCTGGGTGTCTGAGAATCTTCCTGATCCAGGTCCTGAATCCTGGCGCGACATGAGTGCGGCCGAGCTGGCCAGCCAGTACAACGCGCGTGGCACCGTGCCTGATGTTGCGCCCATTCTGAAAGACTACAGGCAAGCATCGGCACCGATGTACCAGTTGCCGCATGTGCGCGACATCGCCTACGGCCCGCATCCGGAGGAGCGTCTTGACCTCTTCGCCGTGCCCGGCAAGCCCAATGCACCGCTGTTTGTTTTTATTCATGGCGGCTACTGGCGTGCGCTGGCAAAGGAAGATTCGGTCTTCATGGCGAAGACCTTCACGGAGCGCGGTATTGCCGTCGCCTCCATCAACTACCAACTTTCACCAGTCGCGAGCCTTGAAGAGATCGTGGCTCAATGCCGCCGCGCCATCGCCTGGCTTTATCAAAACGCCGCCAGTGAAGGCGTGGACCCGACCCGCATGGTGCTGTCCGGCAGTTCCGCAGGTGCCCATCTGGCGGCCATGGTGATGGCACCAGGCTGGCAGGCCGAAGCGGGCATGCCGGACGGCCATCACCGTGTGATCAGGGGCGGGGTATTGGTGAGTGGTCTGTTTGACCTGACGCCGGTACAGCAGACAACGCCCAACGAATGGCTGCAACTTGACGCGCAGCGGGCCACAGCGCTGAGCCCCATACATCTGCTGCCGCCTGCCAGTACGCGGTTGTGCATTGCCACTGCGGAACTGGATACCGACGAGTTCAAGCGCCAGTCCATCGTGTATGCCGCAGCATGCAGCCAGCATGGGTGCGAAGTGCAATACCTGGAGGTCTCCGGACGCAATCATTTCGACATCATCCTGGACTGGATGAACCCGGAAGCCTTGCTGACACACCGTAGCCTGCAGCTTTTTGAACCTGCCGGAATACTTTCCTGAAACCTGGTACCGCAACCCGAAAATATCGAAACATGAAAGCGCATCTTCACGCCCAGGGCAGCGTTGCAACCCTTGTGAAGGCGCACAGCCTTCACTGCGGCTTGCGCCTTGCCCTGAACGCGAATCCATCACTTTCATTTTGTTTCGCTACTTCCTGGTTGCAGTACTAGGGCTTCGCGGCCTTTTTGCTTCGTGCCGTTTTTTTCACTGCAGGCGCCAGCGTCACCGGTGCGGCCATTTCGCTCTGGAAATGCGCCAGAAATGCCTCGCACGGCGCCGACAGCTTGCGCTGGCTGTCGGTAATGGCCACGATATTGCGCTGCATGATGGGCGCCACCAGCGGCACCGCCACCACACTGACGGATCTCGACCGGGTCAGCGCATAGGACGGCAGGATTGAAATGCCCAGACCGGCCTCAACCAGCCCGACTGCCGTCATGACGTGCGCCACTTCGTAGGCCGGCCGCGCCACCTCCCCGACTTCGGCAAAGCCGCGCTCAACCAGCGTCCGCAAACCACTGCCGTGACGCAGCAGCACCAGCGCTTCGTCAGCCAGCTCGGCCCAGCGCACCTCACGCTGCAGCGCCAACGGATGGCTGCCCAGACAGGCGAGCATGAGCTTGTCCTGGTAAAGCGGTGTGGCAGTGAGGTCCTGCATGTCCGTGCCTTCGGTGCGCACACCAAAGTCGGCTTGGCCGCTGCGCACCGCCTGTGCGATTTCTTCAACCGGGAGATCCAGAAGATCGACCTTGATGTCAGGGTACCGGAGGCGAAAACTCGCCAGCAAGGTCGGGAGCAAGGTGGCCGACAGCAAGGGCGAGGTTGCCACTGAAAAACGCCCGCTGCGGCGCTGCGACAGCTGGCGCAGACCGTCGAAGGCCGTGTCGAGGTTGTCGAATACTTTTTTGATGGAAGGCAAAAGCTCCAGCCCCGCATCGGTCAGCACAATCTTGCGCGTGGTGCGCTCAAACAGGCGCACCGCCAGTTCGCCCTCCAGAGTGCTGACCAGCATGGAAAGCGCCGACGGCGTGAGGTGCAGCCGCTGCGCCGCACGCGTGATGCTTTCGTCCTGTGCCACAGCCAGAAAGGCGCGCAGTTGACGGATAGTGACGCTGGCCGGTCGCGCTGCGGGTCGTGAATCGCTCATGCACACGATTGTCGCGGATAGCGGCGCTTTGCAAAAGCCATCGCCTGCGCGGAGTATGCGATGCCAACCAGTAGAAAATGCAGGCATGACGACCACCAGCGCAGCACCCGCCCTCAAGGAAATCTTCAATGCCGCCAGGCTCAGGCATATCGCGGCCGAAGTCGCCGAGGTGTATCCAGCATTCGATGAGAAAGAATTCCTGAAACTGGTGCAGGCAGACCTGGACAGCCTGAGCCTCATGCAGCGCCTGAGACGCACATCCGAGAGCCTGCACGCCACACTGCCTGCTGACTACAAAAAAACCATTGCCATCCTGCGCAAGCTGGCTCCGCGCATCAACAGCGGTTTTGTCACGCTGGTATTACCCGACTATGTGGGCCTCTACGGTCACGAAGACTTCGACACATCGATGGAGGCGCTGAAGTTTTTCACGGCTTTTGGAAGTTCTGAATTTGCCATCCGTGAATTCCTGCGGCGTGATGCCAAACGCACACTGGCCGTGATGAAAACCTGGGCGCGCGATGAAAATGAGCATGTCAGGCGACTGGCCAGCGAGGGCAGCCGCCCCCGCCTGCCCTGGTCTTTCAGGCTGGATGTGCTGATGGCCGACCCGACACTGGCCGCGCCCATTCTCCACAAGCTCAGGGCCGATGAAAGCCTGTATGTGCGCAAATCGGTGGCCAACCACCTCAATGACATCACCAAACTGCATTCTGAATGGGTGATACAGAAACTCGAAGGCTGGCCACTGGACAAACCCCAGACCGCGTGGATCGCCAGGCACGCACTGCGCACGCTCATCAAGCAGGGCGACAGGCGCGCGCTGGCCGTGATTGGGGCGGGTCAAAAAGCAGCTGTCCAGCTCCATGACTTTGTGGTCAGCCCGCCAAAGCTTGTGCTGGGCGAGAGGCTGGATCTCTCGTTCAGTCTTGAATCAAAAGCGAAGAGCAGCCAGCGCCTGGTGGTCGACTACGCCATCCACTACGTCAAGAAGTCGGGTGCCAGCTCGGCCAAGGTGTTCAAGCTCAAGGAACTGACGCTGGCGCCAGGTGAAACCGTTGGCCTAAGCCGCAGCCAGGTGGTCAAGGACTTCACCACGCGCATACACCATGCGGGCCATCATGCCGTCGATATCATGGTCAACGGCGAGAAAATGGCCAGCGGCGGGTTTTATTTGTTGCGATGAGCACCGTCATCCCGGACCCGATCCGGGATCCAATTCCGCTCCCGACAGCAAGTCCGGAAAATACGGTTCATGGATTGCGGATCAGGTCCGCAATGACCGATTTGACTCAGGCCGCCAGCCGCGCGTTCTGCGGAAACATGTGTTTTTTCGCCTCGTCGTCCATCTCCATTTTGAAGTTGAACTTCGCCTGCAGGCCTTCTGCACGCGCGGCTGCGGGCCGCGCATTGATCTCGTCAAACAGTCGTTTGAGATTGGGCAGCTTGCCCAGCGCATCCGGGCCCAGCACGCGCGGCAGTGCACGTGCCCAGCCCCAGACGGCCATATCAACCAGCGTATAGGTATTGCCCAGCATGTATTTGTGTTTGGCCAGCTGGTCATCCAGCAGCTTGAAATGGCGCTCGGCTTCAAACGTGTAACGGTTGATGGCATAGGCGTTCTTCTCGGGGGCCGCATGCTGAAAGTGCACCGCCTGGCCCGAGTAGGGGCCAATACCACTAGCTACAAACATCAGCCACGACAACATCTGTCCACGCGCAGCAGGCGTGTTCTCGGGCAGGAACTGGCCTGACTTTTCAGCCAGATACAAGAGGATGGCATTGCTGTCGAACACGGTCACCTCACCATCGGTGATCGCGGGGGTCTTGCCGTTGGGGTTGATCTTGAGGAAGGCCGGCGAGTGCTGCTCACCCTTACGTGTATCCACAGCCATGAGTTCATAGGGCATGCCTGACTCTTCCAGGAAAAGGGCAACCTTCAGCGGGTTTGGTGATGGGTGGTAATAAAACTTGATCATGACGTCTGTCTTCCTTGCTACAAGAACTTGAGGAACCGCTGCGGGTGTACGGCAATGCAGGTTTTGATAATACCGGCTTGTGCGAATTCATGCGGTCTGCGGCATGCCAACGTTAACAACCGAGTCAAACAAGTCCTTGCTGTGCGGGTTATTGGCGGTAAGGCTATATTTATTCCTGTTACCCCCGTCTACAGGCGGGTGCCTTGCCAACACCACTTCTACACCATGACAAAACTCTCCGACTTCCCCATCACCCAAAAATGGCCCGCACAACATCCGGACCGCATACAGCTGTATTCATTGCCCACGCCCAACGGCGTCAAGGTGTCCATCATGCTGGAGGAGACCGGCCTGCCCTACGAGGCGCACCTGGTGAGTTTTGAAAAGAACGACCAGACCTCGCCCGAGTTCCTCTCGCTCAACCCCAACAACAAGATACCGGCCATTCTTGATCCCGATGGCCCGGGCGGCAACCCGCTTGCCCTGTTCGAGTCCGGCGCCATCCTGATTTACCTGGCCGACAAGGCCGGCAAGTTCATCCCCGCTGATGCCGCCGGCCGCTATGAAACCATCCAGTGGCTGATGTTCCAGATGGGCGGCATCGGGCCCATGTTTGGCCAGCTCGGCTTCTTCAACAAGTTTGCCGGCAAGGACTACGAAGACAAGCGCCCGCGCGACCGTTATGTAGCCGAGTCCACCCGCCTGCTCGGTGTGCTGAACCAGCGCCTGGCCAACCGTGCCTGGATTGCGGGTGACGACTACAGCATTGCCGACATCGCCACCTTCCCGTGGATACGCAACCTCGTTGGTTTTTATGAAGCGGGTGAGCTGGTCGGCATCCAGAACTTCCCCAACGTCACGCGCGCGCTTGAAGCGTTTGTGGCGCGACCAGCAGTGGTCAAGGGTCTAAACATTCCAGCGCGCGGCTAGCCCGCGCTCCGGGCCTCGGTAGCTGCGGCGGGATGGGTCGATGCATAGTGTTCGAGAAACGCATAAAGCATCACCCCACCGGCCAGCGGCACCAGGTAATAAAGGGCGCGGTAGGCCAGGATGGCGCCCATCAGCTTGCCTTGCGGCACAGAACCCGACAGCAGCGCCAGGTACACGGCCTCCAGCACGCCAAGGCCGCCGGGCACCGGTATCAGTACCCCGGCAATCGATGCCGCCAGCAGCACGCATAGCGTGGTGCCATAGGGCACCTGGGCGCCCAGCAGCAAGTACATCATGGCCCCCATCAGCGACCAGTTGAGCGCGGATAGACCAATTTGCAGAACTGCAATCTGCGGCGCCGGCAGGCGCAGTGTTCTGCCGCGTATCGTCCACTGCCTGCCGCGTGCAATGCCGCAAGCCAGCACATACGCTGCGGCAACAAGCACCAGCAACACACCCAGCCAGCGCATGGTTGCAGGCGCCATGTTGGCCTGATCGGGTGGCGAAATAAGGCCTGCCGCAAAAAGACTGCCGGCCAGCAGGCAATAGCCCATCCAGTTGGTGGCCAGACCCAGGCCTATGACCTGCGCGATCTGGAATTCCTTCACACCTGCCTGGTAATAAAGACGCGTGCGCAAGGCGACGCCGCCCACCAGCGAGCCGAGGTTGAGGTTGAGCGCATAACTGGCAATGGCAATGGCCCAGGTCCGCCACACAGGCAAATGGTGTTGCGTATGGTGCCGGCCTATCAGGTCAAAGCAGCCGTAAATCGTATGACTGACCGTCGCCAGGCCCAGCACGCCGAGCAGCAGCCACGGCGAATATCGCTTGAGCGCAACCCAGGCCCCGGCCCAGTCCACCGTGTGCGCATGGGAGATCAACAGGCCGAGAACCGCCATGCCCAGCAGCGGCAGAACCCAGCGCCTGACCTTGGGCCAAAGCGCCGCAGCAGCAGCAAAAAATCTGCTGTCACCCATGGCGGTGGCGTGGATGGTCATGACTCATGATCATCAAACTATAAGGGTGCCGACAGAGACGGGCTGCGATTTTTTGCGTAGGCTGTTTCCGACTTTGGGAGGACAGAACGAGCCTGGGCTCATAGAGCCAGGGGAGCCGCCTGACCACCCGCACCGGTGAAGGGCGTACCCGCAGCGCGCTGCAGCAGCAGCGACAGATGCTCTACGGCGGGCGTCAACGGAAACTGTGAAGAGTGCATCTGCACGATGTCTGGGGCGGCCAGGGTTTCGGTGACATACAGCTGCTGCACCATGCCGCCGAACAGTTCATTCGTGGCCCAGACTTTGGGTAAAAGCACCAGGGCGTCTGTTGTTGCAATCAGCACCACCAGGACCAGCATGGATTCAGCCCGGGTGCGCACCGCGGGGCTGGGCAGGCCGTGTGCCGAAAACACCTCTTCAAACTCCTGCTCCACCCGGTCGCGAATCGCCGACACCACCCACTCTGCATCAACCAGTTCAGCAAGGCTGGTGGCGCCTGCCAGGGGGTGACCCTTGCGCCCCATGATGACGCGCTCGTTGTCTGCAATGCGGAGCACGGTGTAGCCACTACCCAGCTCGCGCTCGGGCCGCGGGCCGACGTAAAAGTCCAGTTCACCATCACGCAGCTTGGGCTCGATGACCGGGAAATTGCCATCGACAAAACGAACATTGATGGACGGCCAGGCCCTGCGGAACTGCGGGTACGCCAGGGGCAGCATACCCAATACCGCCGCGCTGGAGATCGACACCGCGACCGTGCCGCTGAGGTCACCCTGAAACTGCCGCGCTTCCTCGCAGCCGCGCCGTATCGACTCAGTGGCGATCTGCGCCCGCACCAGAAACTTTTCGCCTGCAGGCGTCAGCACCACGCCGCGCGCATGGCGCTCGAACAACGGTACGCCGAGCTCTTCCTCAAGCTCCTGCAGGCTGCGCGAGATGGCGGGTTGGGTCAGCCCCAATGAGGTGGCGGCAGCACGCAGGCTGCGCGAATGTGCAATCGCAATAAAGTCACGCAGGTGGCGGCTTTTGGGCATGAAGGCCTTGTTGTGCTTGCCTGTGCCTGTATCTTCAGGGCTGGAACACGATGATGGTGTTGCGGTATTTGAACTTCCAGCCCGCCGGTGTCAGCACATAGTCGTCTTCATACTCCGCACACAGCGGTATGCCGGCCTTCATGGGCAGAGGCGTACCCGGGTCGGCCATGACATGCATCATCAGTGTGCTGGATGTGCCCCGGGCCGTACCTGGGCCGGTCATGTCGACACGTATATTGGTACAGATATGGCGCATGGTGCGGTTCTTCGGCATGGCTTCGAGGAAGCCGCGCAAGGCCTGCGGCCCGCGAAGCACTTCACCACGGCGTTCCAGCGCACCATCGGGCGCGAACAATGCAATGAAGTCGTCAAAATGCCCGCGATCCACCGCAAAGGCAAAGTCACTGGACAGTCGGGTGCACTCGCGCTCGCAGCGGATTTCTTCTTCCAGGGTCATGGTCTGTCTCCGGTTCTGAAAAGATGGCTGCAAACATGGCGCCGCAGCGCATGCCATCTTAAAAGAATCAGCCGGACAGGAAGCCCAGCTCAACCCGCAGGCGCGAAGACGATGGCGATCCTGCGGTTTTTGATTTTCCAGCCCGCGCCGGTCAGCACATAGTCGTCTTCATACTCCGCAAACACCAGATGTGACGATGGCAGCGGCAAGGCCGCATCAGGCTCGGCCCTGGCGCCGAACATGGTGACGCTGCTGGTGCCTTTGGCTGTGGCCGGGCCCGTCATGTCGATGCGGATATTGCCCATCAGGTGGCGCACATAACGGTCAATGGCACGGCCTTCGCAAAACTGCTTCAGGCCGTCCATACCCCTGAATACCTGGCCCGCCCTGTCGAGGGTGGGTTCGGGCGCAAACAGCGCCATGAAAGGTTCGTACTGACGCCGGTCTATGGTGTAGATGAAGTCCTGACAAAGGCGGGTGCACTCACGCTCGCAACGAAGAAGCTCGTCCATGTAGGGTCCTTAACGCTTGATGCTTGATGAAGGGTTTAGCGAAGGTTCAGTGTATCGAGCCCGCGCGCCTCGCTGTCGGGCCGCATCTTGATGGCGGCTTCGTCTTCGCCCGAGTGAAAGCGCCTGGCCAGGTCGGCAGGCTCAAAGTCCACACCGATCGGGTTTTTCGCAAACGCGGCGCTGTAAAAAAACTCGCCTGCCTTTTCAACCGTCTCATAGTTGTCGACCTGCAGCTCGACCTGGTTGCCATCGGGGTCGGCGTAATACATGGACGTCGTCGGGCCGTGGTTCATGCAGGTCACCGGGCGAATGCCGGCCTTGTCCAGACGCTCATAGGTGCCCACCAGATCGGCCAGCGAGTCATAAGTGAAGGCGACATGGTGCATGCCCGCCACACCGTCGGGTTGGCGCTTGAGGTCAGGAATGTTGAGCACCGCAATGCGGTGGTGCTCGTCGTCATACTGAAGAAAGGCCAGCGCGCCGTTGGAGAACGCCGTCTTCGCGCACAGCACCGTGGTGTACCAGTCCACCAGCGCATCAAACTGCGAGGTGCGAAATACGACATGGGCCAGGCGTGCTGGTGACACCGCAGCCTTTGGCGCAGCTGCGGTGGTTTGCGGACGGGATTCAAGTACCTGATTCATGGAATGTCTCCTTTTGTATTTGAGAAAGCGCAGCGAGGGGCTGCTGCCCCGTCGCCATGGCGAGCACATCGAAATCTTCTGCCGAAGGCCACACGTCGCCCGTCCACGCAATATGCTGGTCGGGCCGTATCAATGTCAGGCGGCGGTTGTAAAGACCTGGCAGGGCCGGGTTGTCCAGTTGCAACAGCTTGAGCGGTATTCCCAGACGCTGGGCATCCGCGCCCGCAGCATCCAGCGATGCCGCCGCCGCTGACGGCAAAGCCAGCAAGGTGAAACCCTGACCGAAGTTGTCAAACAGCGAACTGCCGTCATGCAGCCACGCATGCGGGGCGCGCCCGCCGGGCAAGGGGCTGGGCACGTAATTCAAAAAGTCGCGTGCGACAGCTGGCACGCCCAGCGCGGGCTGCACAACCGGTGAGTTGGTGTAGCGGTCACCCAGGATGGTGCCCAGCGTGTAGAACTCCGAAAGCTTCTCGGCATTGATGCGCCGGCCCACGCGTTGCCGCGCTTCGGCTCCGGCGGGCGTGTCGTCCTCCAGCCCGGGCTCGAACAGCGCATTGCTGAATTTGGAGTGATTGGTGGCGGCCTCCTGCAGCACATGCATGTGCACAGGGCGCCGCTCCAGTTCGTAGCTCTGCAGCAGCGTCTCGCCGCCCCAGCCCTGCAGTACCGCAGCCAGCTTCCAGCCCAGGTCCACCGCGTCGCTCACACCCATGTTCATGCCGAAGCCGCCATAGGGTGGGTGCAGGTGGCAGGCATCGCCGGCCAGAAAGGCGCGCCGGTCACGGTAGCGGTCAGCCACCACGCGGTGCGCCACCCATTCGTCAATGCTGAGCACGTCAAACGGCAAGTCAATCCCGGTCGCCCGGCGAATCAGGTCTGCGGCCGTGTCCTTGGTCACCTGCACGTCCGGTGCCAGGCCCGTCGGCATGAAGAACCAGCGGTCGCCGGAATCCATGGGGCCGATGATGCTGGGCACGTCATCGTTGATCTGCCAGTACATGATGGCCTTGCCGTGCGGGTGTGCATCCGCCAGCCCCGGCGCATGAAAGACGATGTTGTAGTTTCTGGACATGCCGAAGGTGCCCTCCATGCGCGCACCTATCGCGCTGCGCACCAGGCTGCGCCCGCCATCGCAGCCAGCGATGAACTGCGCCCTCACCTCGCGTTCAAGGCCCGTTTCAACATCGCGCACATGGGCCAGCACGCCCTCGTCGTCCTGGGTAAAACCCGTCAGCTCGCAATTGACCTGCACCTCCACGCTGGCCAGCGTTTCAAGGTGCTCGCGCATCACACGTTCAACTGTGTACTGCGGCACCCACTGGGCGTGCTCGGCATACAGCGGGTTGCGCCCTGGCGCGCAATACAGCGCATTGTCAAAGCGGGTCAGCAGGTGCCCGGACATGCGCGTGGTGAAGGCAATGTTCGACGGGTAGTCGGCGCCAAAGGGCGCCGCATCACGCAGCGCGCCGGCAATGCCCCAGCGCCTGAAGTGCTCACGGGTGCGAACGTTGGTCGTCTTGGCGCGCGGCGCCACGCCGATGCGCGGGTTTTTTTCAACCACCAGGCAGTCGATGCCGCGCTGGCCCAGCTCGATGGCCATGCCCTGCCCGGCCGGCCCTGCGCCCACGATCAATACCTGTGTTTTATCTCGCATGCTGTGTGCCGGTTTGCCGTGTCTGGAATCGGAGTCTTGAGTTCAGTCAACTCAATCAATCGATGCGCCTGTGCGCTTTACCATGTCGGCGTAAAACACCGTCTCGGTGTTGATCAGTCTGGTCAGTGCGTCCGGCGTCTGGATGTCCGGCACAAAACCGAATCCCGAGAACTTCTCGACCACTTCCGGCTGCTTCAGCACATCAGCCATGCTGCGGTTCAGGCTGGCGACCACTGCCGGCGGTGTGCCTTTGGGCGCCATGATGGCCACCCAGCTGCGCACCTGCACATCCTTGGGGCCACCCGCCTCCTGAAAGGTCGGCACGTCCGGCATGACGACAGAACGGGCGCTGTCCGCCACTGCAATCAGCCGCAGCTTGCCGGCTTTGAGCAGCGGGCCGGTGCTGGCCAGCGAACCCATGGCCCAGTCCACCTCACCGGTCGACACCGCCAGGTAGAGCTGTGAGATTTCCTTGTAGGGCACGTGCAGCATCTTTGTTCCGGTCACGGCTTCGACCTGCGCAGCGCCCAGGTGCAAGGGGCCGCCCACGGAGTTGGATCCGTAGGTGATCTTTCCCGGGTTGGCCGTTGCGGCGGCGATCAGGTCCCTGACTGTGCGTATCGGGCTGTTGGCGCCGACGGCGATAAAAAACGAGGTGCGGTACAGACCGGCCACCGGCACAAAGTCGGTTTTTGGGTTGTAGGGCATGTTTTTGAACAGCGCAGGGCTGATGGCCAGATGACCCACATCGGCCAGCAACAGGTCGTAACCCGTAGGCGCAGCCTGCTTGACCGCACCCGCCGCGAGGAAGCCATTGGCCCCGGGGCGCGCATCAATGATCACAGGCTGTTTCCAAGCAGCGCCCAGGCGCTCGCCCACGATGCGGGCGATGACGTCAGGCCCGCTTCCGGCGGGGAAAGGGGAAATAAACCGGACGGGCTGGGCCGGGAAGGCCTGGGCCAGCGCAGCCGGGGCAGCCAGGCCGGCCCATACCGCAGCACATACAGCGACGCAGGCCAGGAATTTTTGCTTCATGCTTGTCTCCAGAATTTTTATGTCAAAGGCTGGGGCGATGCTAGGGAGCGATCGGCAAGTGCGACAGACCTCAAATTAGCCCAAGCAATGCCTTTTAGGCATCAATAAACTCTCCAGAGAGCTCTTTGAATCAAAAAAGGCATGGGTAAACCCTGATGTGGGTGTTGAGACCGCGTTTTGGCACAAAAACAGCTTCCAAAAGGCTATTTTCGTGCATCAAATTGGCATCCAGACCAATAGAAACGCGCGTGAGTAGCTATTAATTACATAGCACCCAGAAACCGCAAAGCCCGCCTTCCGTTTTCGCGGAAGCGGGCTTTGCGAAGGCAGCCCTGATGCAGGCCGCTTGAGAACCTGCAGCCTAGTCGGCCTTGGCCCCCGACGACTTGATGATCGCCGCCCAACGCGGAATCTCCAGTTGCAGGCGCTGCGTCACGCGCTCCGGCGTGCCGCCTTCGGGTTCCGCACCCACCACCTGCAGGCGCGCCTTGACGGCCGTTGTCTGCAGCGCCTTGTTCA
>JAZKCB010000072.1:0-5554 GCA_040388335.1 Pseudomonadota bacterium | reverse complement strand
GCACCCACCACCTGCAGGCGCGCCTTGACGGCCGTTGTCTGCAGCGCCTTGTTCAATGCGGCATTGAGCTTTTGCACAATTTCAGGCGGCGTACCGCGTGGTGCCATCAGCGATATCCACGAGCTCACGTCGAAGTCCTTGTAGCCCAGCTCTTTCAGCGTCGGCGTGTCGGGCAACAGCGCCGAGCGTTTTGGCGTGGTCACGGCCAGCGCACGCAGCTTGCCGCTGTTGACCAGCGGCGACGCGGTCGGCACGATGTCCATCATCACGTCCAGCCGGCCGGCCATCAGTTCGTTCAGGGCCGGCGCACTGCCCTTGTACGGAATGTGCAGCCACTTGATGCCGCTTTTCTCCTGGAAGTACTCACCCATCAGATGGTTGATGCTGCCCCCGCCGGCCGAGCCCATGTTGAGCTGCTGCTTTGAAGCTTTGGACAACGCCACCAGGTCGCTGACCTTTTGCGCCTTGACGTTGGGGTTGACCACCAGCACACCGGGTGTGCTGGCGTACCAGATCACCGGGTCAAAGCGCGTCAGTGGGTCGAAATTGCGGTCCTTGTAGAGTGACGGGCTCATCGACAGCGGGCCTGCGCCGCCAACGGCCAGCGTGTAGCCGTCAGGCGCAGCATTGGTCACTTGCTCAAGCGCCAGCAGGCCGCCGGCACCGGGGCGGTTCTCGACCACAAAGGCCTGGTTCAGCGAATCAGTCAGCGCCACGGCCATCTGGCGGCCGATCAGGTCCACCGCACCGCCAGCCGCAAACGGCACGATCAGGCGAACAGGTTTGGTGGGATAGCTTGCTGCGGTCTGCGCGCTGGCGGTCTGGACGGCGAGGGTGAGGCACAGGGCGCCGGCGAACGCGGCGCGCAAGGCGAAGGTGCCCATTTTGAGTTTTTTCATGTCTGTCTCCAGGTCTTTATCGGTACGGTCAGGGCCGGATGGCCGCAAAAAACAAATCATCTTTGTTCTTTTCAAAAGAATAACATTTCTTTTAAAGAAACACTATACTTCGTCAACTTTTTTCTGAAGCGGGCCGCCCATGCACAATCGGCCGCAACGCTTCCTGAAAACGCCACCCACCTATGCCACGTTCGCCCGCCACCGCAAAAACCGCCCAAAGCACACCGGACCAAACCCCTTCCGGCCCGGTCATCCTGGAGTCGGTCGGCATTGTGTTTGACATCCTCGACAAGCTGAGCCAGGCCGGCAGGCCCATGGGCGTGACCGAACTCGCACAGGTCATGGGCCAGCCCAAACCGCGCGTCTACCGGCATCTGGCGTCGATGCGTCAGGTCGGCGTGGTCGAGCAGGAAACCCTGAGCGAAAAATACCGTCTGGGCGCAAAGCTCGTGGGCTATGGCGCAGCTGCCAACAACCAGTTCGACCTGCGCGCGCTGGCTGACCCCTACCTCAACCGACTGCGTGACACCACCGGCGAAAGCGCCGTGCTGTCGGTGGCCGACCAGGCATCGGCGCTGGTGATTGCCTCGGCTGAATCGGGCAACCCGGTCTGTATTTCGGTCAAGCCCGGTAACCGCGTGCCCATGCACAGTTCGGCGCAGGGCCGCATCGTGCTGGCCTGGTGTGATGCCGACACGCAGAAAAAACTGCTGAAGAAAAAGCTTGAACGCTTCACCGACAAATCTGCGGTTGACCCGCAGCAGGTGCTTGAGCGCCTGGCCCGCATCCGCGAGCGCCTGTATGAAGACGCCAATGGCGAAATGATTGAAGGCGTCAACGTGCTGGCAGCGCCCATCTTTTCTGCGGGCGATGAACTGGTAGGCGTGATCGGCATCATCGGCGCCGCGCGCGACGTACCCTCCCCGCCCTTGCCCAAACTCCTGAAGGCCGTGCAGGACACTGCAGCCGACATCAGCAGCCGGCTGGGCAGCGATCTCTACGAGCGGCTGCGCAAATAAAAACAATCGAACAAGGACGAGAGACAAATGGCCAACCTGCAAACACAAATAGGCAGCATCAACCTCAAGAACCCGGTCATCTGCGGCTCGGGTGAACACACCATGACAGCCGAAGGCATACGCGAAGCGATTGCCAGCGGCGTGGGCGCGGTGGTGGCCAAGTCCACCAATGAATCAGCCGCCGCCAAGTCGCAGCTCGACAAGACCGACTACCACCTGCTCGATGACAACTGGCAGACCGTGCCCTGGGACTTCAACGTGCCGCGCGAAGCCACGGTGTTCTGCCGCTCAGGCCTGGTGCAGCAAGACTTTGAGCCGTGGATGGCGCAGCTGCTCAAGCTCGACCAGGAAGCCGCCGCCGTTGGCAGCTACGTCATCCCAAGCCTGATATTGAGCGGGCTCGACCAGTGCGTGGCCTATGCGCAGCAGATCGAAAAAATGGGCTTTCGCATTCTTGAAGTCAACATCGGCGCACCGCACGGCGACGAAGCCGCCAAGGGCGCCATCGTGCTGGAGCGTGACGCCAGTCGCATCGCCACCATCGTCAGCCGCCTGCGTGCCGCGGTGAAGCTGCCGCTGTGGATCAAGCTCACCGGCCAGAGCGAAGACCCCGCAGCGCTGGCCGTCGCCTCACAAACCAGCGGTGCCGACGCCACCATATTGATGGGCCGCTTTATGGGCTTCATGCCCGATCTTGAAACACAGGCACCCCTGCTCAACACCTCTGCAGCAATTGGCGGCGGCTGGGCCCTGCCGCTGACCGCCCGCTGCATTGCGCTGGCACGCAAACGTGTGGGGCGCGACTATCCGCTACTGGCCACCAACGGCGCACGCAGCGGCCTCGACGTCGCCCGCTTTCTCCTGGCAGGCGCAGCGGCAACAGAAATGGCTTCACTGGTGTTGATGCGCGGCTACGGCGCGCTGACAGAAGCGATTGCAGAACTCGACGCCTACCTCGACGGTTGCGGCAAGTCTGCCGTCGACATCACAGGCATCGCTGCAGACAGGCTGCAAACCTATGGCGAGCAGGCTGACAGGCCTGATGTGTGGCGCCAGTTTGTGCCGCCGGTGAATGCGTAGGTCTTCCCCGTACTGGTCACGGTTGTCGCGGCACTTTTTAGAGCTAACAAGGCCTGCAGCCAGGTAGTGGCGGCCCTTGTCTGAAGACATGGTCCTTCTTTGAGCGCATGCAGGTCAATTGAAAACCATCCCAAAGTAAAGACAGGTTTTCAATGTGCCCGGGCTATAGTGCAGCCACCAAGCGACAAAGCAGCTTGCGGGGTTTCACGGATTTTTTATAACTGTATAGATATGTACAAAAATATCGTCAAACCCAATACACATGCCGCTTGCAGGAGGATATCGATGACCATCTTATGTTGCAGCTGCCAGGTTTTGCGGCATACATTACGTTAGGTCGCATTGGGGCGTTTAGTTCTTTGGTCAACTAGGAGAAGAAGATGGCAGCTAAGTCCGCCGGCAAAACAACCAGCACAAAGATGAACACTCAAGCAGCGGCCCGCGTACAAAGTGCCGCTGCGAAGTCTTCGGGTGGTGCGATAGCGAAGGGAACCTTCGCGGCGCGTGCCCAGTCCGCGGCAGCAAAGAACATCGGAGCGGGAGAGACCACGGGGGCCCGAGCTGCTAAGGCTGCCTCGACCATACTTAGCTCAAAGAGCACGGGCGCCGCGTCGAAGTCCGCAGCGGGCAGCGCACTATCGCAAGTGGCGCCGAAGCGTGTCACCTCTCCGGCAGCCGGAACCAAAGCTTCGCAAACGTTGCGGGACGGGCGCACGAGCGCAGCGTCCAAGTCAGCTGCAGGCTCGGCTCTGAGCCAAAGACCGCCCGCGAAGAAGCGCTGATGCAACCTAACTGGTTGTTCGACACGGACGCCCGGGCGTCCACGTGCGCTGCGCGCACTCGCTCCCCGGTCGCCGGTCAACGCCGACGTTAGGCAACTCCAATGAGCGCTCCGGACACGGCCCTCCTTGCGTTGCTGGCGTATCGCTTAGAAGCCATTTCTATTGGTCATTTGGCCCTGCGCCACCACATGTCTTGGGACGAAGCTCCTACCATGGAGGTGTACTTCAACGGCAAGCAAGTAATCGAAGGAAAAGCTACCGGCTTTACCAACGCTGCTATCGAATCAGCGATCATTCACTGCCGAGCGACTCTTGAGTTTCTTGGCTTCCAATCAACCAAATCGTCGGTCGCAAAAATAGTGGAGCGCTCAGCTCGCACGAGAACCGATGACATGGGCGTTGAACAATTCGCTGGTTTATCTATGCTCACAAAGGCAAAAGCACTTGCCGCTTATCCTGGCGAGCAGTCCGAAGCAGAGGCTGCATTGGCACTTGTTTTTCATTCCGCCAACAAAGGGCTAGCTCACACCACCGCATCCTTCAAGCTCTATAGCGGCGACGCCCGGCTACTTGAGATTGCCTTTCGTGGCGTGCCTGTGTTACTGGTTAACGGCTTTTATGTTCCGCTCGGAATCACCCCGCCAAGCTATGAACTCGCGTCCCGTCCTAGAGTCGCCTAACCGGTCGCTTGAGCCCACTAGCGTCGGCAGGCCGCCGCTCGCGGCTCAGCTTCAACGTCAAGGCTCCAATCGCCCACCCGAAGCGAAATCATGTGCCGCCCTCCCGGCTTCAGCACAGTGACGCCTTACTACCAAGCGGCGCAACTTCAGTTCGCAATCGTTTCCTGGTAGGCCGTTTCAATCCGCGCAGCCGCATCGCGCAGTATCGGCAGGTAGCGCCGCGTGGCTTCATCGAACGCGATAGCCGAATCTATCCAGATGATGTTGATGCAGCCCAGCACATGCACCCCATTCATGATGGGCACGGCGATGCTGGATGTTTTGGCCATGAACTCGCGCTGGCGTGTGCCGTAGCCGCGCCGCCGTGTTGCCGCCAAGGCGCGCCGCACGGCTTCGGGGTCTTTCATCTTGTCCTGGTCCGGCCCGGGGAAGGCGCTGATGCGCTCAAGAATCGCCCTGCGCTCGGCTGCCGGTGAAAAGGCCAGGTAAGTCCAGCCTATGGCCGTACTCAACATCGGCAGGTGGCGCCCGACCCAGGAACGTTCGATGGACAGCGGGCTGCGGTAGTGGGTGGTTGAGCGGATCACCATGCCGTCGTCTTCATAGGTCGCGACGTCGGTGGGCCAGACCACCTCGTTCACCAGTTTGCCCAGCACGACATCGGCGATGTCAGTGATCCAGTCGTCGTCCTTGTAGCCGCCCGACAGGCTTTTGACTTTCAATGTCAGCCGGTAGGCGTCACGCAGGCCGGTGCGCCGCAAAAAACCTTCGGTGCGCAGCGTCTCCAGCAGCCGGTGCACCGTCGGCCTTGGCAGGCCGGTGTGCGCGGCCACCTCGACCGTCGTTGCATGCTGCAGCGCATTGACTGCGCGCAGCACGGCCAGGCCGCGCTCCAGCCCGCGGACGGAGTGATAGGTGGATGTGGTCATCGGGAAAACCATGAGTTAAATGTTCAGCAGATGGACATTGAGCTTAAATCAATTGCGCTGCACCGGCACAGGTCATATTCTGCAAAACCAGTGCGCCAGACGGCACGAATAAAAAGGAGACAAGACATGACACGTCCGCCCGATGCACAGCTCACGCACATCGGC
>JAZKCB010000071.1:0-19062 GCA_040388335.1 Pseudomonadota bacterium | reverse complement strand
TGGAAGACGGCCGCGAACTGCCGCTGTACAAGCTTGATACCTCCAGCGAATCGCACCCTTTCTACACCGGCACACAAAAATCCGTAGACAACATGGGCGGCCGCGTTGAGAAGTTCCGCAACCGCTTCGGCAAGACCGCAGCCAAGGAAGCCGCACCCGCTGCTGCTGCCGAGTAAGCTGCGAATTTCGCGCCCCCAAAAAAGCAGCCTGAAACCCAGGCTGCTTTTTTTTCGGCAAAAACTGCGTTTGACGGCTGCAGGCAGCCGCGCAAAAATCAACGCTGAAGCCCTGCCCCCCAAACGCCCACCGCGCCTCACCGGCAACTGCCTGCCTTGAACAAGCCATCCCCCGCCATCATTGCCCAATCAGCCGTGCGCCGCCTTCCCAGGCTTGCGCTGTTGCTGTTTTGCCTGGCCTATGTTCTACCGGGTTTTTTTGGGCGCGCGCCGTGGAAGTTTGAAGACATTGCCACCTTCGGCGTGGCACAGGAACTTGCATCCAGCGCTGGCAACTGGCTCGCCCCGCAACTGCTCGGGCAAGCCAACGGCTTCGATGCGCTGGCGCCCTACTGGCTTGGTGCCATGGCAATCAAACTCCTGCCGTTCATGGACCCCGCCATGGCGGTGCGCATCCCCTTCGGCTTGCTGCTTATATTGACGCTGCTGGCGACCTGGTACGCGGTCTATTACCTTGCGCGCAGTCCCTTGGCCCAGCCGGTAGCGTTTGCATTTGGCGGCGAAGCCAGCCCTGTCGATTACGCCCGTGCCATTGCCGATGCCGGCGTGCTCGCATTGATCGCCAGCCTGGGCCTTGCGCAGCTGTCGCACGAGACCACGCCCGCCCTTGCACAGCTGGGTTTCACGGCGCTCGTGTTCTACGCCATGGCGGCCAGTCCGTATCGCCGTGCTACCAAGGTGTTTGGCCCGTCGCTGGGTTTGCTCGTCGGCATGGCCGGACTTACGCTGAGCGGTGCACCCACACTGGCACTACTCTTCGGTGTCGGTGGTGCGCTGGTGGAATGGACGCACATGCGCTGGGGCAACACCTTGCGGTCAGGCGAGCAGGACCCGGACGGCAAGCGCCGATCGTGGCAATGGGTGCTGGTGATCCTGGGCATCACGATATTTGTCAGCGGCATCGCCCACATGCTGGACCTGTGGCGATGGCGCATACATTTTCCGGGTACGGGCCAACAGGCTGCCATGACGGACTGGCGCAAGCTGGGACGACTGCTGCTCTGGTTCACCTGGCCGACCTGGCCTCTGGCCCTCTGGACACTTTATCGCTGGCGCAGGCAACTGGCCAGCCGGCACGTCGCCCTGCCGCTGTGGTTTGCCGCCATGGCGATAGGCGCAACGCTGACCACCCCCGCAGCCGATCGCAGCCTGATGCTCAGCCTGCCACCACTCGCGGCGCTGGCGGCATTTGCGCTGCCCACCTTCAGGCGCAGCGTGGCATCACTCATCGACTGGTTCACGCTGGTCTTTTTCACGGGTTGCGCCTTCATCATCTGGGTGGTCTGGATCGCCATGCAAACCGGTATACCCAAGCAGCCTGCAGCCAATGTTGCGCGGCTTGCACCGGGCTTTGAGCCCAGCTTCTCGTGGTTTGCCTTCCTGGCGGCGGTGGTGGCGACGCTTGCCTGGGCATGGCTGGTGAAATGGCGCGCAGGCAAACATCGCGCCGCGGTATGGAAGTCGCTGGTTCTGCCGGCTGGCGGCGCCACGCTGTGCTGGCTGTTGCTGATGACACTCTGGTTGCCGCTGCTCGACTACGCGCGCAGTTACGCGCCCATGTCAAGGCAGGTCGCGCGCATGGTGGACAAGAATGCCTGTGTTGAAATTCATGGCGTGAGCAGTGCACAGGCGGCGGCCCTGCAGTACCATGGCAAGCTGGACCTGCGCCAGGCAGCTGCACAACCCACCTGCCCCTACCTCATCGTTGATGCCGACGCGCAAGGCACCCTGAGCAGTACCGTACAGTTGCCGGACTGGGCATTTCTTGCCACCATAAGGCGGCCCACCGACAGGAATGAGAACGTCCTGCTTTACAGGCGCGTGAGCCAGCCAGACACTTCGTCCGCCACAGGAAGCAAATCCCGTCTGTGAGCGAGATGAAGATCATCAGCCGGCATGCGGGTACCGTGCTGGTCGGGCAGTTGGCCGTCATGGCTTTTGGCGTGGCCGACACGGTCATTGCCGGCCGCTATAGCGATGCTGCCCTTGCCGCCCTGTCCGTGGGTTCAGCCCTGTACGTCAGCATCTATATCGGCCTGATAGGCATCGTACAGGCTTTGTTACCCATCTGGTCCGAGATGCTGGGTGCACGCAGGTACGAAGCCGTCGGCCAGTCTTTGCGGCAAAGTCTTTATCTGTGCATTTTTATCACCGTCACCGGTATGGCAGCAATGCTGTTCCCCGGGCCCTTGCTGCGCTGGGCGCAGGTTCCCGATGCGATGCGTGATGAGGTGCAGCGCTACCTCACCGTGTTGGCCTTTGCCTTTGCGCCTTCGCTCCTCTTTCGCGTCTACAGCAGCTTTAACCAGTCACTGGGCAAGCCGCTGCTGGTGACCTGGCTGCAGGTCGGCGCGCTCGCCGTCAAGATTCCGCTGTCCATCTGGCTGGTGGCCGGTGGCGCAGGTATGGAGCCCATGGGTGCGGCAGGATGCGCCTGGGCCACGCTGATCGTCAACTACCTGCTGCTGGCGTTGGCCATCGTCATGCTGCGCACGCAGGCACTCTACAAACCTTTTCACATCTGGCAAAAGATGGAGCGACCCGACTGGAAGCAGATCGGTGATTTCGCACGCCTTGGCATCCCTGGCGGACTGGCTTACCTTGTAGAAGTCACCTCTTTCACGTTGATGGCGCTGTTTATTGCCCGGCTGGGTACCGTTTCATCCGCCAGCCACCAGATCGCGGCCAGCATGGCTGCGGTGCTGTACATGATGCCGCTGTCCATGGCGATTGCCTGCAGCGCGCGGGTCTCGTTCTGGCTGGGTGCAGGTAAACCGGCTTATGCCAAACGTGTGGTTGTGCTGGGCCTGAAGCTCACCATGCTGCTGTCGGTGGCACTTGCGGCCGTGGTGGCAATGGCTGGCAAGGTACTGGCGGGCTGGTACTCGGTCAACCCGGATGTCGTGACGCTGGCTTCGACCTTGCTGGCATGGGTCGCCTTTTACCATGTGGCAGATGCAACCCAGGCGCTGTGCGCCTTCCTGCTCCGGTGCTACCGCATCACCATCACGCCGCTGGCTCTTTACGGCGTGCTGCTGTGGGGTCTAGGCCTGTATGGGGGTTACAGGCTGGCCTACGTGGGGATTGCTGGCATGTCGGCCACACAGTCGGCGGCCAGCTTCTGGACAGCCAGCACGATTGCCCTCGGTCTGGTGGCACTCTGTCTACTGCTGGTGTTGTGGCTTGCGGTTCGCAAGAGCCTGCAGTTTGAAGTGCCCGTTCAGGCCACCTGAACCCTGCGCACCCGCGCTGCCGGGAAGGTGATTGAAAAACACGATCCCTGGCCCAGCCGGCTTTCAACCTGCAACTCGGCAGAGTGACGTTGCGTGACATGCTTGACGATGGCAAGGCCAAGTCCCGTACCACCGGTCTCGCGTGAACGGCTGCGATCAACCCTGTAAAAACGTTCCGTCAGGCGCGGAATGTGTTCCGGCGCAATACCCGGGCCACTATCCCTGACCCTGAATTCGCCACGTCCGTCGTCAAGCAGCTTCCAGCTCACCTCAACCGTGCCGCCATCTGGTGTGTAGCGAACAGCATTGGTCACAAGATTGGACATGGCGCTATGGATTTCTGCCTGAACGCCTCCAATTTCACAGGAGGGGCCGGCATCAAACACAAACTGGTGACCTTGTGGCGCAAGCAAAAGCGAGAGTGCCCTGGCCTCCTGCTCGCATTGCGCCAGCAAGGCGCCGGTCGTCATCCATTCGTTGACACCTGGAAACGGGCTTCCCTCAAGCCGCGACAGTGTTAACAAATCGTTGACCAGGGTCTGCATGCGCTGGGACTGCTGCGCCATCATGGCCAGGTAGCGTGTACGCTCGGGTTCCGTCAAAGGCAGGGTTTGCAGCGTTTCGATAAAACCCGACAGCACAGTCAGCGGTGTGCGGATTTCGTGCGACACATTGGCTACAAAATCGCGACGCATCGCTTCTGCCAGTTCGACGGTCGTGATGTCACGCGAAAGCAGCAACTTGCGGTTTTTTCCGTAAGAGTGCACATGCACAGACAGCTTGACGGGCCGCGCCGGTGTGCTGGCACTGCCCGGTATCACGACATCGTGTGAAAAGTCGGCCATCGCCATGTAGGCCTTGAAGGCAGGCTCGCGCACGAGGTTGGCAATGTGCTGCAACACATCACGCTGGGCATCAAAACCGAAGTGCTGTGTGGCCATCTGGTTGCACCACTCAATGCGTCCCTGGGCATCCAACAACACCACACCGCTGGGGGAGGCCTGCATGGCGGCCAGGAACTCATCTAGCCGTGCCTGGCTTTCCTGCAGATGCTGGTCGCGGTTTTTAAGCAACCGGCGGGTCCGGTCGGCAGCCTCACCCCACACGCCAGGCATGGCTGGCATACGGCTGCCCATGGCAACCTGGCTTTCATCGCTCTGCTCAATACGCAGCCACTTCAGCAGGCGGGCCACATAAAAGCTGTCCAGCAGCTGCCAGAAAACAGCTCCGGCCAGCAGACCCACGATCAGCCCGTCTTTTGAATACGTCCAGAAGCCCAGACCGCCGCCTGCAAACATGCAGACGGCAAACACCAGCCAGCGATTGATCATGTGCCAGATTGTGCCGAAGCCGCCACTGGGTTGGAGGCCATGGCCGTGAGGCGGTAACCCGCCCCGCGAACGGTTTCAACCATCGTGCCGGCCGCACCCAATGCCTCACGCAAGCGCTTGACATGCACATCGACCGTTCGCTCTTCAATGAAGACATGATCGCCCCATACCTTGTCGAGCAGGGAACTGCGGCTGTGCACACGTTCAGCATGCTTCATCAGGTAATGAAGCAGCTTGAACTCTGTCGGGCCGAGTTTCAGTTCCTGCGCCTGGTAGGAAATACGATGTGTGGCGGCATCAAGAACGAGTGCGCCAACAGTGACACTGTCGTTCACCGACTCGGGCGCGCGCCTGCGCAGTACTGCACGAATACGTGCCAGCAGCTCCTGCGTCGAAAAGGGCTTGGTGATGTAGTCATCTGCGCCGGCGTCCAGCCCTGCTACCTTGTCAGGCTCATCGCCCCGCGCCGTCAACATCAGGATGGGGATGCTTTTGGTACGCCCCTGTTTACGCCAGTGACGCGCCAGCGCAACACCGCTCTGGCCAGGTAACATCCAGTCGAGCAGGATGGCATCAGGCAAGACGGCATCGAGCTCACGCTGGGCCGTCACGCTGTCTTGAGCCACCACCGGATCGAAGCCGCCATGCCGCAAATTAACGGCAATCAGCTCTGCGATGGCAGGCTCGTCTTCAACAATCAGTATGCGTGGCTGGTGCTTCATTCTCTTGATATGTTTCCGATTACCTGACAGCCGACTCAATCTGGTCCATGGGGGTGTGCCGTACGTCTGCGCCCTTGACCACGTAGATGATGAATTCTGCGATGTTTTTGGCATGGTCGCCAACGCGTTCAATGGCTTTTGCGACAAACAGCAAATCCAGGCTGGCCGAAATGGTCCGCGGGTCTTCCATCATGTAGGTGATCAGTTTGCGCACAAAGCCATCAAACTCCTGGTCGATCTGATCGTCCTCTTTCAAAATCGACACGGCGACAGCGGTGTCCAGTCGGGCAAACGCATCGAGCGCCTTGCGCAGCAAACCGCTGGCAAGTTCAGCCGCTACACGCAGGTCTGACGAAGGCAGTGAACGGGCCGAGCCGCTTTCAATGATGGACTTGACCATGCGTGCAATTTTTTCGGCTTCATCGCCAGCACGCTCAAGGTTGGCAGTCGTCTTCGAAATGGCGATCAGCAGGCGCAAGTCACGTGCGGTCGGCTGACGGCGCGCAATGATGGATGACAGCTCACGATCAATATCGATTTCCATCGCATTGACGCGGGACTCTGCTTCAATGACCTGATTGGCCGTTTCAGCGCTGAACTGCGACAACGCATAGATAGCCAGACGGATCTGGGCTTCAACCAGGCCGCCGAGTTCCATGACGCGCGAAGAAACACCGTTAAGTTCGCTGTCAAACTGGGTGGACAAATGTTTATCGGACATGTTTTTTCCTGTTGCCTGATCAGCCGAAACGGCCGGTGATGTAGTCTTCAGTTTCCTTGCGTTTTGGCTTGAAGAACAGTTCTTCAGTCGCGCCAAATTCCACCAGGTCACCCAGGTACATATAAGCCGTGTAATCGCTGCAGCGAGCCGCCTGCTGCATGTTATGGGTCACGATGACCACGGTGTATTCGCTTTTCAGTTCTGCAATCAGCTCTTCCACCTTTGCGGTCGAAATCGGGTCGAGCGCCGAACATGGCTCGTCCAGCAGCAGGACTTCGGGTTTGATGGCAATGCCGCGTGCGATGCACAGGCGTTGCTGCTGGCCACCCGACAGGCTTGAGCCGCTCTGGTTGAGCTTGTCTTTCACTTCGGTCCAGAGGGCTGCCTTGCGGAGCGCCCATTCGACACGTTCGTCCATGTCGGCAGAGTTCAGGCTCTCGAACAGCTTTACGCCGAAGGCGATGTTGTCATAAATCGACATCGGGAAAGGCGTCGGCTTCTGGAACACCATGCCAACCTTGGCACGGATCAGCGCCACATCTTTTTTGGATGTGAGCAGGTTCTCACCGTCAAACATGATCTCGCCCTCGGCGCGCTGCTCGGGGTAGAGCTCATACATGCGGTTGAAGATGCGCAGCAGGGTCGATTTGCCGCAACCGGACGGTCCGATGAAGGCGGTGACCTTCTTCTCGGGGATCTCAAGGTTGATGCCCTTGAGCGCGTGAAACTTGCCGTAATAAAAATCGAGGTTCTTGACCGAGATTTTTGAAGCACTAACAGGAGGGGAAAGAGTTGCGACCATGAGTATGTCTTTTTAAGGTTACGCGACGCCGCATTCGCGGCAAACTAAACAAGGCTTGGTCAAGGAACACCGCAGAACAGGCTTTGCCGGGCTGCAGGTGTTGTCCCCTTGAAGGGGGGAAGGTGCTACACAAAGTGAGCAAACGACAGGGGTCATGATTTATTGCGGGTCAGAACGCGCGCCAGGATGTTCAGGCCGAGAACCGCCAGGGTGATCAGGAACACACCGGCCCAGGCCAGTTGTTGCCAGTTCTCATAGGGGCTCAATGCAAATTTGAAGATCGTGACCGGCAGGCTGGCCATGGGCTGGCTGAGGTCAGAGGTCCAGAACTGATTGTTGAGTGCGGTAAACAGCAAGGGCGCCGTCTCACCGGCGATCCGTGCCACGGCCAGCAACACACCGGTGGTGACACCGGCCCGCGCTGCACGCAAGGTAATGCTGGTGATGACTTTCCACTTGGGCGCGCCCAGGGCGTAGGCAGCTTCGCGCAGGCCGGGAGGAACCAGCTGCAGCATGTTTTCAGTCGTGCGGATAACCACCGGGATGACGATCAGTGCCAGGGCCAGCACGCCAGCCCAACCGGAATACGTCTTGAATTGCGACACCACAACCGTATAGACAAACAAGCCGATGACGATGGAGGGTGCCGACAACAAAATGTCATTGACAAAGCGCGTGACCGACGCGAGCCAGCCCTTGGTGTTGTATTCGGCGAGATAAATGCCGGCCATGATACCGATGGGCGTACCGACAAAAGTCGCCAGCAGCACCATCAGGAACGAGCCGTAAATCGCATTGGCAATACCGCCCGGATCGTTGGGCGCAGGTGTCATCTGGGTCAGTGTCGCGATGGACAGCCCGCCTATGCCTAGCCGTACGGTCTCAAACAATATCCAGGCCAGCCAGAAAAGGCCGAAGGCCATGGCTCCCAGGGACAGTACAAGCGCAATTCTGTTGACCATCTTGCGACGCGCAAACTTGGCCAGCCGTGCATCGTTGCTGTTGGGCATCACGGCGCTCATGTTTTGGCTCCCTCACTCTTGCGCAGTTGCGCCAGCAGCAACTTGGACAGCGACAGCACGACAAAGGTAATGAAGAAAAGTACGAGGCCCAGATAAATCAGCGCAGCCTGGTGCAGGCCCTCGCCGGCTTCAGCAAACTCGTTGGCGAGCGCCGACGTGATGCTGTTGGCGGCCTGAAACAGGCTCAGCGAATCAAGCTGGTTGAAGTTACCGATGACAAAGGTCACAGCCATGGTCTCGCCCAGCGCGCGGCCAAGACCCAGCATGATCCCGCCTATGACGCCGGCCTTGGTGTAAGGCAACACAACTTTGGACACCACTTCCCAGGTTGTGGCGCCCAGCCCGTATGCCGACTCCTTCAGCAACACCGGAGTGACTTCAAATACATCACGCATGACGGACGCAATGAACGGAATGATCATGATGGCCAGAATGATGCCGGCCGACAGAATGCCGATGCCGACGGGCGGACCAGACACCAGCGCACCCAGATAAGGCACGCCTTTGAACAGACTTTGCAGCGGCTGCTGCACATAGGTGGCCAGGATGGGACCAAACACCAACAGACCCCACATGCCGTACACGATGGACGGCACGGCTGCCAGCAACTCGATCGCGGTTCCCAGAGGGCGCTTGAGCCATGCCGGGGACAACTCTGTCAGAAAGAGCGCAATACCGAAACTCACGGGTACCGCAATGACCAGCGCAATGATGGACGTTGCCAGCGTGCCGTAAATCATCACCAGGCCGCCGTATTCGTTTTTGACCGGATCCCAGGTGGTACTGGTCAAAAAGCCGAGACCGTACTTGCTGATGGCAGGCCAGGCGCCTATCACCAGCGAAATCAGGATGCCGAAAAGCAAGCCAAGGGTGAGCCACGCGGCGCCCTGAGCGGCCCAGCCAAAAAGCCGGTCGGCGATAGGGCTCCTGCGTGCAGGCTTGACGGGGGGAGGAGTGGTCATGGCGCGTCCGGTCACTTTTGCCGGGTGGTCAAAAGCAGCCCGGCTTGCCGGAAGTGTAGAGGACACGTGGAGAAGCCCTGATTAAGTTGCTTGCGTCTAAAAAAATCCGGGTTGCCCCGGATTTTGTGATTACTTGAACGCGACCGCTTTGCCAGAGGTGTCCTTGATGTCAGACCATGATTTTTCAACCGTGGTTTTCACCACCGCAGGCATGGGCACGTAGTCCAGGTCATCGGCAGTCTTGTCGCCATTCTTGTAAGCCCATTCAAAGAACTTGAGAGAAGCAGTGGCCTGGGCAGGCTTGTCCTGGGACTTTTGCATCAGGATGAAGGTTGCGCCTGTAATTGGCCATGCATCCTTGCCAGACTGCTCGGTCAGGATCTGGTAGAAGCTCTTGGCCCAGTCAGCACCGGCTGCAGCGGCCTTGAAGGCGGTGTCGTCGGGCGAGACAAAGTTGCCAGCGGCGTTTTTCAGCATGGCATAGGTCATCTTGTTCTGTTTGACGTATGCGTACTCGACGTAACCGATGGAGTTTGGCAGGCGTCCCACGAATGCAGCCACGCCTTCATTACCCTTGCCACCTGCGCCTACTGGCCAGTTCACTGCGGTGCCCTCGCCGACCTTGCTCTTCCATTCAGCGTTGACCTTGCTCAGGTAGTTCGTGAAGATAAAGCTGGTGCCAGAACCGTCAGCGCGGCGAACCTGTGCAATTTCAGCATCAGGCAATGCCAGGGTCGGATTCAGGGCCTTGATGGCGGGATCGGTCCACTTGGTGATCTTTCCGAGGTAGATGTCGCCCAGCACCTGGCCGCTCAGCTTGAGCTGGCCAGCTGCGATGCCCTTGATGTTGACCACAGGCACAACGCCACCGATGACCATCGGGAACTGGACCAGGTTCTTGGCCTTGAGTTCGTCATCCTTCAGGGGCGCATCAGAAGCGCCGAAATCCACAGTTTTGGCTTCAATCTGCTTGATGCCGGCACCGGAGCCGACCGACTGGTAATTGATCTTGACGCCAGTGGCCTTGTTGTAGTCAGCAGCCCATTTGGCATACAGCGGTGCAGGAAAGCTGGCACCGGCGCCGGTCACATCCTGCGCAGCCGAGAGGCTGGCAAACGAAAAAGCGGCAAGGCCGAGAACAGCAGTCATGGAAAGTTTGAAACCAGATTTCATCAAAACACCTCTTTGGGTTATGGAAAAACTAAAAAATCTGCGAAAAGGGTTACGCAGAAAAGGGGAAATAAATCAGAGATGTAGCGACTTTAGAAAGCTTGTGTGACAGTCATATGACATATGTAAAGACCCCAAAACAGCCTTCGGCAGGCGCATGTCACAAAAACTTCAAGAAACTGTAAGCTGAAGTCATGGCGCTGTCACGGGCGCGCCCTATTCTTGAGCACGTTTTTGCGGAATCGGCAGGTGGTAGACAGCATCAAGACCACCTTAACCACCTGACCGCACCCCTTCCCACACCACTTTTGCAACTTGCAGGGCCTGCGTGCCCGAGGAAACCCCATGCTTTTCCAGAAAAACCCCCTCAGTCGCAGGCATTTGCTTCAGCAGGCCAGCCTCGCAACCGCCGCAGCCGCCCTGCCCGCCTGGTCGCAACCCGGCAAACCGGCGGCAGGGTCGCGCAATATTGTGGTCGCCCAGATCGTGGATTTTTCACAGGCACAGCAGGATGTGTCCAAGGATTTCCTGATCGGCTCACGCGCGGCCTGGCAGGACATCAACCAGCGCGGCGGCATCAAGGGTCGCCAGGTGCAGCACCTGGCAATCGAAACGGACGGCACCCCAGCCAGCCTGCGAACCGCCATCGAAACCATCAAATCCAATCCATCCTGTGTCGTGATGTCTGGCAGCGTAGGCGACCAGATGGCGGCTGAAGCCGTCGCGCTTATAAAAAAGGATGGCTTCAATATGGCCCATGCAGCGCCTTGGCTGCAAAACTCCAGCCTGGAAGTCGATGACAACACATTCCCCATCTTTGCCGCACGGCAGGAGCAGATTGCGTACGCGCTGAAAACGCTGTCTGTCATGGGGCTGAAAGAGCTGGGTGCGATTTACGGCACGGCCCGTGACCATGCGGCCTATCACGTGGAGGTGGAGCGCATTGCCGCCAGCATGCAGCTCAGGCTGCAGACATTCCAGGGTGCCGGGCAATTGCGTGCACTGGGCCAAAAACTCACACCGCAAACACCGGCAGTCCTGCTGTTCGTCGGTGGCACGCCGGAGCTTGCCGAGTTCACCCAGGGTCTGGACAAACAGTCGCGGCAACGCTACGTCGTGGCGCTGGCAGACGTCAACCTGCAAATCATGCAGCAGATGGGCGCGGCGAAAAACACACCTGTGATTGCGACCCAGCCCGTCCCCATGGTGACCGCCAGCCTGCCGGTGGTGCGCAGCTACCGCGAAATCATGTCACGCCTGTTTGATGAGCCGCCCACATCCCTGAGCCTGGCCGGCTTCATCGCTGCGCGCTATACGTTCGAGGTGCTCAATGACATTGACGGCCAGTTGACACGCCAAAGCGCATTGGCGGCTTTCCAGCGCCGGTCGGCGATGGACGTGGGCGGCTTTCGCGTCAGCTTCAACCCACAGCGGCGCAGCAGCACTTATGTCACCCAAAGCATGATGACCGTCGACGGTCGCGTGATTGGATAAGAAACCGCAACCCATGCGCATACCGCGTGAATGCTATGCTGAAAGGCCACACAGAAACCCAGACATGCAAAATGGAACGCTACTGGCGGCTGTGGACCTCGGGTCCAACAGCTTTCGCCTCGAAATCGGCCGCTTCGATCACGGTCAGATCAACCGCACCGAGTACCTCAAGGAAACCGTCCGCCAGGGCAACGGCCTCGATGCCGACCGAAACCTGACACCCGATGCCATGCAACGCGGCTGGGACTGCCTGGCTCGTTTCGGAGAACGCCTTGCGGGGTTTAAAAAAAGCCAGGTGCGCGCAGTCGCCACGCAGACCTTGCGCGAAGCACGTAACCGCGAAGAATTTCTGGTCAAAGCCAACAGGATACTCGGCTTCCCGATCGACGTGATCTCGGGCCGCGAAGAAGCCCGGCTGATTTACCAGGGCGTGGCACACATGCTGCCGCAGTCGGATGAACGCCGGCTGGTGATCGACATCGGCGGCCGCTCCACCGAAATGATTGTCGGCAAGGGGCTGGATGCACTCACCATGGAGTCCTATCGCGTTGGCAGCGTCGCCTGGTCGATGAAATATTTTCCCGACGGCCAGTTCACAGCGCGAGCCTTCAATACGGCTGAAGTTGCCGCCAAGGCCGTGCTGGAAGAAGCCATCAACACCTATAGCGCAAAAAGCTGGGAGGTGGCCTACGGCTCGTCCGGCACGATTGGTGCCGTCAGCGATGTGCTCACGGCTTCAGGCTGGACGGCAGGTGTGGTGACACGCGAAGGCCTGGACTGGCTGCTGGACCGCCTCATCAAGGCGCAAAGCGCTGACCGCCTGAAAATCGAAGGCATGAAGGATGACCGCCGCGCCGTGATAGGCGGAGGCGTCAGCGTACTCAAGGCCGTCTTCGACCTGCTTGGCATCGGAAAAATGGAAGCCGCACAAGGCGCATTGCGGCATGGCGTGCTCTACGACCTGCTGGAGCGGGAAAAAGACTTCTCAGACCTGCGCTCTACCAGCGTACAACGTCTTGCCACCCGTTTTAATACCGACGCGGTCCAGGCCGCGCGGGTCAGCAAGGTCGCCAGGCATCTTTTCAGAATGGCCGGCACAGGGCTGGAACCTGCTGAAATTGAACATCTTCAGCGCAAACTGGAATGGGCCGCGCAGTTGCATGAGATCGGCAGCCAGATTTCACACAGCGATTACCACAAGCACGGCGCCTATATTCTTGACAATGCAGACGCGCCGGGTTTTGCCCTGCCGGAATTACATCGTCTCAGCCTGCTGGTCTTGGGGCATCGCGGCAAGTTGCGCAAGCTCGAAGCAGATTTCGAAGACCGTGTGTTCATCCAGCAGCTGCTGTGCCTGCGCATGGCCGTCATCCTCTCACACGCGCGGCGCGACCCTGACCTCAAGGGCTTGCAGCTCGAATGCGCCGTCGACCCCGGCAAGCTGTTTGTCCTGAACTGCCGCCCGGGCTGGTCGGACGCCTTTCCGCAGTCGGCCCACCTGCTGCAGGAAGAAGTGTTGGCCTGGCAAAAAACGTCCTGGTCGCTGGTTGTTTCAGGACTCTGATGGGGCCGGTTGATCGATTTTCCTCAAACGGTATAAACTATATAAACTGTTTACCCCGTTATCAAAAATAAAAGGAATCGATATGGCCACCACCAAAAAAGCAGCTGCACCCCGGAAAACCGTCGCACCCAAGTCCGCAAGCCCGATCGTAAAAAAGCCTGCCACTGCACCCGCCAAGCCCAAAGCAGCAGTCAAGAAACCGCCGGCCAAATCGCCTGTCAGCAAGACCGTGAAGGCCAAAACTGCAAAAACCGTCAAGCCGGTCAAGGTCGAGAAAGTCAAAAAGCCAAAGCTGGTTCGTGACAGCTTCACCATTCCGAAAGCCGAATACGTGGTGCTGGATGCGCTCAAGCTGCGCGCTGCCAAACTCACCCGTCCTGCGAAGAAGAGCGAGTTGCTGCGGGCTGGTATCAAGGCACTGGCGGCTTTGTCGGATGCAGCGTTTTTGACCGCACTTGAGCAAGTGCCGGCTATCAAGACTGGCCGGCCTGCCTCGGAGAAATAAGCGCGTTGCCATTCGCTGGTAGGGACGTTCTTCTCTGAATGACTGGTATTGCCCTTCATGACCAAGCCGGGGGTTGCCCGGCCTGGTCGTGAAGGCGCGCAAGCTTCAATCACAAAACAACCCAGGAGGCAGTGAAGGGACACACCCTCAAAAAATCAGAGCACTTCTGGCGACTGCACCGTCACAACAACAGTCTGACAAGCCCCATCCCGGTCGCGGTTCCGAAGCCACCAAATGGCGCCTTTCTTCACAGGGCATTCGCTCTCCTGCAGCCCGAGCAGTTGCGCAATCGTCTGCCCCAGCATGGGCTGGTGGCCGACGATCAGTACCGGGCCTTTGGCGGATGGCCACTGGGCCAGCTCCAGCAATTGCGCGGGGGTAGCGTCAGGGCCAAGTTCGGGACGAATCTTGTATTTGCGGCCCAAGGCCAACACGGTCTGCTCGCAGCGCCTGGCCGGGCTGACCAGGATGCGCGTGCCTTCGGGCAGCTGGCGATCCAGCCAGCCAGCCATGCGGATGGCCTGTTTTTCACCGCGTGAGGTGAGGGATCGCTCGAGATCCTGCTCTGCGTTCAGCCCGCTTTCAGGCCTTTCTTCAGCCTCTGCGTGACGCCACAGGATCAGGTCCATCGCTATTTCTGCCTTTGCCTCGGAGCGGTGTAGCGTGCCATCAGGGCTGCTTGCGCACCGTATCCGTTGTCGTCTGATCTGCCGACACGCACATAAGTTCCGTCAGGCTGCAAATCCCACGCATCGCGCCCGTCATGCAGGTAGGCGACCAGGCATTCATCAATGATGCGCTGACGAATGACGGCATCGGTCACCGGCCAGGCCAGCTCAATCCGGCGCAGCATGTTGCGGTTCATCCAGTCTGCACTGGAAAGATAAAGCTCCTCCGTGCCATCGCAGCGGAAGTAAAACACGCGTGAATGCTCAAGAAAGCGGCCAATGATGGAGCGCACCCGGATGTTGTCTGTCACGCCAGGCACCTGCGCCGGCAGCATGCAGGCGCCCCGTACGATGAGGTCTATCTTGACGCCGCACCGCCCTGCCCTGACCAGCGCCAGCATCAGGTCTTCGTCGGTCAACGCATTCATTTTGGCGACGATGCGGGCGTCTTTGCCCCGTGCCGCCGCTTCGCCCGCCGTGTCAATCTTTTCAATCAGCTTTTTCTGCAGCTGGAAAGGTGCCATCAGCAGGTGATGGAGTTTGGGCAGCTTGCTCTGGCTGGCCAGGTGCACAAACACGTTGTCGATGTCTGTCGTCAGCTCTGGCGATGCAGTGAGGTAACTCACATCGGTATACAGGCGCGCCGTCTTGGGGTTGTAGTTGCCTGTCGACAGATGGCCATAGCGCACCAGGTGCCGACCCTCACGCCGTGTGACCAGCAACATCTTGGCGTGGGTCTTGAGGCCGACCACGCCGTACACCACCTGTGCACCGATGGACTCGAGCATTTCAGCCCAGTTGATGTTGGCCTCTTCGTCGAAGCGCGCCTTCAGCTCAACCACCACGGTGACTTCCTTGCCGCGGCGCACGGCCTCGCGCAGCAACACCATCAGTTCTGAATCGGTCCCCGTGCGGTAAATGGTCTGCTTGATGGCCAGCACCTGCGGGTCGTTCACGGCCTCACGCAAAAATGCGAGCACCCCGTCAAAACTTTCAAACGGCTGGTGGATGGAAACATCACCCTGCTTGAGACGTTCAAAAAATGATTGCCCCTGAGAAAGCTGCGTCGGGTAACCGGCGCTATAGGGCGGGAACAGCAATTTCGGGTCGTTGACCAGGTCGACAAGCTGCGTCAGCCGCACCAGGTTGACGGGACCGTGCACGCGGTAAAGCGCGAGCTCGGGCAGGTTGAACTGCGTCAGCAAAAAACTGGCAAGGTATTCAGAGCAGCCGGCCGAGACTTCCAGGCGCACGGCCTGGCCGTAGTGGCGCTGCTCAAGGCCCTGGCGAAGCGCGGTACGCAGGTTCTTGACATCGTCTTCATCGACGGCGAGGTCTGAATGCCGCGTCACACGGAACTGCGAGAACTGGCCCACAGTGCGGCCAGGAAAAAGCTCGTTCAGATGTGCACGGATGATGCTGGACAGCGACACGAACAGCGTGCCCTTGTTGGCACCACGCGCCGGCATATGGATGAAGCGCGGCAATACGCGCGGCACCTTGACGATGGCAATCTCGTTTTCACGGCCAAAGGCATCATGACCACCCAGCCTGACGATGAAGTTCAGCGACTTGTTGGCCACCTGGGGAAACGGATGCGAAGGGTCCAGCCCGACCGGGATCAGCAGCGGACGCACCTCCCTCTCAAAATACTCTTTCACCCACCTGCGCTGCACCGCATTGCGTTCACCGTGCGAGACGATGCGTATGCCGTGCTTGCCGAATGCCGGCAGCAGCTCGTCGTTGTACAGCGCGTACTGCCGCGCCACCATGTCATGCGCAGCATCTGACAGCGCCTTGAATGTTTGCGCGGTGTACAGGCTGCCTTTGGGGTCATCGCCGCGGTGGGCGGTCAGGTGAGGCGCGGCGCGGACTTCAAAGAACTCGTCGAGGTTGGACGATACGATGCACAGGTAACGCAATCGCTCAAGCAAAGGGACGTCGGGCCTGCGGGCCCAGTCAAGCACCCGCTCATTAAAGGCCAGGATGCTGTGGTCACGGTCAAGAAACTGCAGCGCCGGCGCAGCAAGGTGCGCAGACGCGGTCAGAACCGGCAAGGGATTGGATTGGGGCATTAACGAGCTGTGACTTTGCATCAAAAAGTAAACCCTGCGTTTCTGCCGGATTGGTAGCGCAGTGTTTACCTGTTTGATGACAAAGGTGTGACAGCACCTGATATTGAAGTGCCCGTGGGGGTTTTGCAATCAGTGCTTGCCCCGGTTGGCACCAGATAAGACTCAAACAGGTGGGTCGCCTGCGCCCAGCTGAAATCCAGCGCCCGCAGGCGCGCCTGCTGGCGCGGCACCGCCAGGGCGCCATAGCAGGCCTGCTGCAGGTCTTCATGCATGACACCGCCATGACAGCTGCCGTCGGATTTGCCCAGCACCTCCAGGGGGCCATCCACCGGGTAAGCCGCGACCGGCGTGCCGCTGGCCATGGCTTCCAGCATCACCAGGCCAAATGTTTCCGACCGGCTTGGGAAAACAAACACGTCTGCCGCCGCATAAACCTTCGCCAACTCATCCCGCGGCATTACACCCATCCAGCGGACCTGCGGGTAGCGCTCCTTGAGCGACGTCTCCAGCGGCCCAACACCGCAAACCACCTTGGTACCGGGAATGTCCAGACTCAAAAAGGCGTCGATGTTCTTTTCATAGGACACACGGCCCACAAACAGCGATACCGGGCGGCTCAGGGTGCCCATTGGGGGATACAGCCTCGCGTCAGGCTGAAAGCTGAAAAGGCTGGTGTCCACGCCATGTGTCCAGTTGCGCAATTTGCGAAAACCGCGCTTTTCGAGCATGCGCAAAACGCCGTGCGTGGGCACCATCACGCCAGACGAGTGTTTGTGGAAATGCCTGAACAGCGCATACCCCCAGGACAGCGGCACCTTGAGTGCGGCTTTCAGGATTTCCGGGAATTTGGTGTGAAAGGCCGTCGTGAAGGCAAGGCGGCGCTTGAGGCAATAGCTGCGCGCCGCCCAGCCCAGCGGGCCTTCGGTGGCGATGTGGATGGCTTCTGGCCGCAAGGCATCAAGCTTTTCAGTCAATACTTTTTTCGGTGAGACAGCCAGGTCAATGCCCGCATAACCGGGACATGGTTTCGTTTTAAAAAGACCGGGGTGAATCACTTCGACCTGGTGCCCCAGCAGCTCCAGCTCATGCACCAGTTCGACCAGCGTGGTCACCACGCCGTTGACCTGCGGCTGCCAGGCATCTGTAATCAGCGCGATTTTCATGGGTTGACCCTTGCGGTGATGTTGGCTGTAGACGTCGCCGCATGGTGGCCCCTGCCCTGCGTCTCATGTGCAGGTGCCCAGTACACCAGCTCCAGCGAACCATCAAAGTTCTCCACCAGCGCGCTGCGGCTTTCGACCCAGTCGCCGTCATTGCAATACAGCACGCCGTTGATCTCGCGGATCTCGGCGCGGTGGATGTGCCCGCAGACGACGCCCTGGTGGCCGCGGCGGCGCGCCTCGTTGGCAACGGCTTCTTCAAAATCTGTCACATAGTTCAGCGCGCTTTTGACCTTCTGCTTCAGGTAGGCCGAGAGCGACCAGTACGGCAAACCCAGCCGCGCTCGCAGGCTGTTGAGGTGGCGATTGAGCTTGAGCGTGAATTCATACAGGTTGTCACCCACATAGGCCAACCATTTGGCGCACTGGACCACAGCGTCAAAGTAGTCGCCGTGGATGATCCAGAGCTGGCGGCCATCGGCAGTGGTGTGGACGGCTTCTTCCACCACCTCGATCCCGCCAAACTGGTGGCCTATAAATTCACGCGCAAACTCATCGTGGTTGCCCGGCACATAAATGACGCGGCAACCCTTGCGGGCACGCTTGAGCAGCTTTTGCACCACATCGTTGTGTGCCTGCGGCCAGTACCATTTGCGGCGCAGCTGCCAGCCGTCGACGATGTCGCCGACCAGGTAAAGGTTGTCACTGGGGTGGGCTTTCAGAAAGTCCAGCAGCGCAGCCGCCTGGCAGCCGGGTGTGCCCAGGTGCAGGTCAGAGATGAAAATCGTGCGGTAACGCTTGCGCAGCGAGTCGTCGTCGCTGTCCCTGTCGTTATTCCGGCCGTCGTCAGGCGGGAAGCCGCCAGCGCCATTGCCCGACATCCCCATAGCGCCCATGGCGTCAAACACATTGCGCATCAGGCGACCACTGGCTTGTTGAAGTGCTTCTGGTAGCGCGGCGGCAAATCGGCGATGCGCATCATCATGGGCAAGTCGGCCGAGTTGAAATCCGGGTCCCAGGCCGGCGCACCCAGCACCTTGGCACCGAGGCGCAGGTAGCCCTTGATCAGCGCTGGCGGCTCAACCGTCAGTGAATCATCAAGCCGCTCTACAGGCAGGGCCAGGCGGGGCGTCACGCGGTATTCGATCGGTGCGAGATGCGTTTGCCTGACCTGCTTCCAGATGCTGGCCGCCGCATGACCGCTGGAGACCCCGTTGTGCTGCATCGGGATACTGGCGCAGCCGATCATGGTGTCCAGCTGGTTGCGCGCCATGAACTCGGCCAGCGCCCCCCAGAGCGCAAGGATCACGCCGCCGTGGCGGTGGTCGGCATGCACGCAGCTTCGGCCCAGCTCGACCATGCGCTCACGCAGGCTGCGCAGGCGGGTCAGGTCGAAC
>JAZKCB010000070.1:0-19417 GCA_040388335.1 Pseudomonadota bacterium | reverse complement strand
GGCGGGCGGCAACCAGCTCACGCTGAGCTGGTAGGTCACCATCACGGTGAAGGCAAACTTGAACAGGTTGTCGTTGGCCGCGCCCGAAAACTGTGTACAGAAGAAGGGCGCAAACCTGCGCTGAGCCAGCAGGGCAAACTGGTTGGGATGGGCGTGCGGATCCGGGTTGTCGGCCAGGCCTGCCGGCCTCTCGTTGTTTGCTGCGTCAACGCTCATGAATGCTTGCTCCAGTTTTTTTTAGTATGGCTGTGGCGGTTCTCCGGCCCCGCGCCTGCCTGCGATTCTGCCCTGTTTTGATGACGCGAAAGACTTCTGCAAGGCCTTCGCAGTGTCGGTGCTGCCAGCAGCATGGACTCCGCGTTTCACCTGCTGAAGCGCCAGAAGAGGCTGGTAGTATCGAATTTCGATACCAACAAGCAAGGGAAGATGCCGTGAGTACAAGTGCCGATCTGATCGCGATTCTGAAAAAAGAGCTGAAGGCCGCGCAGATGACTTACGCCGATCTGGCGCGCGCATTGGGCATGGCCGAATCGAGCGTCAAGCGCATGCTGGCGCAGGGCGACATGACGCTGTCGCGCATCGATGCCATCTGCCGCGCACTCAAGCTCGACTTTGCCGACCTTGCGCGGCGTGTCGCCGACTCGCAACCGCTGCTGGCCGAACTCACGCAGGCACAGGAGAAAGCCGTCATCGCCGACAAAAAACTGCTGCTCACCGCCATCTGCGTGCTGTCGCAATGGACGCTGGAGCAGGTCCATGAAAGCTACCGGCTCACTCAGGCCGAGTGCATCAAATACTTTGCGCAGCTGGACCGCATCGGCATCATTGAGCTCAAGCCGATGAACCGCTACCGGCTGAAGCTGGCCAAGACATTCCGCTGGCGGCCGCACGGCCCGGTGATGGATTACTTTCGCGAAAACGCGTTGCTGGATTATTTTTCAGGCGGCTTCGATGGCAATGGCGAGGGCCTGCTTCTGGTACACGGCTCCATCAGCAAGGGCCTAGCGACATCCTTTCTGGACCGCATGCAACGCGTCGCTCAGGACTTTGCACAGCAGCACCAGGCTGACCAAAAAATGGACGCGAACAATCGCGAGGGCTACACCTTGCTGCTGGGAATGCGCAGCTGGGAGTTCGAAGCCTTTGCTGCGTTGCGACGATAGATACTGCTCACCCCTGTTACCGCTCACTGCGTGTAGCGGCATCTCCCCTTGCAGGGGACGGCGCCTGCAGACCGGCGGAGCCGGATCTGCGGCCCCTGCTTGCAGCACCTGCCCAGCACCAGTGACCCCGTCTTATTCCAATTTCCGTTGAAAGCGAGAACAGGCGCAAAGGCGCAGACAGTGCTACAGAACGGCAAGACGAAGTAACGCAGTTGTCGTTTTCAATGAGAATTGGCGTCAATCCCGCTCGGTAAACACCGTCAGCACGCCGGTGTAGCCATACAGATGATGTCGGGCGATTTCACCGCCGGCAAAAAAGCCAACCAGCGGCACATCACCCAGCGCCCTGCGAACAATCTGCAGTTCCGCACTGGGCGCACCAAAATGCGGGCCACCACGGCCTGAACAGCTGACGTAAATGGCGCCGGCAATCCGCCTGGCCGCATGCGGGGCCGACTCGGCCTCAGGCGCACTCAATGCATTGGCGACTTCAAGCGTGACTTCTTCAGGCTCGAGCTCTTCGCGAATCTCGGCGCACACACGGATCAGGTCGGCACGGGCGGCTTCACGGTTGCGTTCGCAAAACGCGAGTGTCATGCCCACAGAAGGATTTTCTGCAATCGCGATGCCCTTGCGCGCAGGGTCCAGGCCAATGATGTGCCGCACCACGACGTCGGCGCCGAATTGCCCGGCATGGTGAATGTGTGCGTCGTTAAGGCGGTCTTCAGGGTGACTCAGCCCGACCAGCGTGGCCCTCACCTTTGCCAGCGCCTCACGCGGCTCGTCAAGCGATACACCCAGCTCGGACAGCATCAGGTCCAGCGCCGGCTGGCCATCAAGCCCGGTCACGACATTGCCCTCGCAGGCCGTGATTTCATGGTTGCCCGAAACGGGCTGGCAGCCCTGCGTTACACGGGACATCAGCGCCATGCCGCCCGACATGTCGCGGGCAAATGCAACGCCGCTCATGCCGCCGCTGAACACGCCGCTGGCTGCGCCTTGGCCCTTCACATTGCCATGCCCGCTGAGCGCGAACTGCACAGTAGCTGAGCGGCTTGATGCCAGGCCGCCGAACACATAGCCGCTGTCGGTGCGCTGCGCCATCTCGGCAATCAGCTCCACCAGATCGGGGGTGGAGGAGTCAGCATGAACCAGTGCGGTGTGCGCCTTGAAGCGATGGCCGGCGGGCGGCAATGGCGATACACCCGAAAACACGCGGTACTGGTCGTGCGGCAGTTCGCACAGCATCACAGCCAGTGCAGGCTCATCAAAATACTCGACGTTGTTTGACGCAATGCCCACGCCCACGGTGCCGCTCCAGTCGGGTACCTCGGGCAGCTCGGCACTCAGGTGATCCAGAATATCCTGTGCATGCGCCGCGTAGTGGTCGGTGATGTACAGCAGAGCCAACGTGGGGGCGGTTGCATAGCCGGGCAGCGCCATGTAGGCGCGCAGTTGCGCCAGCACGAGACCGGCAGCCATCTGCCATTGGGGGTGGGTGGCGTGGCCGTAGGGGAAAAGTTTCATGGTCTTGCGGCTCAAAAAATTGCAGGAATGGCGGGTTCTACGCGACCATTTTTCCAGATGGCCCAAGCCATTCCTAACGCGAGGTTTTTCGGGCCGCCTTGCGTGGGGCAGGTTTGGTTTTCGGTTTTGCTTTGGCACCGGCACGCGATGCAGAAGGTGCAGGTTTTGAAGCCAGCGGAGACGGCCAGGCCTGGCTGCTGCGCAAGGCGGTATTCATGGCGGCACGTGCGCCGCCAGCCACCGTCTTGCCTGCGCTTTCGGCCATGCCTTTGGCCATGCCGGTCGCGGTCTTCATCGCGTCCTTCGCGAGCCCGGTCGCCAGGTTTTTCCCCGTGTTCATGGCGGTCTTTTTGGCAGCCTCTTTCATCGCATCCGACGCGATGGTCTGGAATTGCTGGGTGAGTGCGCCCCACCACTGCATCGGATCGACGACGCCACCGGATGAAGGCGCAGCAGGTTTTGCCTTGGCCGTGCGCGCTTTGGGAGCAGCTTCTTTAGCAGTCGATTCCTGGCTACCCGGCGAAAAACTCGTCGGCGGTATCTCCAGCCCCGGGAAGGATCTGGCTTTTTCAGCCACGCCCTGCACACCGCTGGCCAGACTGTCCGCGACCTTGAGCTTGAAGGCATTGGCCACATCACCCATGTTGAAGTTCATGCCCTTCAGGGTTGCCAGCGTCATCTTCTGCACTTCAAGGGCCTGGATGGTGGCCTTGAGCGCCATGGCGTTCTGGTCCAGCCAGAACTGCACGGCCTTGAGCTCTTCGATTCGTTTGTCGAGTTCTTCAACATTGAGCGTGGGCGCGACCCAGTTGCCAAGATTGGGCAACTGCGGGATCTTCTGCGCCGCGCTGCCGGCTGCCTGCGTCGCCAGGTTCTGCAGGAAATCAAAGCCGGGGACGAATTTTCCGAAACCGGCGAAAGATGGGTTGTCCGAGTCGCTCATGCTTGTCTCCTGGCGTGTTGTGCGCTGTTGAAGTTGTCTCTTTGTCCATGACGCCTTCATTGTGCAGTGCCTGCGGTGCCCGTCAACCCATTTTTATCAGGCCATCAGAAATTGCGCTCTTTCTGGCGCACCAGCGCCGTCAGAGAGGCGTTGACCGGCGCGGTCATGGCACATTTCGCGGCCTCGCGCGGCACCGCACCGTTGATCACATCGATCTCGCTGCACCGCCGCGCATCATGGTCCAGCAACACAGAAGGGCGCGCGTGGCGCACCCGTTCACCAAAGGCCCGCACAAAAGCCTCGGGGTCGCTCACATGGATGGCGACCTTGCGTGCACGCGCGACGCGCCAGGCCTCGAGGGATGCGGCCATGCCGAGCGGGCCGATGTCGGGGTCGTCCATCGCCTCGCCGACCGTTAGACCGGTGAGCGCACACGGTGCGCTGAAGGCGACGTTGCAGATCAGCTTTTCCCACTGCATGGCAGCCACATCGTCCGTCGCTTCTGCATTGAAGCCGGCGCTTCGCCAGACAGCCGCGACCTCCTCGACACGTGAGACGGGCAAGTCTGCATAAGATCCCATCTTCACCGCATTCATGTTGTTGTGGTGCGCATGGCCCGGGCCGCGCATGGAAGCACCAAAAGCGGCTGCGATGCCCACGGCCAGCCTGTCCCTGCCCACGGCATCGGCCACGATGTCGGCACTGCCCAAACCATTCTGAATCGTGAGCACGATCGTGTCAGCGCCCATGAGCCGTTCAGCGTTCTGCGCTGCAACGACTACCTGCACGGCCTTGGCCGCCACGATGACGAGGTCCACTTTTTCATCCGGTGCATTCACATGGGCGCGGAGTTGTACCGTTCGGTCGCCGCTGGCGCCTTCGATGCGCAGGCCCCTCGCGTTGATCGCGTCCACATGCGCCTGCCAGCCATCGACCACCAGCACCTCATTGCCGGCACTGGCCAGCAGGCCTGCGTAGATGGAACCCATCGCACCACAACCCACGATTGCCAGTTTCATGACTGTCTCCGTTTTGTATTTTTTTGGTCAGGCCGTGAGCTGGCTTATGAAAGGTGGCAGCTCTGTTTTTTCTTCAAGGCCAAAGCCGGGCGCGTCCGTAGGCCTGACGAGTCCGCCGCCCACTGCGCAGCCCGTCGGGTAACCGCCAAAAGGCTGAAACACACCCGGATAGGCTTCACAACCGCCCAGACCCAGACCCACGGCAATGTGCAAATTGATCAGGTGGCCGCCATGCGGGTGCGCCTGGTCACGGCTGAAACCACCGGTTTCCATGCGCGACAGCATGCGGCCATATTCAAGCAGGCCATAACTGAGGCCAGGGTCCATCTGAAACACATCTCTGCCGGGCCGCATGCCGCCAAACAGCAGCAGGTTGTTGACATCGGGCAGAGAAAACAGGTTTTCGCCCGTGGCCACGGTGCCACTGTAGGCCTCGACCACACGCCGGTTCAGGTCGTAGTCCAGAGGGTCACCGATTTCTTCATACCAGCGCAGGTCCAGTGGCGCCATCGCTTTGGCATAGGCCAGCGCCGTCGCCAGGTCGAAGCGGCCATTGGCATCGACGGCCAGCCGCTGGCCGCTGCCTGCAACATCCAGCGCGGCTTCAATGCGCGCCATGTCTTCAGCGAGCGATGCGCCGCCTATCTTCATCTTGAACGCATCAAAGCCCATGTCCTGGTAGGCGCGGAACTCATCGCGCAGTCGCTGCGTGCTGTCGTCGGGATAGTAATAACCGCCGGCGGCGTAGACATGCACGCCAGCCGTTTTTGCATCGGTTCCAAAGTGGCGCGCAATGGTGCGCCAGGCCGGCTCATCGGCCAGTTTGGCGTTGACATCCCAGAAGGCCAGTTCAAGTGCGCCGACCGCGGCAGCACGGTCGCCATGGCCGCCAGGCTTTTCGTTTTTGAGCATGACCTGCAGGAGCTTGCCCACATCAAGGGCCGAGCCACTTGAATCGATCAGGCTGTCAGGTGCCGAACGCGCTGCAGCCATGACCCGCGGAATGATGCGCTCACGCAAAATGCCGCCCTGCGCATAACGGCCTATCGAGTCAAAGGCCAGCCCCACCACGGGTTTGCCATTGCGAACGGCATCGGTAAAAACGGCCACCAGTGAAATGGTGTGCTCTGAAAAATTGACCAGGGCGTTGGCCACATTGCCCTGCAACTGGACGGAAAGCTCGCGGATGTCGGTAATGCGCATGGTCTGCGGGTTAATTCAAAAATCAATGGCTCCCTGCGAACGTTTTCTCAATGTCTCTTTGTACTTTGCATGGATTTTGCACCCTTCCATGAGGGCGCTTCCCCGGCTTGCGTTCGCCGGCATCGCCCTGATAAGCTGGCGGCATGAAAAGCCTGTTTCATTTCGCCTTCAATGTGCGTGACCTCGATGTCGCCCGCAGCTTCTACGGCGACGTACTCGGATGTACCGAGGGTCGCTCCACCGGGACATGGGTGGACTTCGATTTTTTCAGCCACCAGATTTCACTGCACCTGGGCGAGCCCTTCAAGACCGAACGCACCGGCCATGTGGGCGACAAGCTGGTGCCCATGCCGCACTTCGGGCTGGTGCTGGCATTGCCCGACTGGAAAGCCATGGCAGAGCGTCTGCGGGCAGCAGGCACAGAATTTGTGCTCGAACCCCAGGTACGGTTTGAAGGCCAGCCCGGCGAGCAATGGACCATGTTTTTCTGCGACCCCTTCGGCAACCCGCTGGAGATCAAGGGGTTCAAAAATCTCGGTACGCTTTACGCCGCATGAGTCATAGCGCGACACGTACACGACGATCAGGGTACAGATGACTTACACGTTTGCATCGGCCACGATCCTGTTGTTGCTGATCACCGACCCCTTCGGCAACATCCCGATCTTTGCCAATGCCCTGCGCAACGTGGCGCCGGAGCGCCGCATCAAGGTCATCCTGCGTGAAGTGCTGATTGCCTTTTTGCTGCTGCTGGCCTTCATGTTTGTCGGCGATGGTTTTTTGCGCGTGATGAACCTGAGCGATCTGTCACTGCAGATTGCAGGTGCGGTGGTGATGTTTCTGATTGCGCTGCGCATGATCTTTCCGTCGTCACGCAATGAGCCCGAACCCCTGGAAGGCGAGCCGTTCATCGTGCCGCTGGCCATTCCTGCGCTGGCTGGTCCATCTGCACTGGCGACGGTCATGCTGCTGGTGTCGCAGGCACCCGCACGCCGCCTGGAATGGATCGCAGCCCTCTGCGTGACCATGGCGGTGTGTGCCGTGGTGCTGGTGTTGTCTGAAAGGATTCAGCGCCTGGCAGGTGACCGCGTGATGATGGCATTTGAACGGTTGATGGGGCTTGTTCTTGTAGCCGTCGCGGTGGAGATGTTTTTGCGCGGGCTGAAGATTTTTATGGTCCAGGCTGCATCTCGTATTTAGTGTTTACTCTCGAGAGCCTCGATCCCGTCCAAGGCTCAAAGTTAACTATTTAGACCGCCTATCCATCATTCGCTTGCCGATAGAGTCGCCAGGACCAACCCAAGTACCCTTATAAAAAACCATCTCATCGCAGATCACCAGCGATTGGAACGTGTCCGTCTTTATCGGCTCTCGCCGTATGGTTCTATGTTCTGGTTGCGTATGAACTGAATTCAGCCTCATGATCTCTTCTGCTGAGATAAGCGAATGTCCTAATTTCTTTGCTTCTGTATCAGGCGAAGAAAATATCAGGTTTGGAGCCGTTAATACAGCCGGCAATTCTTGTAGTGGTATTCGCTGCCAGGATCTACTCTGGTATTTAAAGACCACGTAAGGCGGATTTGGCCTGCCCCATTTGTTGTATGACAGGCATCCCATCGGATAAGCGACCACATAGGCCGAGCCTTGATATAGACCCAGTTGCATGGGTAAGAAGTTGGCGCCGCCAATGTCTTCTGCGAATTTGTCTTGCCACACTACTTGTTCATTGGTTGCGGGTAGCGCAAAAGCAAGGCTCTGGTGCTTGATAGGCGCTTGCTGCCCAAGTTCACTTCTGCCGCCACGCTCCACCGTTCGTGTTGCGATGATTTTTTGATCATCATGCAACTGCACTTCTTCTTTCCAGGTAGTCTCTGACCATGCCGTCAGGCTGACCCCCAATATCATGACCAATAGGGCTTTTGTAAACAGGCTCATACCGACAAATCTGAGTCTGTGTTTCATGCGTCTTTGCCTTTCAGATGAGTGGTCAAAAGCGTCAATTCTCTCAAACCCCATATCAACAACCACGACACGGGACTTCAACAAGTTCATCCCGAACGGTTTTGAATCCCGTCAAAGGTTCAATGAATCGCAGAACTTGCCCTCAACACCGATCAGCCCAGCGCAACAATCTTCTGGCTGATCGCCCCAAACACCGACTGCCCGTCCTTGCCCTTGGCTTCGATGCGTATGGTGTCGCCAAACTTCATGAATTCGGTTTTCGGCTTGCCATCTTCAATGGTTTCAATGGCGCGTTTTTCGGCGACGCAGCTGTAGCCGTGGCTCCAGTCCTTGTTGCTGACCGTACCTGAGCCGATAACGCTGCCGGCGCGCACATTCCGCGTCTTGCAGATGTGGGCAATCAGCTGGCCGAAGCTGAAGGTCATTTCTGGCCCGGCTTCGCACATGCCGACCTTGCGGCCGTTCCAGGTGCTTTGCAGGGTAAGGTGCAGACGGCCGTCTTTCCAGACTTCGCCAAGTTCATCGAGCGTCACCGCGACCGGGCTGAAAGCCGTGGCAGGCTTGCTCTGGAAGAAACCAAAGCCCTTGGCGAGCTCGTCGGGAATCAGGTTGCGCAGCGACACATCGTTGGCCAGCATGACGAGGCGAATGCCTTCAAGCGCCTGCTCGGGCGTGGCCCGCATGGGCACATCGGCGGTGATGACGGCGACTTCGGCTTCAAAGTCGATGCCGAAGTCTTCACTGGCCACCACCACGTCGTCGCAGGGGCCAATGAAATCGTCGCTGCCGCCCTGGTACATCAGCGGGTCGGTGTAAAACGACGCCGGTACCTCGGAGTTGCGCGCCTTGCGCACCAGCTCGACGTGGTTGATGAAGGCCGAGCCGTCGGCCCACTGGTAGGCGCGCGGCAATGGCGCCATGCACTGCGCCGCATCGAACGGAAACGCGTGTCGCGCCTTGCCGTTGTTCAGGGTCTGGTAAAGGTCTTCAAGTTGTGGCGACATGAAGTTCCAGTCGTCCAGAACCTGCTGCAATTTGCCTGCAATGCCCGTCGCATAATGGGCGGTCGAGAGGTCGCGCGAGACCACCACCAGCTGGCCGTCACGTGAACCGTCTTTATAGGTAGCGAGTTTCATCAAAGTCCTGTTGGGTGAATTTCTGCGGATCTTCCGCCGGGTTCTGAGAGTCAGTCTATCAAGTCACATATCGCTGCAACAACTTAAGTTACGATAAGTGAAATTGATTTACCTAAATGTAATTGGCAATTCTAATTCAACAGCATGAACAAGCGGGCCAATCCAGCAGAAACAGACCTTGAAGACGCCGGGCCGCAACGCGCCGGCATTCAGTCGGTCGAGGTTGGTTTCAGCCTGCTGCAGGTGCTTGCCGCCTCCAGCGGACCGCTGATGTTGCGCGACCTGGCCGCCGCAGCGGGCATGAACGCCGCCAAGGCGCACCGCTACCTGGTGAGCTTTCAGCGCTTGGCGCTGGTCGTGCAGGATGCAGGCAGCACCCGTTATGACCTCGGCCCGGCAGCCTTAAAGTTAGGGCTCGCTTCCTTGTCTCGCATTGACAGTGTGAAGCTGGCGCGCCAGCGCATAGGCCCGCTGATGGAACAGATAGGCCAGACCCTGGCCCTCGCTGTCTGGGGCAACCAGGGGCCGACCATGGTGCACTGGGAAGAATCACCGCAGGCGATTACCGTCAATTTGCGGCTGGGCGATGTGATGCCGCTGCTTTCTTCAGCCACCGGTTTGTGTTTTCTGGCCTTTATGGGCCAGGGCCGCAAGACATCTGGCGACCGGCTGGCGCTGCTGCTCAAGGATGAACTCGCACGCGCGCACAAGGCCGGGCGCGATGACGTGCCGTCGACCATGGCCGAGGTGACAAAAAAGCTCGAAGAAATCCGCCAGCGCGGCATTGGCCGTGTGGTCAATACGCTGATGCCGGGTGTCGCCGGTTTTTGCGCGCCGGTGTTTGATGCCGACGGCCACATGGTGCTGGGCATGGTGGCGCTGGGTTCGCTGGCAAATTTTGATTCGGCGTGGGACGGCAAGGTGGCCCGGCCCTTGCGGGCAGCGGCCAACCAGCTCTCAGCCGATCTCGGGTTTGTCGCCGCATGATGCGCAGCAAAGGAATGCCGTCATGGCGGCAACTCGCGCTGCTGGCGCTGCTGGTACTGGCAGTGCACCTGCTCGCCCTGAAAACCGCACCCGGCAGCTTTGGCATGAAGCTGGACCCCGGCGCCGCCACGGCCGCATTCACGACCCGCACGATAGAGCCCGAGCGCCCGCCAGTGCCCATGACGCCGCTGGCACCATTGCCGCCGCCGGTTCCCGTCGTCAAACCCAAACCCGCACCGCAACCGCCCCCAGCCGAGCGCCCACCCGTGCTGGCTGAAGCGCCTGCCGCCACACCTGCTGTGCCGCCCGAGCCCATCGCCGAGCCCGAAAGCTCACAACTTGCCCTGGCCACGCCCACCGTTCAGCCTCCACTGCCGTCCGCGTCACCCACGGTAGCCGCCAGTACGGCAACACTTCCTTCAGGCCAGGCGACCACGCTGGTGACGGCGATCAAACTGCCGCCTTCTGTCGTCCTTCAGTACAAGATGACGGGCGGCTCCAAAGGCATGAACTACTTCGCCAGCGCCGAAATGGGCTGGCGGAGAAACTCCAGCGAGTACGACGCCTACATGAAGGTCAGTGCCATGTTCCTCGGCTCACGCAGCATGACCAGCGTGGGCAGCGTGACGGAAGCGGGGCTGGCACCCACACGGTTTGCCGACAAGTTCAGGAGCGAGCAGGCCGCGCATTTCGAAACCGACAAAAGAAAAGTCACCTTCAGCGCCAACACGCCGGATGCGCCCTGGGTGGAAGGCACGCAGGACAGGGTCAGCGTGTTCATACAGCTGGGCGGCATGCTGGCCGCCAAACCCGGCGAGTTTCCCCTGGGCAGTGAGATCACGATTTACACCGTGGGCCCGCGCGATGCCGACACCTGGACTTTTGTCGTCGAGGCAGAAGAAAAGCTGCAGCTGCCTGCCGGAGAATTTGCCACCCTCAAGCTGACCCGCAAACCACGCCGCGAATACGACCAGAAAGTCGAGATCTGGTATGCGCCGTCGCTGGACTATCTGCCGGTGCGCAACCGCATCACCCAGCAAAATGGGGATTTCATCGACCAGAATCTCTCGGAGATCATCCGGCCGCTCTAATGCCGTTCCAGGGCCGCTCAAGGCCCGGTATATGCCAAAGGTGTGCAGTTTTTCTGCATGCCGCGGCTCATTTGGCACAAAGGCCATGATTTACACGACCGCCCTTGAACTTGGCACCATCGTTGCTATCTGACCAACAGGAAATCCATAAAGAAAGCCAGCCATGCAAATGCTTTACGACTCCGAATCCTTTGTGGTGGTGCAGATTCATGCCAACGCGCCCGAGGAATCGGCGCCAGCGCCCAAAGTGCCCGAACTTGAACGCCACGGCTTCGAGATTGTGGACAAGCGCTCGGGCAAAGAGGTTTACCTGGACGGCTCATGGGCCGAGATGTTCCAGCAGCGCCTGAGCGCCTGGGAGCAGAACACACCCACCCAGCAGGAAATCGAAGACACGCTGGAAGGCTATAGCGGCCTGGCGAACACGCCCATTTCATTGCACTAGGCCCGATAAAGCCAGCGGTACATCGGCTCGGTGATCAGCAGCACCACCGTCAGCCGCGTCACATGAAATGCCGTCACCAGCGGCACGCCGAGTTGCAACACCTTGGCGGTGATCGACATCTCGGCGATCCCGCCGGGCGCAGTACCCAGCAACACCGTCGCCCAATGAACCGGCATCATTTGCGCCAGCAGCCAGGCAAAACCGGCACAGGCGGCAATCAACACCAGCGTTGTCAAGGCAACGGAGGCGAGCCAGCGCGGCGCCATGTGCACAAAGCTGCGCGAAAAACGCACACCCAGGCTGATACCGATCAGCAGCTGCGCGCCATTGCTCATGGCCTGCGGAATCGCTGACAGCGTGAAGCCGCAGCTAGTGACCACCAGCGACGCAGCCAGCGCCCCGATAAACCACGGGTTGGTGCGCTTGAGTTTGAGCATGAGCCAGCAACCCGCGCCTGTCAGCAGCGCCAGCCCGGCGAGGCCGGGCCAATCCACCACGCGCGCGCCGGGCACGGTGCTGTCCAGGCCATGCAGGCCGGCCCACTGAAACCCGAAAGGCACGAGCACCGTCACCAGCAGCAAACGCAGACTGTGGGCAGAAGCCACCAGATCTGTCTGGCCGCCATGACGCTCGGCCATCAGGGTCATCTCCGAGGCACCGCCCACCGGCGCAGCGAAATAGCTGGTCACACGCGTCAGCCCGATCACCTGCAGCGGCCCGGGGCCGTGGTGCACGCGGTGCAGCCAGGCGCCGGCCATCAGCCCAAGCGCCAGCGCCCAGACGATGTTGAGCACAATGGCCCACCACAGGCCGGCCACCAGCGCCATCACCTGCGGCGTGAAATAAAGGCCCAGTGCGGCACCAATCGTCCACTGGCCCGCGTTGCGAAAAGGTGTCCAGCTTTCGGTGGGTGCGCCCAGCATGGACAGCACGGCCGTCACCAGCAGCGGGCCGATCATCCAGGGCAGCGGCGTGTGCAGCTTCAGGCAAAGCGCGGCGGCGGCAAGCGCGAACAGCAGCGTCAGGGCAATACGGGCTGGGGCCAGCGCCGGGTCGGTGGCGAGGCGCTGGGTGAAATTCAGGGGCATGGAAAGTAGAAGCGGTGCGTCAAGGCCGCAAGTATCTCCGCCATGGCCGGCCGGGGAACGGGTGAAGAATGAAGACACCTTCACATTGCTATATTTTTAGTAGCTGCTCACGCCCGCAAAATAAGGGCCGGAGTCATATTTGATACTTAAAAAGAGGCGTTTTTGGCCGTTTTGAGCCGTTTTTGACGGCTAACGGCGCTCTCCACAAGCCCGGAAGCCCCAATTGTTAACCTGCATATTAACAATTGGGATGCTGCAAAGGCTTAGTATTCCGTCATGGCCTATTTTTCTTCCTCGCGCTTTTCCGCTTGTCTGCCACCCATCCTGATGGCCGCATCGCTTGCAGGCTGCGCCAGCCCGCCCGAGCCGCCCGTGCTCAGGCCGCTGGACCCGGCTACGGCCGCCGCCACCGCCGCGCAGCTTGACCCCCTGATGCCCACCGACGTGTTGCTGGTCGGCGAACAGCATGACGCGGCTGAACACCAGAAGCTGGAGCAGCAGGTGGTGGCGCTTCTGGCGCAGCGCGGCGTGCTGGCAGCCGTGGCGCTGGAGATGGCTGACGCCGGCAACAGCACCGCGACCCTGCACCCCAGCTCGACCGATCAGCAGGTCAAAAGCGCGCTCAAGTGGAGCGACAAGGGCTGGCCGTGGGATGCCTACGGCCCGGCAGTCATGACAGCCGTGCGCGCCGGTGTGCCGGTGCTGGGCGCCAACCTGCCGCGCAGCGCCATGCAGGCCAGCATGGCCGACAGCCAACTCGACGGCCAGTTGCCCGGCCCGGCACTCAAGGCACAGCAGCAGGCCATACGCATCGGCCACTGCAACATGCTGCCCGAAAGCCAGATCACACCGATGACGCGCATACAGATTGCAAAAGACATCAGCATGGCCAACACCCTGGGCCAGATGGTGCTGCCGGGCAAGGTGGTGGTGCTGTTGTCAGGCAGCGGCCATGCGGACAAAAACCTGGGTGTGCCGCAGCACCTTAAGGCCGGCATCAAAAGCAAAACCTTGCGGCTGCATGCAGGCCCCGTGACCAGCATTGAAAAGGCCGAGGTGTTTGACGCGGTCTGGTTGACGCCTGCGCTGCCGGAGAAGGACTACTGCGAAGACTTCAAAAAGCAGATGGGCGGGAAATGAATCTGTCGTTCCGGGCTTGACCCGGGGTCCATGACGTCAGGGGCTCGGGGTCATGGATTGCGGATCAAGTCCGCAATGACAAGACAAACGATGGATTTCGCTTCGTCTCAGCGGTGATGGCAAGGCGCGAAGCCGCAGGCAGTGCTCCAGCACGACAAGGCGAAGCAACGCAGCTATCGCCGCTGAGACGACGCGAAATTACCAGGCGCCGCCAAACGAACCGCCATCCATCAGCAAATTCTGGCCGTTGATGTAGCCCGAATTCGCGCCGCACAAAAAAGCACAGGCCTGGCCGAATTCTTCAGGCCGGCCGAAGCGGTGGGCCGGGTGTTTGGCGAGGCGCTTTTCCATCACCTCTTCAACGCTCGCCTTCTCACGCTTTGCCTGTGCGGCGAAATTCCCGGCCAGGCGCTGGGTGTCAAAGGTGCCCGGCAGGATGTTGTTGATGGTGACGTTCCGTGCCACTGTCGTGCGCGCCAGACCCGCCACAAACCCCGTCAGCCCGCTGCGTGCCCCCGTGCTCAGGCCCAGCGCATCGATCGGTGACTTGACCGAGCTTGAGGTGATGTTGATGATGCGGCCAAAACCGCGCGCCATCATGCCGTCCACTGTGCGCTTGATGATCTCGATGGGGCTGAGCATGTTGGCATCCAGCGCCGCCAGCCAGGCATCGCGGTCCCAGTTGCGGAAGTCGCCGGGCGGCGGTCCGCCTGCGTTGGTGACCACAATGTCAAAGTCTGGGTGCGCAGCAAAAATGCGCTCCCGGCCTTCTGCTGTCGTGACATCAGCGGCCACCCAGGAGACCGGCGCTTTCGAGATCGCCGCCAGTTTGGCTGCGGCCTCTTTCAGCGTCGCTTCGGTGCGCGCAGCCATCACCACTTCCACGCCCTCTTTGGCCAGCGCTTCGGCACAGGCAAAACCAAGGCCGGCACTGGCGCCGCAGACCAGTGCCTTGCGGCCGGCTATTCCCAGATCCATCTGATTTACTTCGCTGCGGTCAGTTGTTTCAGCGCCATGTTCTGCATGGTCTTGCGCAGACGCGACAGGCCGATGTCGTGTTCATACAGGTGCTCGCGCTGGTTGGCGTCGGGCTCCATGGTCTCGAGCATCACGCGGTCCTGCTCCAGCACCACCCAGTGACGTTGCTCGAGGCGGTTGCGGTACAGAAAGCGCCACACATCGCGCTGCCAGCCACTCACCTTGCGGCAGCGCCAGAAGAACACGACCGAGAGCTGGGGGCTGACGGGGGTGTAGCTGCCGATGACGGTGAAGCTGCCACCGGGGCCGCCGGTTTTTGGGTAAGGGATGGCCAGGCGCATCCACTGCGTGCCGGTGTCGCCCCACTCGGTCCAGTCGAAGTTCACATCGCGCTGGCCGTCTTTTTCAAACATGAAACCGTGATCGGTCTTGCGCAGCTTGAACTTGGCGCTGATGTCGCCCTCGCTCATGGAGTGCGACTGCTTGTGCACAAAACTGCCGTGCATGGGATCCATCACGTTGTCGGCCACATAGCGGTAGTCACCACGCCATTCAACGTAGCAGAGGAAAGAACTCCACTCGGGGCTGCTGATTTCTTCAGGCAGGTTAAGCGGTGGTGGGGTCTCGACATGCTCACGGGCGTTATAAATCCAGATCGACTCTGCGGCCTCGACCACATGGAAGGAGCGCGTGGCGCGCGTGCCTTCGAGCGTGCAGCCGGGGCTGGCGGGCACCTTGGTTACCGTGCCGTCGCAGCGCACTTCAATGCCGTGGTACGGGCAGGCCAGGCGGTCGCCCAGGTTGACACCCATGGACAACGGCGCGCCGCGATGCGGGCAGTGGTCTTCAAGGGCATGCACCTTGCCATTGGCATCGCGCCAGACGGCGATCTTGTAGCCGAGGCGGCGCATGGAGACGGGGCGCTCCTTCACAAAGTGCGAAGGGCAAATGGGGTACCAGAGGTCATACAGGCCGCGCTCAAGCAGCTTGTCGACATCGGCAGCTGTTGGAGCAGCGGTGGTTGGGGTGGCGGTTGCTGTGGTCATGTCACTCTCCCAGTGTCTTCATGAGGGTCTGGAACGATTCGGCAGTCCAGGGTTCGCCATTGGGGCCCAGCGGGCCGCCCTTGTTCAGGTGCTCGACCAGCGCATCCAGCTCCCAGTGGCCGGCCGCAAAACCGCGCTCGATGGAATCACCGAGCAGGTCTTCAAACGTTGTGGGCGGACGCTGGCGCGCCTGGTGCGGCTGCAGATAACGCTCCTGCAGGGCGTTGATGGGAATGCTGTTCAATGTCATGGTGGGTTCTCCTGAAACAGAAAAATTACTCCGCAACAATGTTGCGGGCTTTGATGATCCTGGCCCACTGCGCGGTCTCGTTGCGCACATAGGCTGTGAATTCGGCGGGCTTCATGAGCGTCTCGGTCAGGCCTTGCGCCTTGAGCTGCTCACGCACGGCCGGCTGGGTGAGGATGTCAGCCGCATCTTTGGCGAGGCGCTCGGCCGTGGCAGCGGGCGTGCCAGCCGGCGCGAGCAGACCGTACCAGGATGTCACCACTACACCGTTGATGCCCTGCTCTGCAAGCGTCGGGATATCGGGCGCACTCGGGCTGCGTACCGATTCAGTGATGCCCAGCGCCAGCAGCTTGCCGCTCCTGATGTGCGCCAACGTGCCGGGCAGGTTGCTGAACATCAAGGGCACCTGGCCACCCAGCACATCGTTGAGTGCCGGGCCTGTGCCCTTGTACGGCACGTGCAGCAGATCCACATCGGCCTGCTGCTTGAAGAGCTCACCCGCGAGGTGCAGGCCGCTGCCAATGCCGGGCGACGCATAAGCCAGCTTGCCGGGTTTTGCCTTTGCCATCGCCACCAGCTCTTTGGCGTTCTTCACGCCAAGAGAGGGGTTGGCGACCAGCACGTTGGGAGCCTTGGCCAGCATGGTGATCGGCACAAAATCACGCTCGATGTTGAACGGGAAGTTGGGCATCAGCGTCGGGTTGATGGTCAGGTTGCCTGCCGGCACGACCAGCAGGGTGTGGCCATCGGGTTTGGCGCGCCTGACCTTTTCAATGCCGATATTGCCCGCCGCACCGGCGAGGTTTTCAACCACGGCGCTCTGCTTGTAGCGCTCGGTCAAACCCGCGGCAAGAATGCGCGCCAGCGAATCAATCGGGCCACCGGGTGGAAACGGCGCCACGATGCGAAAGCCTTCGCTGCCCAGTACCTGCGCACGCGCATGCCCGGCCAGCGCTGCCAGGGCAGCGATGGACACCAGGGCGGCACGGCGCTGAAGGCTCATCGCTTTTCCGTCAGAAAGCCGGTGCCGACTTCTACCTTGGGCTGGCGGCGTGTGTTGCCGTCAATGCCGCCGTCAATCGCCCATTCGGCAAAGGCTGTCGCGCTGGGTGCGAACTCGCGCGGCACCCAGTTTTCAGTCAGGTGGTCTTCGTCGGCGTTGTATTCAATCAGGCCGCCACAGGGGTTTTCAAAGTACCAGAAGATGGCCGACGAAATCGGGTGTTTGCCCGGGCCAAGCTGTGTCTTCCAGCCTTTGCGGCTCATGTTCATGCCGCCGCCAAACACTTCGTGGATGTCACGCACAGTGAAGGCCACATGGTTGAGGCCGACAGACTTATTGGGCAGCTGCAGCAAAAAGATATCGTGGTGACCGCCGATGGCCGAGCAGCGCATGAACACACCACGGCCAGGGTAGCGGTCGGATGTCGTGAAACCCAAAGCGGCATAGAACGCCTCGGCTTCTTCAATCCTGTCGGTGAAGAGCACCACATGACCGATTTCAACCGGCTGTGCAGATTCATAAATCGGCGATGGCGTATCGATGCGGCTGACCTTGCCCCAGGCATTGGTGGCGATGCCGGTCACGTCAACAGCCCGCTTGGCGCTTTTCTGGAAAACGACGCGCAGGCCGTGCGGGTCAAGCGCCTGCACCGTGCCGTTGACGGCACGCTTGTCTTCAAAGCCCTTGACACCGACAAGGCCTGCGGCAATCGCGGCCAGGCGTGCATCGTCCTGCACACCCCAGACGACTTCGCGCAGGGTCGGGCCGCTCTCCATGGGCGGCGGCAGGGACGGGTCATTGGTACGTCGCACGTAGACCAACGAGCCGTTCAGGGTTTCCCAGGTCTGCAATTCATCCGACTGGCTGATCTTTTTCAGACCCCAGTCACCCAGGAAGCGTGCGGCCTCATCCCACGCGTCGGTGGAATAGGTGATGGCGTCAATACCTTCAATCATGTGTTACCTCATAAAACCAGTTTGTCTTTGCCAACGACGATCTCGCCCTTGAAGTGGCGGGCCGCCTGCTCGCGCCAGACCTCATCGGCGATCGGCTCGTCGCCGGGCAGCAGATGCGTGAGGACCAGGCGGCGCACACCGGCTTCAGCCGCGATGCGGCCCGCGTCTTCGGCGGTCGTGTGACCGGCGAGCAGGAATTTCTTCAGGTTCGGCGGCACATAAGGTCGCTTGGCCAGCATGGCGTCAATGCCCGAGACCAGCATGGCCTCATGCACCAGCGTGTCGGCACCCTTGGCCAGTGCCACGGTCGATTGCACCGGCGAGGTGTCACCTGAAAACACCACGCTGGTATCTGCGGTGTCAAAGCGGTAAGCCAGCGCGACTTCAAAAGGTTCATGGTCCACACGCGCAGCCGTCACCTTCACGCGGTCATCGGTAAACACCACGCCGGGCGCCGTGATCTCGCTGACCTCAAAACTCTTTTCAATCGGCTGCCGGCCAGTGGCCTTGATGCGGATGTCGATGTCTTCACGCTGTACCGCAATCGCGGCATCATGGATGCGCTTCATGGGCGGTGGGCCCATGACCTTCATCTGGCCGGCGATGCCCAGAATCCACGACAGGTTGACCAGACTCGGGTAGTCGGCGTTGTGGTCGGAATGATGGTGCGTGATGAACACGTTTGAAATCTCGGGCAGGCGCATGCCCATTTCGGTCATGCGCGCAATCGCACCGTAACCGCAGTCGATCAAATAGCCGCGACCATTCACAAACAACGCCTGGCTCGCCATCATGCGTGACGGATGCAGCACCGGGCCCGCCATGGTGCCAAGCAGCACGATGTGGGTGCCGGTGCGCCAGGGTGCAGGCGGCAACAGGGGCCGTGCGGCTGGCGCAGGCTGAGCCCAGACCGCAGCCGAACCAAGGGCTGCACCAGCGCCGGCCAGAAGTGTGCTGCGGCGGTTCAACATCACATGGTGCTCCAAGGCATGGGCGCTTCATTCGTGCCCCAGTAGTAGCTCTTTTGCGTCGTGTATTCAAGAATGCCGAGACGGCCTTTCTCACGGCCCGTTCCGCTCATCTTCACACCACCGAATGGCGTGCTGGTGGAAAACACCTTGTAGGTGTTGACCCAGACCGTGCCAGTCTGCAGCGCGCGGCCAAGACGCCACACGGTTTTGTAGTCTTTGGTCCAGATGCCGGACGCCAGGCCATAGACGTTGTCATTGCACTGGGCAATCAGGTCGGCCTCATCGCTCCACGGCAGCATGGCCAGCACCGGGCCGAAGATTTCTTCCTGGCACATGCGGGCGCTGTTGGGCAGGCCTTCCATGACGGTCGGTGTGAAGTAGCTGCCCTTGTCATAGGTCGGTCCCTGTGGACGCACGCCGCCAAACAGGACCTTTGCACCTTCGTCAATGCCGAGCTGCACATATTTTTCAACCGAGGCGCGGTGGCTCTGGCTGACCAGCGGGCCCATCTG
>JAZKCB010000069.1:0-2849 GCA_040388335.1 Pseudomonadota bacterium | reverse complement strand
AGCGTGGGGGCTTACCTTCCAGCGCGCTTGCGTTCGCTTTCCTTGAGGTGGCGCTTGCGCAGGCGAACCGACTTCGGTGTGATTTCGACCAGCTCGTCGTCCTCGATGAACTCGACGCCGTATTCCAGCGTCAACTCGATAGGCGGCGTGATCTTGATCGCGTCTTCCTTGCCGGACACGCGGAAGTTGGTCAGCTGCTTGGTACGCGTGGCGTTCACCACCAGGTCGTTGTCGCGGCTGTGGATGCCGACGATCATGCCTTCGTACACCGGATCGTTCGCCTTCACGAACATGCGGCCGCGGTCGTCCAGCTTGCCCAGGGCGTAGGTGAAGATTTCGCCGTCGTCCATGGAGATCAGCACGCCATTCTTGCGGCCGCCGATGTCACCCTTGTGGGCTTCATAACTGTCAAAAATATTGCTGATGAGGCCGGAACCGCGGGTCAGATTCAGGAATTCGTTGGTAAAACCGATCAGGCCACGCGCCGGTATGCGGTACTCAAGACGCACGCGGCCGCGGCCGTCCGGGTCCATGTTCACCAGTTCGCCCTTGCGCTCGCCCAGCGCCTGCATCACGCCGCCCTGGTGCTGGTCTTCGATGTCGGCCGTCACGAGCTCGATAGGCTCATGCTTTTCACCGTTGACGTCCTTCATCACCACGCGTGGCTTGGACACGGCCATTTCAAAGCCTTCACGGCGCATGTTTTCCAGCAGGATGGTCAGGTGCAACTCGCCACGGCCCATGACTTCAAAAATGCCTTCTTCGTCGGTTTCGCTGACGCGCAGCGCGACGTTGTGCTGCAGCTCTTTCTGCAGGCGGTCCCAGATCTGGCGGCTGGTGACGTACTTGCCTTCGCGGCCGGCCAGCGGGCTGGTGTTGACGCAGAAGTTCATGGTCAGGGTTGGCTCATCGACCTTCAGCATGGGCAGCGGCGCCGGGTTGGTCGGGTCGGTAATCGTCACGCCGATACCGATTTCCGGCAGGCCGTTGATCAGCACGATCTCGCCCGGGCCGGCTTCAGTCGCCTGCACACGCTCCAGGCCCTGGAATGTCAGCACCTGGTTGATACGACCCTTGACGGCCTTGCCGTCCGGGCCTTCCATGACGACCACGTCCATCATGGGTTTGATGGTGCCCTGGCTGATGCGGCCAACGCCGATGCGGCCAACAAAGGTCGAGAAGTCGAGCGCGGAGATCTGCAGCTGCAGTGGCGCTTCCGGGTCGCCGCTTTGTGCGGGCACGTGCTTGAGGATGGTGTTGAAGAGCGCCGACATGTCGGGGCCCCACTGCTCGTTGGGGGGGCCTTCTTCAAGCGAAGACCAGCCGTTGATGCCTGAAGCGTAAACCACAGGAAAATCGAGCTGTTCATCGGTCGCGCCCAGCTTGTCGAACAGGTCGAAAGCGGCGTTGATGACCTTGTCCGGGTTGGCACCCGGTTTGTCCACCTTGTTGACCACCACGATGGGCTTGAGGCCGAGCGCGAGTGCCTTTTTGGTCACGAAACGCGTCTGGGGCATGGGGCCTTCCTGCGCATCGATCAGCAGCACGACGCCGTCCACCATGGACAGGGCACGCTCCACTTCACCGCCGAAGTCGGCGTGGCCCGGGGTGTCGACGATGTTGATGTGCGTGCCTTCCCAGGTCACGGCACAGTTCTTGGCCAGGATGGTAATACCGCGTTCTTTTTCGATTGCGTTGTTGTCCATCACGGTGTCGACGACTTTTTCGTGTTCGGCAAAGGTACCGGACTGGCGGAGCAACTGGTCAACCATGGTGGTTTTACCGTGGTCGACGTGGGCGATGATCGCAATATTGCGGATTTGTTTGTGGCTCATGGTTGGCTTTCTGGAGGCTGGAAACTAAAAATCGTTGGGGGTTAATGTTGAAAGGCTGGTACGGGACTGGCCGGCGCTGCATGTGCGGCGGCGGCCTGCAGGATGTTCTGGATCTCGATGGGGCTCAGCAGGCGCTGGGGAATCAGTTCATCGGCGGTGATATGGGCCGAGCCCAGGAATGCTTTTGGCTGGGAACCGTACACCTGTACCAGCGGCGCATCGGCGCCAAACTGGCCGGGCTCGCCGCGGCGGCGCAGGCCGCTGAGGAAACGCCCTGCATTGTCGGCGTCCAGTGTGACAGATGGGTACGCAGCCACCAGAGACTGGGAAGGAAGCAGGCGCGCTTCGCGTTCAGGCTCCGTCATGGCTTCGAGAGCGGCCAGGCTGACGCAGTCGCCAGCCACAAAACCACCGGTTTCAACGCGCCTGAGCGAGCCCAGATGGCCGCCGCAGCCCATGGCTTCGGCAATGTCCTCGCCCAAAGTGCGGATGTAGGTGCCCTTGCTGCATCGGGCCACCAGCCAGACGGCGGGTTGACCCGACACATCGGTGGTCGGGGTCAGCTTCAATTCGTGAATGACGATGTGGCGGGCTTCGCGTTCGACCTCTTCACCCTTGCGGGCGTACTCGTAGAGAGCCTTGCCGTCCTTTTTGAGCGCCGAATACATGGGCGGGATTTGCGCCAGCGGGCCGGTGAAACGTTGGGTCAAATCAGCCAACAGTTCCGGCGTGATGGCGGGCACAGGCCGGGTTTCAATCACATCGCCTTCCGCATCGCCGGTGCTGGTTTTTTTCCCCAACACGATGAGCGCCTCATAGGTCTTGTCAGCATCCAGCTGGATCTGGCTGAACTTGGTCGCTGCGCCAAAACACAGCGGCAACACGCCGGTTGCCAGCGGGTCCAGCGTGCCGGTATGGCCGGCCTTGTCGGCACGCAGCAGCCATTTGGCCTTCTGCAAGGCCTGGTTGCTCGACAGGCCCAGCGGCTTGTCGAGCAGCAGCACGCCATGCACG
>JAZKCB010000068.1:0-2823 GCA_040388335.1 Pseudomonadota bacterium | reverse complement strand
CGACCGACTTCAGCGATGGCGGCGACGAGTGGACTTTCCTGATGGCGGGCAAAAAACCCGCCGAAAACTGGACCGCGCTGTTCAAGCCCGGCGAACGTGTGCGACTGCGCTTCATAAACGCCTCGCCGATGAATATGTTCGATGTTCGGATTCCAGGCCTGCCCATGACGGTGGTGCAGGCCGACGGCCAGAACGTCAGCCCTGTCGAAGTCGATGAATTCCGCATCGGCAACGGTGAAACCTACGACGTGATCGTGCAGCCCAGGGAAGCAAAGGCCTACAGCATTTTTGTGCCGACCATCGCACGCATCGGTTACGCGCTCGGAACGCTGGCTCCGGAGCTGGGCATGAGCGCCCCGGTGCCCGACATGGGTCCGAAGCCCGTGCGTACGATGGACGACATGGGCATGGCTGGCATGGACATGAGCGGCGCGGCTGATGCTTCAGGCATGGCAGGCATGCCGGGTATGGACGCCAAACCCGCTGCAGACGCTGGTATGGCTGGTATGGCTGGTATGGCTGGTATGGCTGGTATGGCCGGCATGGCAGGTGTGGATATGGGCAAACCGGTCGCCACTTCGCCAGGCGGGTCGATGGCCATGGCTTCGAAGCCTGCCGACAAGGCCATGGCCGACATGCCTGGCATGGCAGCGCCCGCCAATCCGGCGGACTCCATGGCAGGCATGTCTCGAATGGCTGACGCGTCGGGCTCCGCCCCGGTCGTCGCGCCAGTCGAGGCAGACGGCCTGCGCCGGCTGAAATACACGTTGCTGCGTGCCGCCACCCGCAACGCGGACAACCGGGCACCGGAAAGGGAGCTGTTGGTCCGGCTGACCGGCGACATGACGCGATATTTCTGGTCGATCAACGGCAAAAAGCTTTCCGAGTCCAAGCCCTTCAAGATGGGCCTGGGGGAGCGTGTGCGCATCAAGATGGTCAATGAAACCATGATGGAGCACCCGATGCACCTGCACGGTGTGTATATGGAACTGGTCAATGGCAACGGCGCCTTCGCTCCGCGCAAGCACTCCATCATCGTGCCGCCGGCGCAAACGGTGGAACTCGATGTCACCTACGAGGACGAAGGCACCTGGGCTTTCCACTGCCATCTTTTGTACCATGCAGCGACCGGCATGTTTCGCCTGGTCGAAGTAGCTTGAACCTAACCACAATGAACAACAATCTCAAACCTATAGCGTCGGTGCGCTGGCTCGCTGCCGCCGTCCTCAGCCTTTCCGCCCTGTCTGCGCAGGCGGTCGAAGATGAGTCGATTTATTCCTACACCAAGGTCGAAGCCGGAACCGGCAAGATACGTGGCCAGGCGGGTTCAAGCCAGTCGCTAGCTGTCGATGGCTGGGTCGGCGGCGACTTCAATCGCCTGTGGTACCAGTTCGACGGAGAACGCACAGGTGGACGAACCGAAGCTTCGGAACTGCAACTGCTCTATGGCCGCTACATCGCCCCGTTTTGGGACGCGCAGGTGGGCCTGCGTCATGACGAGCGACCCGGGCAGCGCGACTACCTCGCCGTGGGCGTGCGCGGCCTTGCGCCCTACGCCTTTGACGTCGACCTGAAGCTTTTTGTCCGTAACGATGGCAAGGTGTCTGCCCGCACCCGCTTTGAATACGACTTCCTGCTCACCAACCGATTCATCGCGCGTCCCTACATCAACGTCGAGTGGTCGGCCTCCAACCTCAACCCCACCGTGCGCCGGGGGCCCTACCAGGCCGACACCGGCCTTCAGGCACGGTATGAATTCAACCGCCGGGTCGCACCCTATGTCGATGTTTCACGAACCTTCTACCCGCGCGCGCAATCCGGTGGCCAGCGTACCGCCACCACGGTTCGTGCCGGTCTGCGTATGATTTTTTAGCAGCGAGTTTCGCTAAGGAGTTCCACATCTGACAGCGCTGGGTATGAGCTTGCGTGTTACGCTTGTCCAGCTGTTGCGTACCACTGGGGTGTTGTGCTGGCTCTAATTGTGGCCGAGGTGCTGAGTCGGATTCTTGGAAACACTCTCGATGAAGCGTGTAACCGCAACTACCTGTTTGATACTTCTGCATGGAGCCCCTTGAAAGTTGTCCAACTTCTGGGGGTCAGTTCAAACCCGGGGCGATTCAGGTTGATGTAGGGAATTGTTAAAGCTTGAAAATCTAAGATTCCAGCCCGCAGCCGAATGCGGGGCTGCCGTGAGGAGCGACTAGCTTCTCAAGGGTTCCGAAGCAAGGTGGCATGCGAGATTTCGTCTCGCCATCGCATTTCATGCTTTGGGTGCGGCATCACCCGGACCTGAGCCTGCCGTCGCCGCCGCAGGCAGTTTTTGCTTGTCAATCGCAGCTTGCAGCTGAAAAGCCGCGCGCCATGCACTGGGTGCACCAAACGCGAAGATGATTGCGGCCAAGGCCAGATACAGCCAGCCGAGCATAGTCAGCGACTCGATCGCGCGGGCTACTTCGTTGCGAAAGACGAAAGCGATCACCAATTGCACCAAGAAGAGTGCCGACAGCACGACCGCAGACAGCAAGCTGAAGCGCAGCCGGAGCAATAAGGACACGCCAAACAGCGACTGAGCGGCAGTAAGGAAGAACTCCTCGTGCTGGCGCGCGTCGAGTGGCAGCAATGTCAAGCTGCCGGCACCTACGCTCATGGCCAGCGGCAGCATTCCCACCAGCAGGGTCCACTGGTTGATCTTGTCGCTGATCATTGTGGTCAAGCCACCTTCGGCGCGGCCGGACAGGACAAACAGCACGGCGATCACCACTGCCGGCGCTTCACTGGCGAAGGGTGCCAGCCACTGGATGAGCAGGAACTCGTCGATACCCA
>JAZKCB010000067.1:0-9376 GCA_040388335.1 Pseudomonadota bacterium | reverse complement strand
CAGCGCACGACGCGGCGGCTGTCGATGACGGAGCAGGGACGGGCGTTTTACGAGCGTGCCCAGCAGATATTGACTGACATCGCCGAGACCGAAGCCGTGATCGGCAGTGCGTCGACCCAGCCCACCGGCCTGCTGCGCATCAGTGTGCCGTTGTCTTACGGCTTGCGCGAGTTCTCGCGCATTCTGCCGGCCTTCAGGGAGCGTTACCCCGGCCTGCGGCTGGATATCGACCTGAGCGACCGCACGGTTGATCTCGTGAACGAAGGCATAGACGTGGCCGTGCGTATTGGCGCGTCGCCGAGCCAGAACCTGATCGCCCGCAAGATTGCGCCTGTGCGCATCGTGGTCTGCGCAGCGCCGTCATACCTTGCGCGGTGCGGTTCGCCTGAAACACCTGAAGACCTGGCCAGCCACGACACGCTGGCTTATTCACTGCTGGCCACCGGCGATACTTGGACCTTTCGCGATGACGTGGGCGCAGAGCAAACCGTGCGCATCGAGCCAAAGGTGCATGCCAACAATGGTGACCTGCTGCGCCAGCTGGCGGTGGCCGGCGGCGGCATCATCTCGCAGCCCGACTTCATCATTGCCGATGACCTGGCCAGCGGCGCGCTGGTGCCGCTGCTCGAAGGCTGGAAGCGTGACGAGTCGCATGTCTATGCGGTCTACCTGAGCCGCAAGTTCCTCTCGCCCAAGGTGCGGGTGTTTATCGACTATCTGGTGGAAACACTGGGCGGCGGTGCGCCGCCAGAAGCACCGCCCGCGCTTTGAGGTCCTGAGAAGCAGAGCTTGCGGACGGCGGGACTCCTGTTATCCCGGATCTGGATCCGGGGATCCATCTCAAACCTGCTTGCCCTGATCATCTGGCGCCAGAAACACCATCGCACAAGCCGCCGCACCCAGTGCGCAAAGGGCGCAGCCCATCACCACCCAGCGATGGCAGCGCACTCAGTACCTGCAGGACTTGCAAAAGGTTCATGCTCTTCATCATGCGTCTGATTTTCCGGAGCGGTTCGCTGCGGGATAGCACCTGTTGTTTTTACGTTCAAATTCAAGGGTGTCGAATTTGTCTGACACGCCCATGTCACCGCGCCGGCGCAATATGGCTTCCATGATCCGCACAAGCATCATCGCCCCGCAAGAAGCCGCACTCATCGCAGTGTCGGCGCTGGACGATCTGGTGACGGAGCTGCTCAAGACCAGCCCGTTCAAGCTGTCAGCCAGGTTTCTGGACTGGGTGGCCGATGAGGCCACGCCACTCGTTGAAGACCGCGTGCATTCAGCTTTCAGCAACCCCGCGTTTGCCGCCACGCTGCGCAAGGGCGACCACCGCATTGCGCTCTCGCGCTGGGTGCGGCACTGGGTTTGTCCGCGCATCGCCAGCCGTTTTGTGCAGCTGGCCGAGCACTTGCCGAAAGACGTGATGGCCCCGGCAGACCTGACACCGGTGCATGCCGTGGTGGTTCCGGCGCGTGTCATGCAGCCTTCACGTCCTGTACGTATCTCGCCGCATCCTGTTGCGGCTGCTGTCCAGGCGGCTTTTTAAAAAACTGCGCCGCAGGCGCGACCGTTTCCGGCCAGCAGCTGCGCGCCACGGCTTCGGCAGCGGGCAATGCCCGTAATTTCAGCTACCTGCGGCCGCCTCGAAGCCCGGGCACGGGTTCAGAGCTGCGAATGCAGGACGGACGTGAGCCATTCATGCATCTTTTCAGTCAGCGGCCGTTGTTGCCATTCCTGCAGGGTGACGCGGCGCGCGCGCGTCAGGTCCTGCTCAAACACCTGTGTCTGCCGGGCCGCAAATGCTGCATCGTAAATATTGAGGTTGGCCTCATCATTGAGGCGAAACGACCGGCTGTCGAAATTGGTCGAACCCACGGATACCGCCAGGCCGTCAACAATCATGACCTTGCAGTGGTACATGGTGGGCTGGTATTCATGAATCTGCGCGCCGGCCTCCAGCAGCTCACCCCAGGTGGAGCGGCCAGCTGCCCGAACGGTTTCGGTGTCGGTGATGGGCCCTGCGGTGATGATCCTGATACGCACGCCGCGCTTGAGGGCATCACGCATGATGCGCAGGCTCAACTCATCGGGCACAAAGTAGGCCATTGACAAATCAATGCTGGTCTGTGCCGCGGTGATGGCCATGTGGTACATGAGCTCCATGCTTTCTGCGCCTCCCGAAGGCGAGCTCGAAAACATCTGCGCGCTGCTGTTGCCCATGGGTTTAAGCGCCGGAAAATACGGCTCGCCATGCAGCACCTGGCCTGTCACCTTGAGCCAGTTGTCCATGAAGGTGGCCTGCATCTGTGACACCACCGGTCCCTGGGCGATGAAGTGCGAATCACGCCAGTGTTCAGCGTCCTGCCCTGCGCCCGTCCATTTGGGGGCAATACCCACGCCACCCGTAAAGCCGGTGCTGCCGTCCACCACCAGCAGTTTGCGGTGGGTGCGGTTGTTCAGGCGGGCGAGGTTGTACCAGGCGGGCTTGTGAAACTTGCGTACCTGCACCCCGGCAGATGTCATCTCGTCGAGCAACTGCTGGTCTATCTTGCCGCTGCCCACCCAGTCAAGCAGCACATGCACCTTCACGCCGGCGCGCGCCTTTGCCGCCAGCGCATCGGCAAACTGCTTGCCGATATCGCCAGTCCAATAGATGTAGGTTTCAAAGGTGATGGTTTTCTGTGCGCTGTTGATGGCGCCCAGCATGGCCGGGAATATCTGCTCGCCGTTGAGCAGCTCGGTCACCTTGTTGCCCGTGCTGATGCCGGGGCCCAGCAGGCTGCCCATGGCCCGCATGAATTGCGGATCAGCGGTGCTGTAAAGGCGGGGCAGTTGCTGCGAGACATGCTTTTCGCCTGCAGTGAAGTTCAATACAAGCAAGACGGTTGCACATGCGGTGAGAAAGGAGGCGAGGGCGATGACGAGGGTACGGCTGCGTTTTTGCATGAGGCATTGTGGGCTGGCAAATTCGCCGCAGGGGTAGGCCGCCGCCGCTTGTTGCCGAACTGATCGGCAACCGATCTGTGCCTGCGTGAACGTCTGCTACGGTAGAGGCATGGATTCCGGATCGGGCCGGGATCACAACACCAATATATGACCGCAGACCTTTTTGAAGACCAGCCCCCGGCCCCGGGGCAAGTGCCCATGGCCCCGGGCGCGGTGTTGCTGCGCGGGTTTGCGCTGGACATGCAGGTTGTGCTGCTGCAGGCCTTTAAAGCGGTGATTGGCGAGGCGCCCCTGCGTCATCTCGTCACACCCGGCGGTTACACCATGTCGGTGGCCATGACCAACTGTGGCCCGCTGGGCTGGGTCTCCGACACGCGCGGCTACCGGTACCAGGCGAGAGACCCGATATCCAACAAACCCTGGCCTGCAATGCCTGGGCCATGGCGCGAGCTGGCAAGGCGTGCGGCTGAAGCTGCCGGCTATCCGGGTTTTGATCCGGACGCCTGTCTGGTCAACAGCTACGCGCCAGGCGCCAAATTGTCGTTGCACCAGGACCGTGACGAGAAAGACATGGGCGCGCCTATCGTGTCGGTGTCGATCGGCCTGCCGGCCACCTTTCTTTTTGGTACCGACAAGCGCGCTGACAAACCGCAGCGCTTTCGGCTTGCCAGCGGTGATGTCGTGGTGTGGGGCGGCGCGTCGCGGCTGGCATACCATGGCATTGCGCCCCTGGCTGACGGTGAACATCCGCTGACGGGCAGTCGCCGCATCAACCTGACGTTCAGAAAAGTCAATTAGGCGGTTTGCTGCGCGAGGTGGGGCGAATTGAGCAGCTGTGTGGCCGTCGCCTTCAGGTGCGCCGACATCAGGTTTTGTGTCTTGAGGATGTCGTGGTTCAGCACCGCCTCCAGCATGGCCTTGTGTTCTCCCTCCACGTCACGTTCAACGCCTATCAGCGGTGCGGTCAGCTGGCGGTAACGCTCGCTCTGCTGGTACAGGGTTTCGTGCATGCGCAGCAGCCAGCGGTTGGGGCAGCCGCTGACAACAGCGCGGTGAAACTCCGCATGCGCTGCCGCCCATTCAGGGTTCAGGATGCCCGGTGATGCCGGGTCGCGCTCGGCGGTACGCGTCAGGCGGTGAAACGCCGCCACGATGGCGCCTTCCCACTCGAGGCCGCCATGGCGAATGGCTTCCGCGATGCAGAGCTTTTCGATCTCGACACGTGCCTGCACAAGCTCCAGCAATTCGTCGACCGACACCGGGCTGACGCGGTAGCCGCGGGCGGGCTCTGACACCACCAGCGCCTCGGCCTCCAGCATGGCCAGGCCTTCACGCACCGCACCGGCGCTGACTTCCAGCTCTTCAGCCAGCGCGGCGATGTTCAGCTTGGCGCCCGGTGGCAATTTGCCGCCCAGGATGTCGGCGCGCAGGCGCTCAAAGACCTGACGTGTCTGGCCCTTGCTTTTGGAAGGCGCGCTTAGGTAATCACCCATAGATGGAAACCCTTAGAAGGTTTGATTGACGTGCTTATATAGTATCAATCAAATAATATATTATTTCAATCGCCCGCTGCAAACCACGCTGGAGACAAAGATGACGACAGATCTAAGGACTGAAAAAAGCAAGGGCCGCGCAGGCTTGCACGGCGTGCATTCGCTGGACAGGTTTGTCTTTACCGTCCCCGACCTGGACGAGGCGAAACGTTTTTATGACGCCTTCGGCCTCGACGTGCGAACAGAAGGCCAGCAACTGGACTTGTACACCTTCGGGCACCCGCACCGCTGGGGTTCCATCTTTCAGGCGCCCGGCCCCAAGAAGCTGCAGTACCTGCGCTTTGCCTGTTTCGCTGAAGACCTTGGCCCTATCCGCGCACGCATCAAGTCTTTGGGCATTGCCGAGCGCGCACCGCATCCGCTGGGCAATGACGAAGGTTTCTGGATCACGCATCCGGATGGTTATGCCATCCAGATTGCCGTCAATTACAAAAGCTCGCCCGACACCGAGTCCGTGCCGCTGCCCAAGCGGCAGGTGGAGAAGGGCGCAGGCAAGGCCTGGAACCGCAAGATCGCACCCAGGGTGCATCCGCGCCGCCTGTCGCATGCGCTGATGTTTTCACCCGACGTGCTGGGGGCCGTCAAGTTTTTTGAGGACGCGCTGGGCCTGCGCCTGAGCGACCGCTCTGAAGACGTGGTGGCATTCATGCATGGCATCCACGGCAGCGACCACCACCTGATTGCACTGGCCAAGTCCAGCGCCGGGGGCATGCACCACGCCAGCTGGGATGTCGGCAGCATTGATGAAGTGGGCCTGGGCATGGAGCAGATGCTGTCTGCCGGCTACACGCGCGGCTGGGGTGTGGGCCGGCACGTGCTGGGGTCCAACTACTTTTATTACGCGCGTGATCCCTGGGGCAGCTACTTCGAATATTCGTTTGACATCGACTTCGTCCCCGGCGACTTTGAGTGGAAGTCATCGAACAGCCACCCGGAGGACTCCTTCTATGTCTGGGGCCCTGCGGTGCCAGAGGACTTTGTGACCAACTTCGAAGTCTTGCCCGCAGCCGAATTGCTACCTGCAGAAGCAGCCAAAGTGGCGCAAGCCGTGGCCTCTGCCTGATCAGGTCTGAGCCGACCCGATCTGTTTTCTTTTTCGTTTTTTTCCTTTAACCAACCCTAGCGACCAACAATGCGACTTATTGCTTTCAGCCACAACGGCAAACCCGCCCTCGGCATGCGTATCGGCCAGGAACTCGTCAACCTCACGGCAGAGGGCCAACCCGCAACGCTGGACGAACTGCTGCGCGGTGGCGCTGAAGCGATGGCTGCTGCAAAACGTGTTGGTGAGGCATCGAAGAACCGCATGCCGCTGGCCGGCATCCAGTACCTGCCGCCTGTGCAGGCACCCTCCAAGGCGATTGCCGTCGGCCTGAACTTCACCGACCACGCGGCTGAAAGCAAATTTGCAGCACCGACCTATCCGGTGCTCTTTCACCGCTTCCCAAGCTCATGGGTCGGCCACAACGTTGCGCTGGAGCGCCCGCACGTGTCTGAGCAGTTCGACTATGAAGGCGAGTTGCTGGTCGTCATCGGCAAGGGCGGCCGCTACATCAGCAAGGACAAGGCGCTCGACCATGTCGCCGGTTATTCGGTGTTCAATGATGGTTCCATCCGCGACTACCAGATGAAATCTGCGCAGTGGATGATGGGCAAGAACTTTGATCGCTCGGGTTCGTTCGGCCCCGAGTTCGTGACTGCCGATGAGTTGCCACCCGGCGCCAAGGGCCTGAAGCTGCAGACCCGCCTCAATGGCCAGGTGCTGCAGGATGCCAACACCAACGACATGATTTTTGACGTGGCCACGCTGGTGTCTGTCTGCTCCGAGCCGTTTGAGCTGCAGCCGGGTGACATCATCATTGCCGGCACGCCTGCAGGCGTCGGCATGGCGCGCAAGCCGCAGGTCTGGATGAAGGCCGGCGATGTCTGCGAAGTCGAGATCGAGAAGATCGGCATCCTGTCCAACAAGATTGTCGACGGCGCATAAAACGCACAAGTCCGTGCGGCGTTGCCGTGTTGTGTCGTGCTGGAGATGTAGAGGTATTTCCGGTGCGCTCACAGGCGATCGTCTAGTAAGAAACCCTTGCGTAATTTGATGGCTGGTGTTTTCACCGTGTCTGAAAACGCCTGCGGCCATTACAGTCGCGCCACGGGCCGTTTCAGTTTTCGGTTCCAGTTTTCCGTTCGCAACATAAACAATTTGGCAACAGCCAAAACACAGGAGACAAGCAATGACCATTGATCGCCGCTCATTCGTAACTGCCGCAGGCGCCATCGCCAGCGGTGCCTTGTGGTCTTCGGAGGCAAGCGCCCAGACCCCGTCCGGCGCGCCCATCCGCATCGGCGGCACGCTGGCACTCACGGGCCCGCTGTCTTCCACCGGCCTGGTGCACAAGTTCACCGGCGAGATTTTTGTCGACCTCATCAACAAGCGCGGCGGCTTGCTGGGCCGGCCGGTCGAGTGGGTGCTGAAAGACGACCAGTCCAAACCTGACCTGGCACGCACGCTGTACGAGCAGCTCATCACCTCCGACAAGGTGGACCTGCTGATTGGCCCCTATGCTACGGGCAATATTTTGTCGGCGATGGGCGTGGCGCAACGCTACAACAAGACGCTGGTGCACCACACCTTCGGCATCCCGAGCCAGGCCAAATACGACATGCAATTCCCCGCATGGACGCTCGGCCCCAACCCCGAGATCAGCAACCCCAACCTGGTGTTTGATCTCGCTGCAACGTCACCCAAGCCACCTAAAACCATCGCCATCGTCACCAGCAAGTTCCCGTCGGTTCATTTTGTGTCCGTCGGCGCGCGTGAAGTCGCGAAGAAGCGCAACCTGAAGGAAGTGCTGTTCCTCGAATGGGATTTCGGCAACCGCGATTTCGGGCCGATTGCCGGACGCATCAAGGAAGCCAACCCTGACCTCCTGTGGGTTGGCTCGCTCGGTCTCGAAAGCAACCAGCTGCTCGATGCGATGAAAAAGATCGACTACAAGCCGAAGCTGAGTTTTCACCAGTACCCGTCACCTGCGCCCATGCTCAAGGCACCTGAAGCCAATGGCGCGCTGGCGGCCACCATTTTTGAAGACCAGGCACCGTACACGCTGAACCCCTCGGCTGCAGAGTTCTGCCGCGTGTTCCACGCACGCGCCATCGCAGGCAACCTGCCCGATACCACGGCAGAGACACAGGCGGCGGCATCGTACACAGCCTGGCAAATCATCGAGGCTGGTGTCAAGGGCACGAAGTCCCTTGACGACAAGGCTATCGCAGCGTGGCTCAAGGCCAACCAGGTCGACACCATCCAGGGCAAATTGCGCTTCAACGAGCGCGGCAACTATGGCGCCGACAACACCCGTATCAAGCAGGTCCAGAACGGCAAGTGGGTCACGGTGTGGCCCAAAGAAGGTGCTGCGCCTGGTGCGAAGCTGATGAGCTGAGGCACTTGAGACGATGTACATACCAAGCGCAACGTTATTAACGCAGGCGATTCTTACCGGGCTTTTTACGGGCGCTTTGTATGGCTTGCTCGGGCTCGGCCTGAGCCTGTCCTGGGGCATGTTGAAGCAGATCAACCTGGCGCATTTTGCGCTGGCCTTTCTGGGGGCCTACCTCACTTACCAGCTGTCGACGTTCCAGGGGATTGATCCGCTGCTGACGCTGCTGCTGATCGTTCCGCTGTTTTTCGTGCTGGGTGCGGGCATGCACTGGGTGCTCGCGCGTTTCGAGATCAGCCCCTTCAATTCGCTGCTGGTGACCTTTGGCGTGACGGTCATCATCGAGGCGCTGATCCAGTGGGTCTGGACGGCAGACTACCGAAAGCTGGAGTCCAGCTACGCCGAACACAAGCTGCGCATTGGCCCGCTGTTTTTTCCGCTGCCTGAAATGATCACGCTGGGCCTGGGCGTGGGCATTGCCGTTGCCGTGTGGTTTGCCCTGCAGCGAACCGATCTGGGCAAGGCCATGCGCGCTGCGGCTGAGGACGCGCCGATTGCAGCGGCCTTCGGCATCAACCAGAACGCGCTGGCGCTGGGGCTGTCGGGCCTGAATGCGGCGCTTGCCGGTATCGCCGGCGCCTGCCTGGCGCTGACCTACACCCTCGCACCTTCGCAGATCTACACCTGGGTCGGCGTCGTGTTTGCCTGCGTCATGCTGGGCGGGCTGGGCCGGCCGATGGGTCCGCTGATTGCGGGCTGCATCATCGGCGTGACGGAAGCGCTGACCATGGCCATCACGGCGCCTGCATGGGCGCCGCTGGTATCGTTTTCACTATTGATTGTCGTGCTGCTCGCGCGGCCGGGGAGGGCATGATGAAGCGCTCCATCCTCCTGATCCTCATTGCGCTCGCCGGGCTGGCCATCGTGCCCTGGCTCAAGCTGCCGGCGTTTTACGAGTCGCTGTTTTACCTCGTCTTCCACTGGATCGCGCTGGCGACTTCATGGAACCTGCTGTCGGGTTATTCGGGCTATTTCTCTTTCGGGCACGGTGCATTTTTCGGCATCGGCATGTACACCACGGCGACACTGGCGACCAAGATGGACGTGCCATTTTTGTGGACATTGCCTTTTGCCGCCATCGTTCCGGCGCTTGCGGGGGCCTTTCTCGGCGCGGTGGCCTTCCGGGTACGCAGCGTGCGCGCCGAGCTGTTTAGCCTGCTGACGCTGGCCATGACCTTTGTGGTGGCGACCATCATCCTCAACACGCCCATCGACGGCGGGCCGGGTGTGTACATGAGCTCGGTCGTCGTGCCTGAAATCGGCCCCAGCCCCTCCGGCACCTTCTATCTGCTGGCGCTGCTGGTAGCCGCCATAACCCTCATCGCGGCGGTCATGGTGTTTTATTCGCGGCTCGGCACAGGCCTGTTCGCGATTCATGAC
>JAZKCB010000066.1:28738-31488 GCA_040388335.1 Pseudomonadota bacterium | reverse complement strand
ATGACGGCGCCCTACATGCAGTTTGCACGCGCCTACTACCACTGGTTCCACATGCTGCAGCCATCACCGCTGCCCGAGATCATGATGGGGGCCAACCACCCCGAGACCGCCAAAGCCTACCTGCACGCCAAGCTGGGCGGATGGGGCAGTGACGGCCTGGGCTACATCGAGCCGGAAGCACTGGGTGAATACGAGCGCTGCTTCTGCAACGCAGAGGCGTTGCACTCGGCATGTGAGGATTACCGCGCCGCCGCCGGTATCGACCTTGAACATGACCGCGACAGCCGCACGCGCGGCGACAAGATTCGCTGCGACATGCTGGTGCTGTGGGGTGAGCGTGGCGTGGTGAACCGCCTGTTCGACCCGATGACGCTATGGCAGGCGCAGTGCAGCGGCGTGGTCATCGGCCATGCCATGGCTTCGGGCCACTTCATTCCCGAAGAGCAGCCGCAAGCCACCGCGGATGCGCTGCTGCAATTTTTTTGCTGAGCTTTTCCACCACACCGATTTACATCATGTCTATCTATACCGCTGAAATTGTCTGGGAGCGCGGCGATGCGGATTTCGCGTCTGGCCGCTACAGCCGCAAGCACATGCTGCGGTTTGATGGCGGCATTGACGTGGCGGGCTCTTCATCGCCGCAGGTCGTGCCGCTGCCCTGGTCAGATGCATCGGCGGTCGACCCTGAAGAAGCGTTTGTCGCGTCGCTCTCGAGCTGCCACATGCTGTGGTTTTTGTCGATCGCCGGCAAACGCAAATTCTGCGTGGACAGCTATACCGACAAGGCCAGCGGCGTGATGGCCAAAAACGCCGAAGGCAAGCTGGCGATGACCCTCGTTACCTTGAGGCCCAAAGTTGTCTTCTCGGGCGAGCGGGTACCGACGCGTGCCGAACTCGACGCCCTGCACCATGAGGCCCACGAGGAATGCTTTATCGCAAACTCGGTGAAGACCGAAGTGCGTTGCGAACCGGTCATCGCCTCGCATGGCTGATTCGCGCCTGCTGACAGTGCTGGGCCTGCTGGTGCTGGCAACCCTCGCCTGGTCAGGCATCGCGCCTTACGATCGCGGCACCTGGGTGCTGGAGGTGGCGCCCGCCGTGATTGCTGCGCCGGTCCTGATCTGGACGTACAAGCGCTTTCCACTGAGCACGCTGCTCTATGTGCTGATTGCCGTGCACGCGTTGGTGCTGATTTTTGGCGGCGCCTGGACTTATGCGCGTGTGCCCTTCGGCTTCTGGCTGCAGGATGTCTTGCACCTGGGCCGTAACCCTTACGACAAGATCGGCCACTTCATGCAGGGCCTGGTACCTGCCATGCTGGCGCGCGAGATCCTGCTGCGGCGCGCCTACCTGAGCAGTCGGCCCATGGCGGCCTTTCTGTCGGGCTGCGTGGCCATGGCCATCAGTGCGTTCTATGAATTGATCGAATGGTGGGCGGCGCTGGCCGCTGGCGGAGGCGCCACCGATTTCCTCGGCACGCAGGGCGACCCGTGGGACACGCAGTCGGACATGTTTTTTGCGCTGATTGGTGCGGTCGTCGGCGTTGTGCTGCTGGCGCGCTGGCATGACCGGCAGATAGCTCGCCTGACCGCAACAGGACAGCGTGTCCCTGCGGATTGATGGCGGCTTGAATTTGCTATTGAATCAGTAGCTGCTCACGCCCGTGTTTATTGGGTTTGAGGCATAAAACACCCTCAAAAATACCCCGAAAAGCCGGTTTTTGCCTGGTCGAGGCTTTTTTTCAGGCGTCTTGGAGCCAAAAGCCACTTAACCCGCAAAATGCATTACAAATAAAGTATTAATTGCTTAATGATCGATTTGTGAAGCTTTATCTATTCAGAGCCAAAGCTGATGCTGCCTGTTCAACCCTAGCTGCAGGCCCCATTCCGGGTACCCGCCGAATTGCGGCTGATGTTGCTGGCGCCACCGCCACGGGAGCCCGACTCACCGGCGCCCGGCAAGGCGTTGCGCTGGACCGAGGCTTCATCCTGGTTGCCGGCATCGGCCCCGGTGGCCGTACATCCCTTTTTGACCGTCTCCAGCAGCGGCGTCGCCATGGCGTTGCCAAGACGCACGCTGCCCGCTGAAGGAAGAATGCTGGCCGTCGTGACTGCACTGGTATTGGCGAGGACGTAGTTGCGCGCATCTGTTCCGCCCAGGGCAATGCCGCTGATGTTGACTGTCTTGCCGTTACCTATGAGTGAGGTGTCAAAGTTGCCGCTTGCGGCACCAACCGTCAAAACATCAGCGCCCAGACGACCGTTAAAGCCTGCCGCTCCCGTGCCAAGCGTGGCCGATGTGTTGCCATCCTGGGGTTTGTCGTAAGCGGTGATGCCGGAAACGCTGCTGATCGTGGCTGGCGTGATGTTCGCCGTCAGCCCGGTCGGGTTGGCAACCGTGTAGTTGGCGGCGTCGCCACCCGACAGACCCGTGCCGGTCACGGTCACCGCTTTGGCGGTGCCCACATTCTTGTTGGCGAAACTGCCCATACCCGCGACCAGGTTGACGCTCTCGGCGCCGATCACACCCGTGAGCGCTCCACCCGACAGGCCGGCGTTGACCGTGGTGTCATACACCTTGCTGGTCGCGGTCTGGCCGGTCACAGCCAGCGCTTTCTGCGAGATGCTGCCAGCGGCGGTATTGGTCGTCACGCTGTAGTTGTTGCCGCCATTGCCGTCAGCAACGGTGTACGCACTGACGGACAGCGTTCGCGCGCCGGCGTTCTTGCTGTCAAAGACCTGTGTGCTTGA
>JAZKCB010000066.1:0-28638 GCA_040388335.1 Pseudomonadota bacterium | reverse complement strand
TGTCGCCGCCCACCAGGCCGACTGCTGCAACCGTGCCGGCAGATGTTGCATTACCGTTGTAGGTACGGGTATCTGCGGCCGCATTGACCGCCAGCGCCTTTTGCGCGATGTTGGCGGTGGTCGAGGCCAGCGGGGTTGCCAGCGTGTAGTTGCCGGCATCGGCACCGCCCAGGGTGATGCCGCTGATGTTGACGGTCTTGCCTGTGCCTGCGTTTTTGTCGCTGAAGGCTCCGGTGGCGGTGGCGGCGGTCAATACATCGCCACCGTACTTGCCGGTAAAGGCGGCAGCGCCGGTATTGAGCGTGGCCAAGGTATTGCCGTCATAGGTCTTGCCGGAAGCCGTGATGCCGGTGACGTTTGCAATCGCTGCCGGCGTGATGGTGTAGTTCGCACCGGCGTAGACGATGGTGTAGCCCAGCTGGTCGGCCAAAGTACCCTGCGTGATGGCGTCGCCGCCCAGGACATTTTTGCCGCCAGTGCGGGCCAGCGAACCGGCCAGCGCCGTTGCAATGGTGTCACCATCAATCAGGGCCGATGTGCCGTAGGTGAGCGTGGGCAACGTGGCGTCATAGACCTTGGTGCCGGCGTTCGCGGTCACGGTCAGCGTGGGCTTGATGCGGTAGACAAATGTGCTGGCAGTCCCTGCGGGCGCGTAGGTGGCGTCAGCGTTGTAACGTTTGCTGTAGCCGGTGACGGCCTCAGTCGTGGTCGAAGGGTCGCCCGAATAAACAACGTAGCGCCCGTTGACTGCAGACAGACCGGTCGCACCAACATTGTTGATGAACTGCCCGCCGGTCGCAACACCTGCCGCATTGGCGGAGCCAGCCTTGAGTACGATGGCGTTGCCGGTGGCGCTGGACGACACTGCATTGGCCAGGGTGAGGTTGGAGGCGGCGCCGGTAGTTTCGACAGCAGCAACGCCTGTTGTGGAGATGCCTGTTGTAGCGCCCACAACGCCAACCGTCAGTGCGCCTGCCTGCGCGTAATCAACACTGCCTGTACTGGCTGCCAGCGTGGTGACCGCATTTGCTGCGTTCCTGAGTGTGTAGGCACCGCCAGTACCGGTCAATGCAAGGCCGGCTGCGGCGATGCCGCCAGACTGGGTGACTGCGCCGCCGGCAGACAGCGCGGCGTTACCGGTGGTGGCCACAGATGCCACTGCAAATCCGTTAGCGTCGGTGTAGCTGATGGCACCCGCCACATTGGCCGTATCACCGGCGTTGCGTGATTTCAGGTTGACCGTCGCCGCGTCGTTGGCGGGATTGTTCAGTGCGATGGTGGCTGCACCGGCAGACAAGGTTTTTGCATTGAGGGTGCCTGCCGTGATGGCGCCCGACTGGGTGACGTTGCCGGTGGCAGTCAGGTCAAGCACGCCACTGCCGACACTGGAGCCCGACGGCCCGAGGTTGATGGCACCGGTCCGCACAAATGCGCTGGCGTTGCCGGTGGTGTTGACGTTCAGGTTGGTGGCTGCAATGTCGATGCCGTTGGCGCTGCTGGTACCGATCTGGCCATTGGCATTGAGCGAGACGGTGCCGGCGGTGATGGTCTGCACGCCCGTATCGACGATGGAGCCGGCGTTGAGCGTCAGGGTCTTGCCGGCCAGGCCTACGGCACCGCCTATGGTCATCACGCCTGTGCTTGCCGTATCGCCAATCACGATGGGGCCGGTGGCGCCAGTAGCCATGGCCGTGATTTCTGCTGCAGAAATATCAAACACCGAGGCGCCCGCCACAGACATCGCCTGGCCCGCCGTCTTCGGCTTGAGCGTCAGCGTGCCCGAAGTCGTGAAAGCGTTGTTACCGGTGTTGGTGTTGATCGTGACCGCATCGGCAATCACGGTGATGGCGCCTGTGCCCGCTGCGATGTCGATGTTCGCTGCCTGTGTATAGGTACCTGTACCTGCGTCGATGCTGACCGCGTTGTTGCCGGTAGACAGGTTGGCTGCCAGGGTCACGCTGTTGTTGCCGTTGTTGAGCGCGAAGCCGCCCGGCGTCGTGATGGCGTTGAGCGTGGTGATCTGGTTGGCCGCAGTACCGAGGTTGAGCGCGCTGTTTGCACCGGTCAGCGTGGCAGCCAGTGTGCCGGCCTTGATCATGTTGGCCGGGGAAATCGACGAAGCCGCAACCAGCGTCAGCCCGGTGACGTTGATGGCGCCATTCAGCGCAATGTCGCCCGTGTCGGCGCCAGTAGTGGTGGCAGTCAAAGAGGTGGCAGCAGCACCAGCGGCAGCGCCGCCTATGGCCGCCACACTGATGTCATTGGCTGCCACCGTCAGGTTGCCCAGCGCGCTGGTGGCCCCCACAGTGCCCGCCAGCGTCGCATCGCCCGTGCCCGCAGTGATGGAAAGCGCACGCACGCCGCCCGTGCTGTTGATCGCACCGTCAAACTGAACGTTGCCGCCCGTACCCACACCGGCGTTGCCACCGCGGCTGTCGACAGTGATCGTCGCTGCGTTGAGCAGCACATCCTTCCTGATGCGGATGTCTGCACCCGCACCCGACGTTGCTCCGCCGGTCTGGTTGCCACCGGCGGCAGTCAGATTACCCGCCAGCGTGATGGTGGGTGTGGTGCCTGCTGCATTGAGCGTGATACTGCCTGCATTGCCGCCGGCACCGACGCCCGTCGCACCCGCCGCACCGCCGCTGGTCGTGATGGCCGCCAGTGCCAGATTACCTGCTGTGGAACTGAGATTGACTGCAGCACCGTTGCCGCCAGCCAGACTTGCACCGTTGCCGGCGCTGCCAGTGGCGGTGATCGCACCCGTGGTGAGCAGGCCTGCTGCGCTGGCCGCAAGCGTGCCTGCATTGCGTCCCGCCGTGCCAACTGCTGCAGTACCGCCTGCTGTCGTGATGGTGGTGGTCGTCAGGGCATCAGCCGAGTTCAGGGTGATGCTGCCGCCATTGCCGTTGGCTCCGCCCGCTGTGCTCAGTGCTGCTGTCGTGAGGCTCCCGCCAGTTGCGCTGTTGGTCAGGCTGATGCCGCCCGCATTGCCGCCTGCGCCTGTCAGCAGGGCGTTGCCGGTATTGGCGCTGATGGCGCCTGTAGAGATATTGCCGCTACCGCTGTTGGCCACCGTGATGCTGGCCGCATTGCCGCCGGCCTGGATGGTGCCGACACCGGCGCTGCCGCTGGCGGTCAATGTGGTGGCCGTCAGACCGCCTGCACTGGTGAGGTTGATGTTGCCCGCGTTGCGGCCATCTGTACCTGTCAGGGCGGTACCACCGTTCGAGGAGATGGCGCTCACGGTCAGGGCGCCAGCCGTGCTGGCCGTGACCGTGCCGCCATTGCCGTTGTTCTGCCCGGTCGTGGTCAGCGCACCCACAGTGGTGGCCATGCCGGCGGCGTTGTTGGTGGCGCTGATGCTACCTGTCGTGCCGGCCAGGCTTGTGCCTGCCGAAGATCCGGTGCGCGCATTGATGGCCTGCAGCACGTTGATGACGCCGGTGCTGGCGGCCGTGTTGGTCAGGCTGACCGTGCCGGCGTTGCCGCCGGCTGCATTGCCGGTGCCGCCTGCGCCGCCGTTGGCGGTGATGTTGCCGACAGCGGTGCCGCTCATGCCGCCGGTGTTGCTGGTGACATTGATGGCGCCGCCGTTGCCACCAGCAAAGCCTGTGCCGTTGCCTGCGCCGCCGTTGGCCGTGAGGATGCTGGCGCCCAAAGTGACGGTACCGCCGCTCAGGGTGATGCTGCCTGCATTCGCGCCTGCGCTGGTGCTGCCTGCGCCGCCGGTCGATGTGATGGCCGCACCGCCGGTGCTGAGCACACCGGAGCCCGCAGCACTCATCGTAATATTGCCGCCGGCACCTTTGGCGCCGCCTGTGGTGGTGACGGCAGCTGTGGTGACATTGCCTGATGCAAACGTGTTGGTCACGCTCACACTGCCGGCGTTACCACCCAGGCCTGTACCTATGGCGTTACCTGTGCTTGCGGTCAATGCCGCCGTCTGGATATTGCCCGCAACACTGTTGTCCAGCGTAATCGTGCCGGCGTTACCGCCCGATGAGTTCCCCGTACCGCCGGCCGAACCTGATGCGCCAATGGTGGACGTGGTGATGCCGCCTGTGGAGGTGAGGTTGACCGCTGCGCCATTGCCACCTGAAAAGCCCGCGCCATTGCCTGCGCTGCCGTTGGCAGTGATCGCGCCTGCCGTCAGCAGGCCCGCCGCGGCGATGTTCAATGCACCTGCATTGCGCCCTGCCGTGCCGGCCGCTGCAGTTCCGCCTGCCGTCGTGATGGTGGTGGTGGTAAGGGCACCTGCCGAGTTCAGCGTGATGTTGCCGCCATTGCCGTTAGCACCGCCTGCGGTGCTCAGCGCTGCCGTGGTGAGGCCTGCGCCTGCAGCGCTGTTGGTCACGCTGATGCTGCCGGCATTGCCGCCTGCGCCCAGCAGCAGGGCGTTGCCGGTGTTGGCGCTAATGGCGCCGGTGGAGATGTTGCCGCTGCCGCTGTTGGCCAGCGTGATGCTGGCGGCGTTGCCGCCGGCCTGCGTGGCGCCGACACCGGCCCCGCCACTGGCCGCCAGTGTGGTGGCGGTCAGGCCGCCCGCGCTGGTGAGGTTGATGTTGCCGGCGTTGCGGCCGTCGGTGCCTGTCAGGGCTGTGCCGCCGCTGCTCGCGATGCCTCCAACCGTGAGGGCACCATTTGTGGTGATGGCAACTGTGCCGCCGTCACCGTTGTTCTGGCCTTGCGTTGTCAGCGCGCCGACGGTGGTGGCAACGCCGCTGGCGTTGTTGGTGACGCTGATGCTGCCTGTCGTGCCGGCCAGGCTTGTGCCTGCTGAAGAGCCGGTGCGCGCATTGATGGCCTGCAGCACGTTGATGACGCCGGTGCTGGCGGCCGTGTTGGTCAGGCTGACCGTGCCGGCGTTGCCGCCGGCTGCATTGCCGGTGCCGCCTGCGCCGCCGTTGGCGGTGATGTTGCCGACAGCGGTGCCGCTCATGCCGCCGGTGTTGCTGGTGACATTGATGGCGCCGCCGTTGCCACCAGCAAAGCCTGTGCCGTTGCCTGCGCCGCCGTTGGCCGTGAGGATGCTGGCGCCCAAAGTGACGGTACCGCCGCTCAGGGTGATGCTGCCTGCATTCGCGCCTGCGCTGGTGCTGCCTGCGCCGCCGGTCGATGTGATGGCCGCACCGCCGGTGCTGAGCACACCGGAGCCCGCAGCACTCATCGTAATATTGCCGCCGGCACCTTTGGCGCCGCCTGTGGTGGTGAGGGCGGCTGTGGTGACGTTGCCGCCAGCGACATTGTTGGTGACGTTGATGCTGCCTGCCGTGCCGCCTGTGCCTGCGCCGAGGGCATTGCCTGTGCTGGCGGTCAGGGCGCCGATGCTGATGGCGCCGGCGGTGTTATTGGTGATGGCGATACTGCCGGCGTTGCCGCCTGCGCCGTCAGTGGCCGAGCCTGCGCCGCCGCTGGCACTGAGCAGGCCGGTGCCGGTGATGCCATTGCTTGACGTGAGCGTGATGGTGCTGGCGTTGCCGCCTGTCTGACTGGTGCCGACGCCGGCGCTGCCGCTTGCCGTGATCGTGCTGGCGCCGAGGTTGATGCCTGAGCCTGTGATGCTGATGGTGCCGGCGTTGCGTCCTGCGTTGCCGGTCAGTGCGGTGCCGCCTGAGCTGGCGATGTTGCCGCTGGCGGCTGTGCCGAGCGAGCTGAGCACGACGCTGCCGCCTGCGCCCATCGTGCCGCCTGTGGTCGTAATGGCGCCTGTGGTGAGGTTGCCTGTGGCTGCCGTGTTGGTGACGCTGACCGAGCCGGCTGTGCCGCCAGCGCCCGTACCTGCTGCATTTCCTGTCTGTGCGACCAATGCGCCTGTACTGATGTTGCCTGCGCCGCTGTTGGCTACCGTAATGCTGCCTGCGTTGCCGCCGCCGCTGTTGCCTGTCCCGCCTGCTGCACCTGATGCACCGATTGCAGCCGTGGTGATGCCGCCTGTAGACGTGAGGTTTACAACTGCTCCCTTGCCACCCGCAAAGCCTGCGCTGTTGCCTGCGCTGCCATTGGCCGTGATCGTACCCGCAGTGAGCAGGCCTGCCGCCGTGATGTTCAAGGCCCCGGCGTCACGCCCTGCTGTACCCGCTGCGGCCGTGCCGCCTGCAGTAGCGATGGTGGTCGTGGTCAGCGCACCTGCCGAGTTCAGCGTGATGCTGCCGCCGTTGCCATTGGTACCGCCTGCTGAGCTCAATGCTGCGGTGGTGAGGCCTGCGCCCGCCGCGCTGTTGGTGACGCTGACGCTGCCTGCGGTGCCGCCCGCGCCGGTGAGCAAGGCCGCGCCAGTATTTGCGCTGAGTGCGCCAATGCTGATGTTGCCGGCGGTGCTGTTGCTGACGGCGATGGCCGCTGCGTTGCCGCCTGCGCCTGCGGTGGCCGAGCCCGCACCGCCCGATGCGGTGATGGCGCCTGTGCCTGTGATACCGCCTGTAGAAGTCAGGGTGATGTTGCCGGCGTTGCCGCCTGTCTGACTGGTGCCGACGCCGGCGCTGCCGCTTGCCGTGATCGTGCTGGCGCCGAGGTTGATGCCTGAGCCTGTGATGCTGATGGTGCCGGCGTTGCGTCCTGCGTTGCCGGTCAGTGCGGTGCCGCCTGAGCTGGCGATGTTGCCGCTGGCGGCTGTGCCGAGCGAGCTGAGCACGACGCTGCCGCCTGCGCCCATCGTGCCGCCTGTGGTCGTAATGGCGCCTGTGGTGAGGTTGCCTGTGGCTGCCGTGTTGGTGACGCTGACCGAGCCGGCTGTGCCGCCAGCGCCCGTACCTGCTGCATTTCCTGTCTGTGCGACCAATGCGCCTGTACTGATGTTGCCTGCGCCGCTGTTGGCTACCGTAATGCTGCCTGCGTTGCCGCCGCCGCTGTTGCCTGTCCCGCCTGCGCCGCCGGAGGCGGTGATGGCACCTGTGGTGACACCGCCTGTTGACGTCAGGCTAACGGCGCCGCCGTTACCGCCAGCCTGAGCCGCGCCATTGCCTGCGCTGCCGCTGGCTGTAATGGCGCCAGTGCTGATGCTTGCGCCGGTAATCGTCACCGAGCCCGCATTACGGCCCACGGTACCCGCGCCCGCAGTGCCGCCTGTGGCGGTCACGGCCGCACCAAGTGTGACGGCACCGTTCGACGTAATTTGTACATTGCCGGCATTGGCGCTGGCTGCTCCCGTGGCATTGATGGCGCCTGTCGCGTTGCTGGTAACCGATGCACCGGACAGCGTGATGCCGCCCACCTGTGAGGTCACGGCTGCATTGAGTGCCAGCGCACCCGCGCCGCTGGCGTCTGCATCGGCCTTCAGGTTGATCGCGCCTGTGCCCGTCGTACTCAATGCGCCACTGACCGTGATGTTGTTGTTGGCCTCCAGCGAGACGCTCTTGTTGGCCGCGACCGCAAATGCGCTGCTGACGGTGATGTCGTTGGTAGCCTGCAACGTGATGTTGCCGGCTACAGCATTGAGCGTGCCCACAGAAACCGTCTGCGTGGTGCCGGCCTGCGCGGCGAAGGTGCTGACATCGGTGTATGCAGCCGGGCCTGCCGCAGCCACAATGATGTTGAGCGGATCCAGCAACAGAGTGCCCGCCTGACCATTGGCCGCACTCAGGTTGGCCGTACCGTCAAAGGCAAGGTTCTGTTTGCCCGAGACTTCTGCGAAGCCGCCGTTGCCCGTCTGTGCGCCGCCGGTGGCCTTGATGTCGCCATAAAAACCTGTGGCGCCATCTGCCCACACGATAGCCTTGCCGCCGTTACCGTTGGTATTTGCACTGACGTCGATGGACGCACCCTGGGCGACCAGCGTCAGTGATGCATTCTGCTCGGTGCCCTTGCCCTGGTAATTGCCGCCCACCAGGACCGTGCCGCCGCCGGCCTGTCCCGACGCATCGAGACGCGCACCGGACTCCAGCACCACCTTGTCACCCAGCACCTTGATCGTGCCGCCGGACTGACCGCCGGCGGCGCCCGATGCGCTCATCTCGCCCGTGACCCTGACCAGGCCCGATGACCCGCCACTGAGAACGATCATGCCGTCGCGCTCGACCGCCGTGTTGGCGCGAATCACGCCGGACTGGTTGATGACGGTGGCCATTGCATCGCCGACCGAACTGGCCAGCAGTGCGACCTGACCGCCATCGGCAAGGATATTGCCGCTGTTGACAACCGCTGCGTTGGCCGCTGCTGCATCAACGGAGAAACGTACCAGCCCCGTGCCCGATGTGTCTATGGTGGCGCGGTTGCCCGCAAGCAGGCCGATGGAACCTGCACCTGCCCTGATCGTGCCGGTATTGGCGACTTTGGGTGCCGCCAGCAATACGTAGCCGCCGCGTTTCGTTTCAATATTGCCGTGGTTATCAACCGACCCGCCGCCTATACCGCTGAAGGTGTAGCGGCCGGCCATGAAGTCTTCATTGCTGATGGCAAGACTGGAGGCCACCAGGCCGCCCACACTGACCTGCGCACCGGGCGCAAACATCACGCCCGAGGGATTGACCAGGAAGACCTGGCCATTGGCGCTCAGGGAACCGTAAATCGAGGAGGCCTCATTGCCGATGACCCGGTTGAGGGCGACCGACGTTGCCGTCGGCTGCACAAACTGTACCGACTGGCCCGTACCGATATTGAAGGTTTGCCAGTTCAGCGCCGCTTTGTCGGTACCCTGGTCGATGCGCATGCTGTTGGCAGTCGGCGTACTGATGGTGGCCTGCCCGGCCACCACCGCGCCGCCGGTCGGCAGTTCTGCCCTGGACAGCGGCGACACCAGTGCCAGAAGGCTGCTGAGCAGGAAGGACAGTGAACGCCCGGCACGAATGCGGTAAGTTGCCGTCAGCTTGCGCGAAAGCTTGATGACCACCGTGCGGACGGACCACGGCCGATAACGGCGTTTGCCGTAAGCGGCTTGCGGGGCGTGCTGTATGGAGGTCATGGTGTTATTGATGCGTGAAGCTGGCCAACGGCCTAGAACCACTTTTGCGCGGACAGCCACGCGCGCGGGCTGCGGTCTGCGTCGCCCGTGGTCGGCAGGGCTGGCGTAGTGCGCCAGGCAAGATGTGTTTTGATCAGAAAGTTTCCAGTACGCCCGAGAATGGCCCCAACACCTGCGGAACCAAGCGTTATGCTGTTGGCCGCCCCGGGTATCGCTGCTCCGTCCTGGTTCAGACGGACCTGGCCGTGATCGTAGAAAGCCAGCAGGTTGATGGGCTCCGACAGCAGGGAGACTGAAGATGGCAACTGGTAACGGTATTCCAGACTGAACAGGGCGCCCGAATCGCCAATACCTTCACCGACCGGATAGCCGCGAACACCATTGGGTCCGCCCAGGCCCATCTTCTCCGCAGAGCTCAGGTTTTTGGAAGCAGCTTGTGCCTGCACCGTGAAATAGAGGCTGGATGCGCCACCGAAAAATTGCACCCGCTGGTAGTCAAGATTGAATTTCCTGAACGCCCCAGCCGTGCGCAGGCCGCCAAAGCCCTGGTCCAGTGCCATATCCGCAGAGTCCAGGTTCAGGCGACCCAATGTTCCATTGAGGGAATAGCTGTTTGACGCGGTCAGGTCCGCCAGGCGATCCACAAAATTACCGGCCACGCCGGCCCGAATTGAAACGATCTCGCGTTCAGACTTGAGTAGCGGCGTGGCAGTCTCATCGACCAGGCGTTTCTGGTCTGCGCTAACCTGCCCATAGACATTGGTTTCCCGACCACGCACGATCGGGTGCGAAATACTCACACCGAACAGGTCGGCACGGCCGGTCGCACCAAGTGCAGCAAACTGTTTGCCAAGGGCGTAGTTCAGGCGCGCCGCATTGACGCCGATACGCGTACCAAGACCGCCAACCGGCAAGGTATAGCCGGCACGGTAAAGATGGGAGCCTGGCTGGTCGCTGAGCTGGCCGCTTAGTGCCAGCACGTCCCCGCGGCCCAACAGGTTGTTGACATTGAGGTTGGCGGTGGCGTGTACGGCACCAGCCGCACTGGCGCCGTAGTTGTCAAGGCCGACGGAGCCCTCAACTTGCGGCCCACGACTGCTGATCGCCACGCGCACATTCGCCTCACCCGTGTTTTCTCCGGGCTCGACGGTGGCGCTGGCATCGTAGCCCGCGAGGTCGCGCAGCAGCAGTATCGGCTTGTCAAGGCCGTACTCGGTAACCGCATCGCCTCTTGCGAGATGCCGGGCCATGACTTGTTCGGCAAAGGTCTTTGAAATGCGTTGCCCGTCCCCTTGCACTTCAACCGTCGTTTTTCCAATTTTGGCTTCTATGACCCGGATGGTGACGGTACCGCCGGTAGCGGCGAGGGCCTGCTCCGGCAAATAGGCCTCGGTCAGCAAATAACCTTGTGATCGGTAATGGGCACTGATGGTATTGGCTGCAGCGGTCAGGCCGGCAATGTCCGTCGGCTGGTCAATAAACCTGGCCAATAGCGCCGTCAGTACTTCTGATGAATAGAGCGTGTTTCCCGTGAATCGGAAAGCCTTTGGCGTGATGCGCACGGTCGGGACGGTCAGTGCGGCAGGTTTGGCATCCGGCAGTGAAATGCGCGGCTCGCCTTGTCGGGGGAGCACCGGGACAGGGGACTGCGGATCCAGGAGGGTGCCAGCGTTTGGCCGCACCTGAGCCATGGCAGGCAGGGTGCCGGCAAAAATAAGACTCAGCGCCGAGAGCTGGAGGGAGTAATGAAGACGAAAAAGGAACACAACGGGCTGGCCGCGAATGCAACAAATTGTTTCTATCAGTGATTTTTATAGGTATTTACTTGTGTGTCCATTGAATTGTCCGCAAATCCCCACTTGAAGATGTAACGCATCCATATTTGCACAATTTGGCACGCTTCTGGGCTGTCTTTTGATATCTCCAGGTGCCGCGAGACGAACGGGCCAACCTGAACACCCAAGCCGGCCTCAAATGCTTGCTACAAAAAAAGCAGCATATCGCGCTCTCAAACCTGACTCGCCGGGTCCGACGGACAGCCTCCAAAAGGCTCCAGCCGGCCAGGGTTAAGGTTTACAAAACCCAGCAACGCCCCACAACAGTCAAGTAACTGCTTGTATCGGAAACGTCGCGCCATTCTGCCCACGCAGGTTGTCCGGTGCTCACTGCGACGTCGAACCAGCCACTTCGCGCAGAAACGCAAGTGGTGGATACGCAGGATCACAGGCCGAATCAAACTGCTGCTTGCGTAGATTCACCTACTAGGGTTTCCCCGCAAACACGCCTACAATCCCCATCCTTACAAGAATCGCCGGTCAGCCGACCGCGCCAGTGGAGACTTTTGATGCCGACTACAACCCCCGCAACGCCTGGCAATCGCGAGGAAAAGCGCGCAGAGCTGCGCCGCGCTGCGCTCGAATACCATGAGTTTCCAACGCCTGGCAAGATAGCCATCGCCGCCACCAAGCAGCTGACCAATCAGCGCGACCTCGCGCTCGCCTACTCGCCAGGCGTCGCGGCACCCTGCGAAGAAATCGTCAAGGACCCCAACAACGCCTTCAAGTACACCAGCCGCGGCAACCTGGTGGCAGTCGTGACCAACGGCACCGCAGTGCTCGGTCTGGGCGACATTGGCCCACTGGCATCCAAACCTGTCATGGAAGGCAAGGCCGTACTTTTCAAGAAGTTCGCCGGCGTTGACGTGTTTGATATCGAAATCGATGAAAAGGACCCTGTAAAACTGGTCGACATCATCGCGTCACTGGAGCCGACTTTCGGAGCCATCAACCTGGAAGACATCAAGGCGCCGGACTGCTTTTATGTAGAGCGCGAACTGCGCAAGCGCATGAAGATCCCGGTTTTTCACGATGACCAGCATGGAACCGCCATCACGGTGGGTGCCGCAGTGATCAATGCCCTGAAGGTTGTGAACAAAGCCCCTGGCCAGGTCAAACTGGTGACTTCGGGTGCAGGTGCTGCAGCGCTGGCCTGCCTGAACCTGCTGCTCAAGCTCGGTATCCAGCGCGAGAACGTTTATGTAACCGACCTGGCGGGTGTGGTTTACGAAGGTCGCACCGAACTCATGGACGAGGACAAGATCCAGTTTATTCAGAAGACCAGTGCACGCACCCTGGGTGAGGTCATCGAGGGTGCTGACATCTTCCTCGGCCTGTCTGCGGGAGGCGTGCTCAAGAAAGACATGGTCGCCAAAATGGCGGCGCGTCCAATCATCCTGGCACTGGCCAATCCCAACCCTGAAATCTCGCCCGAAGACGTGAAGTCAGTCCGCGACGATGCCATCATCGCGACTGGTCGCACCGATTACCCGAACCAGGTCAACAACGTCCTGTGCTTCCCATATATCTTCCGTGGCGCACTGGATGCAGGCGCCTCCACCATCACGGTCGAGATGGAAATCGCAGCCGTGCACGCCATCGCCGAATTGGCGCAGGCAGAGCAAAGCGAAGTGGTGGCGGCAGCTTACGTCGGCGAAAAGCTGGCTTTCGGCCCGGAATACCTGATTCCCAAACCGTTCGACCCGCGGCTGATGATGAAAATCGCGCCAGCCGTGGCCAAGGCCGCCGCAGACAGTGGTGTGGCGCTTCGGCCCATCGCCGATCTGGATGCCTACCGCGAAAAACTGCAGAGTTTTGTCTATGCGTCCGGCTCGGTGATGAAGCCGATTTTTGCCGCGGCCAAAGGTGCATCCCGCAAACGCGTGGCGTATGCCGAGGGCGAAGAGGAACGTGTGCTGCGTGCCTGCCAGATCGTGGTCGACGAAGGCCTGGCGCGTCCGACGCTGATCGGCCGACCGGCCATCATTGCGCGGCGTATCGAGCAGTTTGGCCTTCGCCTGAAGGAAGAGCTGGATTACGACGTCGTCAATGTCGAGCAGGACCACCGCTATCGCGACTTCTGGCAAACCTACCACCGCATGATGGAACGCAGGGGCGTGACCGTACAGATTGCCAAGATCGAGATGCGTCGCCGCCTGACGCTGATTGCAGGCATGCTGCTGCACAAGGGTGACGTGGATGGCCTGATCTGCGGCACCTGGGGCACCACAGCGCACCACCTCGATTACCTGGACCAGGTCATCGGCAAGCGCGAAGGCGTTTGCACCTATGCCTGCATGAATGGCCTGTTGCTGCCCGGTCGCCAGGTGTTTTTGGTCGATACCCATGTGAACTACGACCCGACGGCAGAACAACTAGCCGAAATCACCACCATGGCGGCAGAAGAGATGATGCGCTTCGGCATCAAGCCCAAAGCGGCCCTGCTGTCACATTCAAACTTCGGCTCATCCAGCTTGCCCAGCGCCATGAAGATGCGCAAGACGCTGGAACTGCTGCGCGAGAAGGCGCCATGGCTGGAAGTGGATGGCGAAATGCACGGCGACATGGCGCTCGATGAAGATGCGCGTGCACTGATCATGCCCAACAGCACGTTGGCGGGCGAGGCGAATTTGCTGGTTCTGCCCAATATTGATGCAGCCAATATTTCCTACAACCTGCTCAAGACCGCTGCAGGGGGCAACATCGCCATCGGCCCGGTTTTGCTGGGCGCCAACAAACCCATGCACATCCTGACCGCAACAGCGACCGTTCGCCGCATTGTCAATATGACAGCGCTCACTGTGGCCGATGCAAACGCGGCGCGGTAAGAACCCGTACGATAGCAAGTACCAACTTATGTAACAAATTTGCCTTTGCCTGGGTGCCTAAATTTTCAGCACCCCCTTGCCTTTTTGATCGGGATGCGGCAAACTACCTTCTTGAAATTTAAGGGTTAACCCGAAATTCTTCTGGATATTCCGGGAGTGTGCCGGTTCAGGCATTAAATTCAAAGAAGGTTTTTTTCATGTTGCGCAATGGTTGCCGGCGTTGGCAGGAGATTATTGCAGCGAGCAGGCTGGTCGTATTGGCCAGCTTTATCAGTCTGGCGGGGTTAAGCCCCAGCCTGGTGCAAGCCAGGGGATCGGAAACATCCGGTCAGATTGAGAACATTGCACTTACCCAGCTGCCGCCACAAGCGCGCGACATGATGACGTTGATTTATCGGGGCGGTCCTTTTCAGTATGACAAGGATGGCGCGGTGTTTGGGAACAGGGAGCGCATTCTTCCCTCCAAAAACCGCGGCTATTACCGGGAGTACACCGTCAGGACACCAAATGAGCGCACACGGGGAGCCCGGCGCATCATTTGCGGTGGCGTCAAGCCTGCTGCACCTGAGGCCTGTTATTACACCGACGACCACTATGCGAGTTTTCGCAGGATTGTTAGTTAAGCCCGATTGGGCGACTGGTTGTTATTTTGAGTTTTGTTGACTTCATAGAAAGAGATGCGGAGATGGATACACCACTTCGTAAGGATACTGATACGCCCCTGAAGGGTGTGCGGCCAAATATCGTGCAGTCCATTCGCGCTTTCCGCGTGCAGGACCTGCAGGATGCGGCCACCCACCTGAACCAGCATTTCCTGTACGCCAACCTGGGCAATGCCCAGAGCAAGCAGGACGTGCTGGACATGATTGCGGCCCAGTACACCTTCCCCGCCCACTTTGGCAAGAATTTTGACGCGCTGTACGACTGCATGACGGACCTGGTTCACAAATCAGGCCCGCAACCCGGTTTTATCGTGGTGCTGGAACAAATCCCGGCAAACGCCAAGTTCGACAAGGAGGCGCGCGAGCAGCTTCTGGATATCTTCAGGGATGCCTCTGACTACTGGGCGGATCGCAAGATTCCGTTCAGGTGCTTCTATTCTTTTCTGTAGCCCGCTCCCCGGAAATTGGCCAAGGGGATCGGGCGAATGAGGCCCAGAACGCAACAGCAGAAGGCGAAGAAGTCATGCCGACCGACAAACTGGTCGATGTGTCTCCACTCGCGCTGCGCATGAGCAGCCCGTTCAATGCGGGTTACTGGCTGGCAGCAGCCTGAGCACACGTTCACTCGCTGCTGCTGAAAAGCGGTCAGCAAAAAGCCCGGTCACTTGCGTGAATCCGGGCTTTTTTATATTTGTGACTACACCGTTTGCGCAAGCGCGATGTATTGGTCTACGGGTACCTCTTCCGCACGCCGGTGAAGGTCAAAGTTACCAGTGAAGCCTCGTTGCTCCAGCCACTTCCCGAGGGAGTGACGCAGAAGCTTTCGCCGCTGGCTGAAAGCAACACGGACCAGCTCGCTGAACAGGGCAACATCCAGCGCTGCAGGGCTCTCATGGGGAACCATGCGCACGATGGCGCTGTCAACGCGCGGCGGCGGATCGAAACTTTCAGGCGGCACGAACAGCACGTTCTCCATGGCGTAACGCCACTGGAGCATGACACTCAGGCGGCTGTAGTCGCCGGTAGACGGCGTCGCTACCATGCGGTCAATGACCTCTTTCTGCAGCATGAAGTGCTGGTCTTCAACGACATCGGCAACGTCAAGAAGATGAAAAAGGATGGGCGTGGAAATGTTGTAGGGCAGATTCCCCACCACCCTGATTTTGCCGCCCGCATCACTCGCAAGCCGCCGGAAATCGACCTTGAGAACATCCGACTCCACCACCCTAAGCAGCGGATGGGCCCGTAACTGCACTGCAAGATCGCGGTCAAGTTCAATCACGGTGAGCTGGCCAAGCCGTTCAACCAGCGGTTGCGTCAGCGCAGCAAGCCCAGGGCCAATCTCTACCATGGCCTGTCCAGCCTGCGGCGCAATCGCTTGAACGATGGCTTCAATGATGTACTTGTCCGTCAGGAAATGCTGGCCGAAGCGCTTGCGGGCGATGTGCCTCATTAACACCACCCCGACGCGAAACGCTTACACGCGCTGAATTGCAAGCAGGAGCCGCGGGACTGGCTCCGCCAGACCGCAGGCGGGACGGCCCCCTCGGGGGGCAGGGCGTTACACGAAGTGAGCAACCGCGGGGGCAAACGGCCGCAGCGCCGGGCCGCCCCAAGCAAGGCCAGCCCCCTCGGGGGGCAGAGAGCTACACGAAGTGAGCGAACGTGGGGGGTCACCTTTTATTGCGGCGGTTCACGGTATTCAACATAGGCGCGGCCCCGCACCTCCTGCGCCCACAAGGCATAAGCCTCTTCCTGCTTTTTCTCGCGAAGAATGTTTCGCACCAGTTCACGCTGGTCCCGAGCAGACAGCTGGGTCTCACGGCGCTCCAGAACCTGAAGCAGATGCACGCCAAACCGGGAGACCAACGGGTCCGCGATCTGTCCGGGCGAAAGACCATTCATGACCTGTTCAAACTCGGGCACAAAGCTGCCCGGATTCGCCCAGCCAAGATCGCCGCCATCCTTGGCAGAGCCGTCGACACTGTTGTTTCTTGCTTCGGTCGCAAAATCTGCCTGGCCAGCAGCAATACGTTTTTTGATACCTGCAAGCTTTGCAACCGCAGCGGCTTCGGTCAGTTCCGGACCCGGCCTGAGCAGGATATGCCGGGCGTGCGTTTGGGTGATGTTGACACCGGGCACGCCAGCCTGCTTCTTTTCAATGACCTTAAGGACGTGAAAACCGGCACCACTGCGTACAGGGCCCGCCACACCACCAGCGCTCAGGCTTTGGGTGGCTTCGGTAAACAGTGTTGGATATCTATCTGCAGCGCGCAAGCCCATCTGCCCGCCGGTCGCTTTCGTCGGCGAATCGGAAAATTGTGTCGCCAGCGCAGCAAAGTCGGCACCCGAGCGGGCGCGCTGTGCGATCTCTGTGGCCTTTGCCTGCAACGCTGCAATCTGTTCAGCCGTCGCGTTTTCCGGCACGACCACCAGAATCTGGGCCAGATTGACTTCAATTGCCGACGGGTCGTTGCTGCCTTCCTGGTCGCGCAAAAACTGGTCTATGTCGCCCTCCGTGACCGTGACACGGGAATCGACTTCCCGCTGCCTCAGCCGGCTGACCAGAATCTCATCGCGGAGTTCGGATCGGAATTGCGCGTAAGGGATGCCATCGGCAATCAGTCGGCGGCGCAACTCCTCGACCGACAGCTGGTTTTGCTGGGCAACGCCGGCAACAGCGTTGTCGACAGCATTTTCATCGACGCGAACGCCGGACGTACGCGCCATTTGCAGTTGTGCCTTGTCGCTGATGAGGCGCTCCAGAACCTGCCTGACCAGTTCCCCGCGCGGCGGCAGCGCCACACCCCGCTGCGTCAGCTGCTGCTCGGCGCGTACGAGTTTAGACCTTACTTCGTTATTGGTCACCGGCTCGGAGTTGACAATCGCGACAATGAAGTCGGCCTGACGCTGGCCGCCAGCTGCCGCCCGCGCCGCACTGCTGTCGGGAAGGCGTAATGCGCCAGAAGGCCTGAGGCCCTGGGCATTGACCGTCAGTGCGGAAAAAGCCAGCAGCAAACCCAGCGTCAGATTGCCGGTAACAGCACCAGCGCCACTGGCCAGGGCAATCACGGAGGAAGAAGAAGGGTATTTAGTCATAGTTGGTAAAACGGCTAGGCGCAGTCACTTGATCGCGCAGGTACTGGTAACGCGGAATATTCTGCTTCAGGGTATCCAGAGGGTTCACCCCGAGACGCGAAAAGCCCACCAGCTCCAGCTGGAAAAGAATGCGGGTATTGGATGCAATCAGGGTATTTTGTGAGCGCTGAAGTACAACTCGCCCAATCCAGCAGCAGCCATCGTACTCAACGCCGACGATCGCATCAACCAGTTTCCGGTCAGGAACGCTGTAATTGAGGCGCCCCACACTGTAGTACCGGCCCCCGCCCTGTCCCCGGCCAGCACCCAGATCCTGGCCCTTGTCGCCCCAAATATCGTTGATCGGCCATTGCCAGCCCACATCCACAGAATTGCTGATGTTCCGCTGCTTGCGGAATGAGGCGCTGACCACCCGGTAGTTTCCAGGGTTGTAACGCACCCCGATACTGCTGCGCTCGGATTGTTTTATTTTGGGGTTGTACTGAACTGTCGCGTCAAAAGCCCACTGCGGAACCCAGTTGATGGAGGTTCCGAAAAGCAGGTCGCTCACCCGGTCGGTGACTGGGAGGCTCCCGGGCAAGGTGACGTTTTGGTCTGAAAATCGCAGGCGCTGCGCAACACCGAAACGCACTTTTTCCGCACCGGAGTCCGGGTCCAGCAACCGGGATGTCACCCCTAGTGTCAGCAGATTCGCGTCCGAAATGCGGTCATTGCCGACAAATGCGTTTTCGCTGAAAACCGTCGCAAAGTTGAAGTCATTCAGGCCGGAGTCATAGTTGGGCAGCAGACTCTGGTCACGATAGGGCGTACGCACATAAAACGCGCGGGGCTCCAGCGTCTGGGTGAAATCGCGTCCAAAGTAGTTTGCCTTGCGCTCGTACTGAAGGCCGCTGTCCACGCTGAATGTAGGCACCACACGGGACTTGGACAGGGTACCGTCGGTCAACATCGAATCAAAGCGATAGGTAGTCGAGTGAAGCTGGAATTTCGGCGTAACGTACCAGCCAGGCGAGATCCACGGACGGCTGATTTGTGCTATTGCCACGGCACGATCAGCGTTGGGCTGCAGGGTGAGCGTGCGGTCTGCTGAAAAGCGCGTGAAGTCGCCCGAAAGAGAAAAGTCAAAACCGCCTACGCCGGCAACCGGAGTATTGACGCGGCTGTAAGCCGCAGTGACTTGGGGCAGCCTGTCATAAGGCGGAACGATGGGCGAGAGCGGATCCTGCAGAGTCTGCCACTTCAGGGTGCGCACCGAACTAGAGAAAAAGCCGCGGCTCCAGGTCAGGCTGGCATCGCTGGAAAGCAGGCGCTGGGTCAATACCGTATTGCTTCGGGGAAAGTCGCGCCAGTAGTTGTTATCACTGACCTTGTTCAGGTTAAGGTTCAAGCCCAGATTGCCAACCGAAGATATGCCGGTGTTGATGGTTCCGATATGCTCCAGCGCGTAAGACCATCGGTTGTCGTTGTTTCGTAGCTTGTCGCTGGGCATAAAGCTGGCGCGCGCACGTCCCTTGTAACTCGGATCCAGGTAACGGAACTCGCCACCCAGGTCCAGCCCGCGCTTGCTCATCAACGTTGGGTAAAACGTCGCATCCATGTCCGGCGCGATGTTCAGGTAATAGGGCTGGTTGATCACCACACCGCTGGTGCTGTCCACGTTAAACGTTGGCGGCAACAAGCCTGACTTCCGCTTGTCACTGAGCGGGAAACTCATTTTCGGAAAAGCCAGTATCGGAACGTTCTTGAAGCGCAACACAGCGCCGGTGGCTTCGCCAGTTTCGGCGTCCTGGTCAAACTTGAAGCTGGTGCCGCTCAGGACCCAGGCCGGCTCCCAGGTGGCTTCATTGTCACGCTCGCAGGTGGTGTAGTTGGCATTTCGCGCAACCAGGACCTTGTCGCTGATGAAGTCGATGCGCCCTGCCGTGCCGTTGCCGCCGTTGCTCAGGAAGCGATAGGACGGTTGGCTGAAGTAACCCTCAAAGGTATCGAGCTTGAGCTTGAGTTCAGGTCCGCGAAACTGGTTGCCAGAACTACTGACGCGTACATTGCCACGCGCCTCAAGCATGTCGTCCGGCTGGTAGAGCTCGATGCGATCAGCGCGTATGGCTGTGGCGCCCCTGCGAAGTTCGGCATTGCCGTCAATCACCGTTTCGAGGTCAGGCCTACCGGAGACGGTGTCCCCAAACACAAAGGTTGGCGGTGTGTTGACTTCTCCCTCTGGCGGCTTTTCGGCCAGCATGGGCGTCATCCTGAGGGTGATGGGCGGGGTGTCAGACCCGTAAATACCCGCCGGTTCCTGCTGCGGCCCTGCCGCAGGCAAAACCTCAAGCGCCTGCGCCCGCACAGGCACGTGAAAGCCCAATCCCAGCGCAGCCACGGAAACCACACAAAGAACGGCACGGGCGACCGGCGAGAGAAGAAAGGGCGAGGGAGATGCAGAGCGCATCAGTTTGGTGTGATCCAGGGCGTGTTTGTAAAATCAAGGCTGATTATCCATGACCGCCTGGTACCCGCCACCGGGCATGACCCTTGTTCTTGCGGCGTCCGGCTTGCCGTGTTCCAAGCTGCCCTTACCGACTGGAAGCCATGACCGCCTCCCCCAATGACATTGCCTGGACCGATCCGGTCCGCCGCCAGATCTTTTTTTCATGGCTATCGGACCTTGCGTCTCGCGATAACGTGCCGAAGCTGGATGCTGCCAGCCTGCGCCTGGCATCGGCAGATGCCAGCTTCAGGCGCTACTTCCGGATCAATGCTGCGTCTGCCGATGCCAGCTACATCATCATGGATGCGCCACCTGACAAGGAGGATTGCAAGCCGTTCGCCCACGTCGCCACACTGATGCTGGAGGCCGGGCTGCAGGCCCCCCGCGTTCTGGCCTGGGACGAAACCAGTGGATTCATGTTGCTCAGCGACCTGGGCAGCAAAACCATGATGGAGGCGATGGCGCTGCCTTCAGCCGTCGATGCCATCGCCCAGCCGGGCGCCGCAGACCACGATCTTTACCTTGCCGCGACGGATGTGCTGGTGCGATGGCAACTGGTCTCAAAGCCAGGTGTGCTGCCCGCCTATGACGATGCGCTGCTGAGCCGGGAGATCAATCTCTTCCCGGAGTGGTACATCGCCAAACACCGGAGCATCACGCTCAGGCCCGAACAGCAGGCCACGCTTGACTCGGCGTTTGCGCTGATCAAGGCCAGCAATCTGGATTCGCTGGATGGCGCGCGGGTTTATGTACACCGCGACTTCATGCCGCGAAACCTCATGGTGACAGGACAGGCGGATGCCCCGCTTGGCGTGCTTGATTTCCAGGACGCCGTCTACGGCCCCATCACATATGACATCGCCAGCCTGATGCGCGACGCCTTCTTGACGCTCGAAGAAGACTTCGTGCTCGACATCACCATCCGCTACTGGCAAAAAGCGCGCAAGGCCGGCCTGCCGGTGGGCGATGACTTCGGTGAGTTCTACCGCGCAGTCGAGTGGATGGGCCTGCAGCGCCACCTGAAGATTCTGGGCATCTTTGCGCGGCTGACCCTGCGCGACGGCAAGCCGAAATACCTGGCCGACACGCCCCGCTTTATCAAATATGTACGCGCCACCTGCGCCCGCTACCGCCAGCTCGGCCCGCTGATGGTGCTGCTCGACGAGATCGAGGGCAATGAGACCCGCATCGGGTACACCTTCTGATGGCGCCGCGGTTTTACGCTGACCTGCCGCTGCTCGCAGGCGAGTCCGTTTTCCTGCCTGCGCCGGCCGCTCGCCATGTGCAGGTGCTGCGCATGCAGCCCGGTGACGTCATCCGTCTGTTCAACGGCCAGGGTGATGGCGCGCCCGGTAGCGAAGGCGAGTTTGAAGCCACCATTGCCGTGATGGGGCGCAGCGATGTGCAGGTGACCATCGGCGCTTACACGGGCACAAAGCGTGAACTGGGCCGCACCGTGCACGTGGCCGTTGGCATGCCAGCGAACGAGCGCATGGACTGGCTGGTTGAAAAAGCCACTGAACTGGGCGTGGCCAGCATCCAGCCGCTGATGGCGGAACGGTCGGTCTTGCGGCTCAAGGGCGAACGCGCGGATAAAAAAGTGGCCCATTGGCGCGGCATTGCGATTGCGGCTGCAGAACAATGCGGCCGTAACCGCGTGCCGTTCATCCACCCGGCAAGCACCATGAGCGACTGGTTAACCGGCTTGCCCGCGCCGAACAGCACGGCGGCCGCAAGCGACCGCGCCAACCATACCGACCTGCGGCTCCTGCTCTCACTGGCCGATGGCAGTCAGGCGCTGCACACAGCGGCATCCGGCAGCGCAGCAATCACTTTCCTCAGCGGCCCGGAAGGCGGCCTGACGGCCAGCGAAGAGGCTGACGCGGCAGCAAAGGGCTTTATGCCGGTCAATCTCGGCCCCCGCATCCTTCGCGCTGAAACCGCCCCCCTCGCATGCCTCGCCTGGATCGCTGAAAGCACCTGCTGATTTTTTACATTTGCAGGACAACGCTCGCGCCTCGCGTAAGATGATTCCTACGCCGGCGTGGAGTGAGCAAAAATTAACGGGGACGCGGCGTAAAGAGGCAGGCCTGTTTCTGGCCTGTCCTGTCTGCATCTGTAACTGTTAAAAAAAAGGATTTCTATGCAGTGGTATCTCAGCGTCATGAAGCAGTATGCCAATTTCAATGGCCGCGCGCGGCGCAAGGAATACTGGATGTTCTTTCTGATCTACATCCTGATCATCGTCGTGGCAACCATCATCGACAGCGTTGCAGAACTCCCCGGCGTCGTCAGCGGCATTGTGGCCCTTGTGCACATCATCCCCAGTCTTTCCGCAGGCGTGCGCCGCATGCACGATACCGGCCGCAGTGGCTGGGCCATCCTGATCTTCCTGGTGCCCATCGCCGGCCCCTTCCTCGCCATTTACTGGCTCGCCCAGGACAGCAAGCCCGGTGACAACACCTACGGCATCAATCCCAAGGCCGTTGCGGCCTGATTGCTGATCTTTCTTCAAGTCATCGCATGAACCGCAACCTCTGGCTTCTGACCATTTGCCAGGGGTTGTTTCTCACCAATAACGTCACCTTCATCGCCATCAACGGCCTGGTCGGCCTGGCGCTGGCGCCTGCGGGCTGGATGGCGACCCTGCCCGTGATGGGTTATGTGGTGGGCGGCGCACTGTCAACCGGGCTGGTGGCCCGCACGCAGCGCCTGTTTGGCCGCAAAACCTCTTTCCAGCTCGGCCTGCTGGTCGCACTGGCATCCGCCCTGCTGTGCTGTTACGCCGCCTACGGCAAAAATTTCTGGCTGCTGGTGTTTGCAACAGTCGTTGCGGGTTATTACAACGCCAACGCCCAGCTCTACCGTTTCGCAGCCGCCGAGCTGGCTTTGCCCGCCTTCAAGGAAAAAGCGATCTCGCTGGTCATGGCTGGCGGACTCATTGGCGCCGTTGCCGGGCCCAACCTGGCGGCCCGCACCCGAAGCCTGACCGCCGTGCCCTTTGCTGGCGCTTACCTGGCCCTTGCCGGTGTCGCCCTGCTGGCGATGGTGCTGCTGGCGTTGATCAAATTCCCGCCCCTGCCGGTCAAGGTTCCCGGCGCGGCGGAAGCCAGCACCGGCCGGCCATTGGGTGAAATCATGCGCCAGCCCATGTTCATCGTCGCAGCGGCGGCGGGTTCACTGGGCTATGGCGTGATGAGCCTGTTGATGTCGGCCACGCCGATCGCCATGCAGATCTGCAGCCTGCCGTTTTCAGACGTGGCGCTGGTGCTGGAATGGCACGTCATCGGCATGTTCGCCCCGGGCTTTTTCACCGGCCACCTGATCAAGCGCTTTGGCACCCTGCCCATCATGGCGCTGGGGCTGCTGCTGAATATCATCTGCGTGTTCATTGCCCTGTCCGGCATTGAACTGATGCATTTTGTAAGTGCCCTGTTCCTGCTCGGTGTGGGCTGGAACTTCCTTTTCACCGCCAGCACCACGCTATCGCTGGGCGCTTACCGCGCGGAAGAAAAAGACAAGGCCCAGGGCGCGCTCAACTTCTGCGTGTTTGCCGTGCTGGCCGTGTCGTCCCTCGCCTCCGGCGTGCTGGTCACCACCCAGGGCTGGCGGCTGCTGAACATGGGCTCACTGTTGCCGCTGGGCCTCACGGCAGTGGCTTTGTTCTGGTTGGCGCTTCGCAAACGGCCTGCCGCCTGACACCTGGCCCGCAAAGGCCGAGAATCACGGGTGGTTTGGGTTTTCAACAACAAGGGGGCTTGTCATGGGTTTACTGGATTCGGTTTTAGGCGCGATCAACAAGAATCAATCACCCGAGGGCGAGGCCGGCGCTGCTGGCGTCGCGGGCAGTCTGGGCGGCCTGCTGGCCATGGCAGCCAGCAACCCGCAGCTGATACAGGCGGTGACCGGCATGCTGGGCAACGACAGCGAGCATGGCGGGCTGTCGGGCCTGGTCGAGAAGTTCCAGCAGGCCGGGCTGGGCGATGTGGTGGGCTCGTGGATAGGCACGGGGCACAACCAGGCCATCTCGGGCGACCAGCTCACCAGCGTTCTGGGCTCCGGCCCCCTGGCTGGCATTGCCGAAAAGCTGGGCATGAGCCCCGAAGAAGCCGCCAGCCAGCTCTCGAATGTGCTGCCGGGGCTGGTCGACAAGCTCACGCCGGCTGGTGAACTGCCCCAGGGTGGCGCCGGCAATACTGGCGACGTGATGGGCATGCTGGGCGGTTTGCTCAAAAGCCGCTGAAAGCCGAAAAGCCCGATTTTTAACGTTTACGGTAAATTTTTGCTGTGTACGTTAAAAAACCTGAAATTGTTAACAAGGAAGTTAACATTTCGGTGCCTGAGGCTGCAGCGAGCCCGGAAAAAGCCAAAAAAAGCCCTTTTCAAGCATCAAATCGGGCCTCAGACCAATAGAAACGGGCGCGAGCAGCTATTAATTTCATAGCGCTTTCAGGCTACACTGGCCGTGCAGTCGCCTAGGCGAAATGAAGATCCAGCCAGGATTTCAGCCTGACGAACACCTGGCCCGAATCACGCTCATTCATGATCTCGTGGTACATGCCCTCAAAGCAGTGCGCCGTCACCAGGCCAGGCGGCACGCTGGCTGAGCCCGCAGCAATGCGCGCAAACTCGCGGCTGCCTTCCGGGTTGACCAGCCTGTCCTGGCCGGCAAACATCAAGAGGGTGGGCGTGCGCCAGTTGGCAGCAGCCCGGACCGTCGGCGGCCCGGCGCGGTTGATAAAACTGGCCAGCCGGGGCGAGATCTTTTTGTGCACCAGCGGGTCGGCCAGGTAGTCACGCACCACGTCCTCGTCATGCGAGATGTACTGGGCGTCCAGCCCGTTACCCACGCACAGGTTGGGCGCCAGCCGGTAACCGAGCTTGAGCTTGAAGCGCTGGAAAGCGGTGAGCCCGGCATTGAGCGCCGGTGACGACAGCACCAGCCCCGCCACCGGCCTGACACCCAGGGCGACAAAACGCGCAGCAATCAGGCCGCCCATGCTATGGCCCAGCAAAATCAGGGGCAGCGGCATCACGCCGCTGGCTGAACATTGATTCAGGCAGCGCTGGCGTGTGTCATCGACGATCTCGGCCAGGTCATACAGCAGGGCGGCTTCGGTCGGCACCGCGCCCCGGCGGCCGCCCGACTCGCCGTGGCCACGCTGGTCATAGGAGCGCACGGCAAAACCCCATTCCACGAACTGGCTGGCCACGTGGTCGTAACGCAAGGCATGCTCACCCAGGCCGTGAACAATCAGCACCATGGCGCGCGGCCCGGACGCAGGCGCCTGCAGCCCGGCGGGCGCACTGTCGCGCTCCCACTCGTACAGCGCCAGCAGTTCACCGTCGCGCGCGATAAAAGGCTCCAGGATGGCCGAACTCATGCGGGGCGGGTGTACAGATTTCTCGTAAAGCGCATCAGCCAGATCAGCCAGGCATGCGGGCAATGACATGGGCCACAGCCGCTGTCAGCTTTTTGGCATAAGGCACATGCAAAAACTCGTTCGGGCCGTGCGCATTGCTCTTGGGACCGAGCACACCGCAGACCATCATCTGCGCCTTGGGAAAGCCCTGGCTCAGCATGTTCATCAGCGGAATCGTGCCGCCCTGGCCAATCGTGCCGCAGGGCGCGCCAAAAAAGCTTTGCGAAGCATCGTTGAGCGCATGCTCAAACCAGGAGGTGGTGCCGGGTGCGTTCCAGCCGGTCGCGCCGCCGTTGCTTTCAAAGGTGACTTTGGCGTTGTAGGGCGCGTTGTCTTCGAGCAGTTTTTTCAGTTCCTGCACCGCCGTGCTGGCATCGATCAGCGGCGGAAAGCGCAGCGACAGCTTGAACGCCGTGTAGGGCCGCAGCACATTGCCGGCGTCCTTGAAAGCCGGGAAGCCCTCGGCACCCGTCACGCTCAGCGTCGGCCGCCAGGTGCGGTTCAGCAGGGCCTCAAGCGGGTCTTTGGTTGTCGGCAGCGTGAAGCTGCTGGAGCCTTCGCAGTCGTAGTGCGCCCAGGGAAAGCGTTTGTAGAGTTCATCGCCCAGAATGGCCGCCGTCGCTTTGGCCTGGGCCATGCGGTCGACTGGAATTTCGCAGTGAAAACTTTGCGGCAACAGGCGGCCGGTCTTGCTGTCTTCAAGCCGGTCCAGCAGCTCGCGCATGATGCGAAAGCTCGAAGGCACCAGGCCGCTCGCATCGCCTGAATGCACGCCTTCGGTCAGCACCTCGACCTTGAGCACACCGCCGCCGTTGCCGCGCAGGCTGGTGGTCAGCCAGAGCTGGTCATAGTTGCCCGCGCCGGAATCCAGGCACACCACCAGCGCCACATCGCCAAGACGGTCTTTCAGCGCGGTGACATAGGGCAGCAAGTCGTAGGAGCCGCTTTCCTCACAGGTCTCGATCAGGCCGACGATGCGCGGGTGCGGCACGTTCTGGCTCTTGAGCGCCTGCACGGCGGCGATGCTGGCGTAGACGGCGTAACCGTCATCGGCGCCGCCTCGGCCATAGAGCAGGCCGTCTTCATATTTGGGTGTCCAGGGGCCAAGGTCATTGCGCCAGCCGCTGAACTCAGGTTGTTTGTCGAGGTGCCCGTACATCAGCACGGTTTGTGTCGAGCCGGCACGCGTGGCGGGAATTTCAAAGAACAGAACGGGGGTCCGTCCCTCAAGCCGCACGACTTCAAGTGTCAGGCCCTCGACCTTTTGCGCTTCGACCCACGTGGCCGCATTGCGCATGACGGTATCAATATAGCCATGCTGTTTCCAGTCACTGTCAAAGCCCGGGGACTTGGCGGGGATGGCGATGTAGTCGGAAAGCTGCTGGACGATATCGCTGTCCCACTGGCGCGTGACCTGTGACAAGGCCTGTGCAGAATCAAGGATATCGGCGGGGATTTCGCGGTGCAAAGGGGCGTTCATCAGGCAAACTCCAGACTGTCTCGGGTGCGGGACACATACTTTACGCTTCTGGGAAAACCCGCGCCACCTTGGAGGCATGCCGGGACGGAAAATGACATCAAACTTCAAAAGGATGATTCGTCAATGAAACACTCCATCAGGGCCGGCATAGGCGGCTGGACCTTCGAGCCCTGGCGCGACAACTTCTTTCCCAAGGGGCTGCCGCACAGCAAGGAGCTGGAATACGCCAGCCGCCAGCTCAATTCGATTGAGGTCAACGGTACCTATTACGGCACGCTCAAACCTGCCAGCTTTAAGAAGTGGCATGACGAAACACCGGCCGACTTTGTCTTTTCACTGAAGGCCACGCGCTATGCCACCAACCGCCGCGTGCTGGCAGAGGCGGGCGAGCCCATCACCCGCTTTGTGGAAAGCGGCATCAGCGAGCTGGGCCCCAAACTCGGCCCCATCGTCTGGCAGTTCATGCCCGGCAAGGTGTTTGAGGCGGCGGATTTCGAAGCCTTCCTCGCGCTGTTGCCGACTAAAGCAGACGGCATTGCGCTGCGCCACGTGGTCGACGTGCGCAACGAAAGTTTCATGACGCCTGAATTTCTGGCGCTGACGCGCCGCTACAGGGTGGCCACGGTGTTTGCCGATGCAGAGCAGTTCCCGTCGTTCGCGGATCTGACCAGCGACTTTGCCTATGCACGCCTGATGATGAACGATGCAGCGATTGAAACCGGTTATGCCGATACCGCACTGGATGCCTGGGCCGAGCGGGCAAAGCTGTGGGCCGCAGGCGGTGCGCCCGATGACCTGCCGTGCATCGAGGACGCTGCAAAAAAGCAGGCGCCCCGCGACGTGTTCATCTATTTCATCAACGGCGCGAAAGAGCGCGCACCAGCAGCGGCGATGGCGCTGCTGCAGCGGCTGGGCTTCAAGCCCGAAGCAGAGCGTTCGCTTTTCAGCTGAAACTTCTTCGCCGCCGCATCAGCCATTCAAGCAGTTCAAACAGGGCTTCACTGAGCAGCGCCAGTCCCGCAGCGGGCAGGGCGCCCGCCAGCAGCAGCGAGCGGTCATTGAGCGCCAGCCCCGTCACGATGCGTTCGCCATAACCACCTGCGCCAATAAAGGCGGCAATGGTAGCCGTACCAATCGCGATCGTCGTGGCAGTTCGCACACCGGCCAGCAACGTCGGCAAGGCCAGTGGCAACTGCACCAGCCAGAGGTTTTGACGATTGGTCATGCCGAGCGCCGTGGCGGCCTGGCGCAGGCCCTGCGGCACCTCGCTGAGGCCGGTGACCGTATTGCGCATGATGGGCAGCAGCGCGTACAGCGTCAGCGCCACCAGCGCGGGCAGCGTACCGATGGCGCCCATCAGCGAGATCAGCACCGCCAGCAACGCGAGTGACGGCACGGTCTGCAAGAGGCCAGCCAGCCCTAGTACGGCGGCCCGCAGGCGCGCATGCGGAAACACCCCAATCGCCAGCGGCACCGCGATCAACAGCGCCAGAGCGACCGACGCACCGACCAGCAGCAGATGCTGGCGCGTCAGCCTCAAAAAGTCAGGCCCGAAGAGCTTGGCCACAAAGGACGTGTGGGCCGGCGCAACGATGACACCCTTGAGGAAATCGCGTGCAATGACTTCAAAGCCCGCACCCTGCAGCTCCGCACGGCCATTCATGGCAATCATGGCGCGCTCGTCAATGCGGCCTTCGAGCTTTTGCAGGGCCGCCCAGGCCGTCGGGAAACGCGCCGGCACATCGAGGCGGTAAAGCACCAAGGCGTCGTAACGCGGAAAGTACTGGCGGTCATCCAGCAGCACGCGCAGGCCCAGGCTGTCGATCCTGGCGTCGGTTGTGTAGATATCGATGACATCGATCTGCTTCGCACCTATGGCGTCATAGGCCAGGCCGTGGTCCAGCCCGGTCGGTGATTGCGGCAGGCG
>JAZKCB010000065.1:7092-14170 GCA_040388335.1 Pseudomonadota bacterium | reverse complement strand
CAGGGGGGTGTTCTCGCTCCTGAAACAGAAAAAGGCCTGCCGCTGCAAATCCAGAATCGCCCAGGCGAAGTGCCGCAACAAATACTGCCCTCCGTGAGGCAGCAGGATCTCATGCCCTCGGCTCCGGGGGTTGTGCAATGAAACAGATGAAGCAGACCTGCTTTTCAGACGGGGTGATGCTGCGGCGTACGCCTGTGGCTATTGCGGTCATGCTCGCGCAAGGTCTTGCACTGGCGCAGCCGGCTGCCAACACGACGAGTGCAGATGTCCCTGAAGCCAAAAGCCTGTTTGAAACGGGCGGCCAGCAGGGCATTGGACCGCGCCCTTTCACTTCTTTCCTGGAGCGCCTGAGTTCACCTGTCAGCAAAATCAGCCTGAAGGTAGAGGGTGACAATCTGGCCGCTGACGGCGTGACGGGCACGGAAGTGCAGTTGCGTCTTTTCGACAAGGATGGTCAGCGCATCACCACCGACGTTGAAGTCACCATCGAAGTGGATGGCGGCGCACGTGTCCTGATGCCCGGACGACTCACCTCGGAGTCGGGCGCGGACAGAAGCGATATAGACAGAATCACGCCCGGCATTCAACAGGTCGTGAAAAGTGGCTCACTGCAATTCAAGCTGATTGCCCCTTTCAAGCCTGATCCGGTGACCCTGAGAGTATCTGTCAAGGGCGTTGCTGAGAAAGTCATTGTTCGTTATGTCCCCGACCTGAGGGACTTCATTGCTGTCGGCCTCGTGGAGGGGCGTCTGCGCTCTGACAAGTTCGACCCCAAACAAATCACCCCTGTCCGAGAGAACGACGGCTTTGACAATGAGTTGAAGGGCTTTACCAAAGAGTTCAATGGCGGCAAGACCAACCTGGGTGCCCGCGCGGCTGTGTACCTCAAGGGCAAGGTCAAGGGTGAATACCTGTTAACGCTCGCATATGACTCCGACAAGGACACGCGGATCAAGCTGTTCCAGGATATCGATCCGAACGCTTTTTATCCTGTCTATGGCGACTCCAGCATTCGCGGTGTGGATGCCCAGAGTTCAGGCAAGCTTTACGTGCGGGTGGACAACAAGCTCAACTACCTGCTGCTGGGTGACTACACCACGGGCGATACCAATCCGGCCAGAACGCTGAGCCAGTACAACCGTTCATTGCCTGGCATTCGGGGCCACTATGAAGAGGGCAAGGTAACCGCCAACGGCTTCGTGGCGCAGCAGGCGCTGACCCAGGTAGTCGACGAGTTCCCCGCGCGCGGGGTGTCCGGTCCGTATTCAGTCTCCAATCCCAATGGCGTCACGGGTTCGGAAAAGATCGAGATATTGACCAGGGACCGGTACCGCCCTACCAACATCCTGAAAGTCACACCGGTAGCCCGCAACACCGACTACGAATTTGAACCTTTCTCGGGGCAGATTCTTTTCCGTGCGCCAGTTCCCAGTTTTGACGACCAACTCAACCCGGTGACCATCCGTGTCACCTATGAAGTCGACAAGGGCGGCGCCAAGTTTCTGGTCTACGGCGGTGATGTCCGGCTCAAGCTCACCGATACCCTGACTGTGGGTGTCGCAGGTGCCCGCGATGAGAACCCGTCCGCGCCGTATGAGGTGACGGGTGCAAACCTCTCGCTGAAACTCAGCAAGAACACGGAAATACTTGCTGAAGTTGCCCGCACCAACAGCACCGTCAATACCAATGCAAGTGGCTACAACGCCAACGTCAGTTCAAACTTCGCCGGAAAATCCGGTGAGGTTCAGGGTACAGCTGCACGCGTGGAGATCCGCCACGCCGATGACGAACTGCGTTACAAAGCCTATGGTTTGCGCTCCAGCACTGACTTTAACAATGCCTCGTCAGGCGTTACTGGCGGCAAGATAGAGTACGGTGCGTCGGGCTCCTATCGCATCAACCCCAACCTGAGTGTCACCGGCGAATACCTCAGTTCCAAAGACAGCATTGTGGGTAGCCTCAATGAGCAGGGCTCTGCGGCGATCGACCTGAGGATTTCCGACCGCCTGACGATAGGCGGCGGTGTGCGCCGCGTTGAGCAAAACGCCATCAGCCTCGCGCAGACCACGGCGACCAATTGCAGCAATGTCACGACCGGCACCACCACGGCAGCAGGCGCGATTGCCGGCTACAACACCGGTTACGGCATCAGTCAGGTCGGTAACCAGTCGATTGACCCCGCAACAGGGTTACCCATCCTGTGTAACGTGGCTACCAACCCTGTGGCAGGTGCGCCCACGAGTCTGGAGCGGACCTCCATGTTTGCACGTGCGGCATACCGGGTCACCGATTCATTGACTGTGGATGGTGAACTGCAGAATGTGACTGGCACGGACCCCACGAATCTTTATCGCCTCGGCGCTCGCTGGGCGGTCACGGATCGCCTGAACGTGTCGGCCGAGACCCAGCGCCCCTTCAGTGGAACCGGCTCCGGGCTCTATCGTCTGGGCGCCGACTGGCGTGTGGCCGACAAGACCCGCCTCTATACCCGTTATGAGCGTGCCACGCAGTACAGCGGCGCCTATGGATTGGGTACCGGCGATATCAGCGACGCTTTCTCGGTGGGTGTCGACACCCAGTACATGCAGGACGGCTCGCTCTACAGCGAATATCGCCTGCGTGATTCTGCTTCCGGCAAGGAAGTGCAGCGTGCGCTTGGCCTGCGCAATGGCTGGCGTCTTGCCGAAGGCATTCGCATGACAACCAGCGTCGAGCGCCTGGCTGCCACCAGTGGCAATGCAAGTTCGGCTGCTGTTGGCCTCGAGTACACCGCCAGCCCGATCTGGAAGTCTTCCGGCAGGACCGAGTGGCGCGAAGACGCCAACAACACCAACTGGCTGTTGACAGTCGGTTCTGCCCGCAAGCTGGACAGCGACTGGACCCTGCTGGCGCGTGAGTACCTCAGCGTCATCAAGCCCCGTACGGCGCTGGGTTCCGACAGTCTGCAAAGCCGCTTTCAGGTCGGCTTCGCCTACCGGCCAGTGGACAACAACAAGTTCGACGCCCTTGGCCTTTATGAACGCAAGGATGACCGCAACAGCAGCCCCGGCGCGACGCAGATAAACAGCAAGACCGATGTCATCAGCTTCCGCGGAAATTACCATCCAAGCCGCGTGTGGTGGATCTCCGGCCGCTATGCCTACAAAAACGTCAACGAGTTGTTGCTCGGTACGGTCAATGACAGCTACCGCGCCCAGTTGCTCGGTGGTCGTGTGACCTATGACATCACGAACAAGTGGTCGGTCGGTGCCATTGTTTCCAGGCTGCAGGGCACCGGCGGCGATGTGCAATATGCCTATGGCCTGGAAGTTGGCTACGTGGTGATGGACAACCTCTATGCAACGCTTGGCTACAACTGGCGCGGCTTCAGCTCTTCCGGCACCGCTTCCAGCCTGACCGGCAATGACTACACCAACCGTGGCTGGGTGCTCGGCCTGCGCTACAAGTTTGACGAGGATCTGTTCAAAAAGAACGACCAGTCTTCCAACAAGACGCTGGACCCCAGTGTGATGAAACCCTAACCGTGATGAGGACGGCCATGACCTTTTCAATCGCCCCTCGCAGTCCTGCAACGCTGTTGCTCGTTGCTGCTGCGGTATTGGCTGGCTGCTCTTCAGGCGCCGGCAAAAACGAAGCACCGGCTGCCTACGCGCAGGCGACGGGTCTGACGCCGCAACAGCTGCGGATTACCGACGAACGCATCATCCAGGACCGACAGACGCTGGAGGGCGTGCAGCAACGCCTGCGCAGGCTCAACGAGGCCGGCATACCGCTGAACAGCTATTCAATGGCCAAAGCCCAGTGCTGGCTGGATACCGCCAAAAGCCAGTACCACGAGAATGACCGCTCGGGATATATCGAGGAGTCGATGACGGAGGCGGTCAAGATCGCCCAGGCCCTCGAAGCCGATAAATCTGCGCGCGCAGGTCTTGATACACCCCTGGTCGCCCGCAGCTCCAAACTGCGTGACGATTTGTGGGCCCAGCTCAGCAACTATAAAAACCAGCCTGCGTCCATGGCTTGTAACGCACGCACCGTTGCCTGTGCTGAAGTGCGCCTGGTGCGCGCCGGGCATGCCGACGAACAAACAGGCTGGCGTCAGGCCACTCCGCACATCCAGATGGTCGAAGACGCCTTGCGCCGCGCCAAAATTGAAGCTGACAGCTGCGTACAACCCAAAGCCGGTGTAAAGCTTGCAGCCGGGCCCGCTGCTGCTGCAGGTGCTGCAGCGCCTGTCAATCGTGAGACTTACGTGTTGCTCACTGACACACTGTTCAAGTTCGACAAGTCCGGTCTTGAAGACATGATTCCCGGTGGCATGCAGCGCCTCAACGATGTCGCCCAGCGCCTGAAGACCTACAAGTCCATCCAGACACTGACGGTGTTCGGTTATACCGACCGCCTGGGCTCTGACGACTACAACGACAAGCTGTCTGAAGCCCGCGCCAAAACCGTGCAGGTCTACCTTGAGTCGCTGGGTGTCAAGTCTGCTGCCGCCGTCGCACAAGGCAAGGGCAAGCGCGATGCCGTCAGCAAGGATTGCAGCGCAAATCTGGGGCGTGCAGAGTTGATCCAGTGCCTGCAGCCTGACAGGCGCGTGACGATTGAAGTGACCGGTACCGCCAGATAAGGCTGTAGCGCACAAACAAAAAAGGCAGCCCTGGCTGCCTTTTTTTGTGCGTATGGTCTGCAGTGTGTGGATTAGTCAGGCAGTACGGCTGTCACCTCGATTTCAATCTTCGCCCGTTCTTCAACCAGCGCCGCCACCTCCACGCAGGTCATGGCCGGGAAGTTCTTGCCCATGACTTCTCTGTAAACGGTGCCAAGTTCCTTGAGTCGTTCCACGTACTCAACACGGTCCACGACATACCAGGTCATGCGCACCATGTGCTCGGGACCGGCGCCGCCTGCCTTCAAAACAGCTGCGATATTGAGCAAGGCCTGGCGTGTCTGGGCGATGAAGTCATCACTCTCAAACTGCTGGTCGCCGTTCCAGCCAATCTGGCCACCGACAAAAATAAGCGCGCCGCGCGCCATCACGCCATTGGCATAGCCTTTGGGCTCGGCCCAGCCTGGGGGTTGTAGTTTGTTCATGTTGTCTCTTGTAAATTTTTCACGGGTTGCTGAAGATAAGGCTGCAAAGCGTACCGGAGGTCATCCGGGATACGCACCGGCTTGCCGCCGGATAGCGAGGAGTAAACCAGCACCCAGCTTGAAGTGAGTTTCAGGTTGCCAGCCGAATGAATCGTGTAGTCCATGCCCATGCTGGCGTTGCCGAGTTTTGAGATCGCGACGCTGATCGTGATGTCGTCACCATAACGGCACATGCCCAGAAAGCCAGTCTTGATATCGACCAGCGGCGTGCCGAAACCACTTTCAATCATTTTGTGCTGGGGAAAGCCGATATGCGCCAGAAAGTCTTCCTTGGCCTCATGCAGCAGGTAGAAGAACTGCGGAAAGAAAACAATCCCCGCCGGGTCGCAGTGGTGGAAACGGATCTGCCGTTCAATACTGAACTTCATGGGGTGCGAAGCTTGAAGCGCTGCAGTTTGCCTGTTTCAGTGCGCGGCAGCTTGTCAACAAACTCGATCTGGCGCGGGTACTTGAAAGGCGCCAGTGCAGCCTTGACGTGATCCTGCAGGGCCTTGACCGTTTCTGCGCCGTTCTGCTGGCCTGGTTTCAAAACAATAAAGGCCTTGACGATCATGCCGCGTTCGTCATCCGGCAGGCCGACCACACCACATTCGGCGACGGCCGGGTGTTTGAGCAGGGCGTCTTCCACCTCGGGGCCGCCGACGTTGTAGCCGGCGGTGATGATCATGTCGTCGGCCCTGGCCTGGTAGAAGAAGTAGCCGTCGGCATCCTGCATGAAGGCATCACCCGGATAGTTCCAGCCGTTTTTGACGTAATTGCCCTGGCGTTCATCTTCGAGGTAGCGGCAACCTGTCGGGCCCTTCACCGCGAGCTTGCCAACCGTGCCGCGAGGAACCTCGTTGCCCGTGTCATCAACCACCTTCGCGATGTACCCCGGTACCACCTTGCCGATGGCACCACGGCGTACACCGTCTGGACTTGAGGGATCGGTAGAGATGAAGATGTGAAACATTTCCGTCGCACCTATGCCATCCGTCATTTCTATGCCGGTCGCCTCTTTCCATAATTGCCGTGTGGCATCGGGCAATGCTTCACCCGCACTGACACAGATGCGCAATGTGGGCATCCCGTATTGCTTTGCAAACGCCGCCATCTGCCTGTAAAAGGTCGGCGCGGTGTAGCAGATGGTCGCGCCGATCTGGTTGATCAACTTGACCATGGCCTCTGGCGTGTAGCCGATCGACGGGTAATACACCGAAGCCCCTGCCCACATGGGAAACAGCAACATGCCGCCCAGACCAAAGGTAAAGGCCAGCGGCGGTGAGCCCATCACGATGTCGTCCGGTGTGGCGCGCAGGATGTGGCGTGGCCATGACTCGCAGGCAGCCAGAACGTCGCGATGGGTATGCACGACGGCCTTGGGTTTACCCGTCGTGCCCGATGTAAAAGCCAACATGGCAATGTCATCGGCTGCCGTCAGGCAGGGCTTGAAGACGCCATTCTTTTGCGATGCAAGCGTTTCAAGTGAGCCTGTTTCGCCCGGCTGGTTGAATGCCATCACCTTTTTCAGTGTGTCACCTTGAGCCTGCGCCGCTTTGAGTTCATCCAGCAGTGAGGCATCACACAGGGCCAATGACACGACTGATTTTTCGATGACTTCGCCAAGCTCCTTCGCGCGTAGCAGCGGCATGGTGGCCACCGCTACCAGACCAGCCTTGACCACGCCCAGCCAGGCCAGCGCCATACCCACAGAGTTGCCACCGCGCAGCAAGACACGGTTGCCCGGCACAAGTGCAAAGTCCTCCGTCAGCACCTGGGAGATGCGCGCCACCTGCTGCGCCGCTTCTGCATAGCTGAGCGTCTGTTTGTCAGACCTCAGGAAGGGCCTGTCGCCAAGGCCCCGGCTTGACGCTTTTGCAAACAGCACGTCCACCAGGTTGGCCTGTGCCGGGATCTGCAGGCCGGGCAGGTCGTAAAGCATTTC
>JAZKCB010000065.1:0-6992 GCA_040388335.1 Pseudomonadota bacterium | reverse complement strand
ACCTTGACACCCAGGCCGCCGTGCATCTGTAGCGCCATGTCAATCACGCGTTGTGCATTCTCAGTGGCGGTCATTTTTGCCATCGCCGCTTCTGCCGTGACCCGCTTGCTGATTCCAGTGCGCTCACCTTCATCACGCAGCCAGGCTGCGCGATAGGTCAGCAGCGCGGCAGCATCCACCAGCGCCGCCATCTCGCCAATCTTTGCCTGTGTCAGCTGAAAGTCCGCCAGGGTCTGGCCGAACATCTTGCGTTGTCGTGAGTGGCTGACGGCTTCTGCCAGTGCGCGGCGTGCCATGCCCAATGCGGCTCCTGCGACAGAGGCGCGGAAGATATCCAGCGTCCGCATCGCCAGCTTGAATCCGCCATGCAGCGCGCCCAGCTGCGTGGTTTCATCCAGTTTGCAGTGGACGAATTTGAGCGTGGCCAGCGGGTGTGGCGCCATGACGGCAATGTGTTCGCTGGTGTCCAGGCCTTGTGTGTTGGCATCCACGATAAAGGCGGTGATGCCGCGCGTTCCCGCCGCAGGGTCGGTTTTCACGAAGGTTACATAAAAATCTGCAATGCCACCGTTGCTGATCCAGGTCTTGGTCCCGTTGATGGCCCAGTCGTCTCCGGCCTTCACAGCGCTGGTCGACATGGCGCCCGCGTCCGATCCGGCATCGGGTTCACTCAGCGCAAACGCAGCAATCTTTTTGCCGCTTGCTACCAGTGGCAGGTAGGCCGCCTGTTGTGCAGGCGTACCGGCCAGGGTGATGGCACCGCTGCCCAGGCCCTGCATGGCAAATGCAAAGTCAGCCAGCGGTGAATGAAAAGCCAGTGTTTCGCGCAGGATGACCAGCGCCCTTGAATCAAGCTTTGGCAGCGCGCCACCCAATGCACCGTCTGTGCCTGCGGGTACGCAGTACCTGAGCCAGTTGCTGGCACCCAGCAGTTGCACCCATTCCCTGCAAGCCTGTCGGTCGTCGCTTTCATCAATGTGCTGCTCTGGAATCCATGCAGACAGGCGTTCGCCGATGTCGCGATGCACGTCATCAAAAAATGGCAAAGTCAGATGGGAGATGCTCGGCTTCATATGTTTAATCACCCATGAACGCAGGTTTTTGCTTCGCGGCAAACGCTTCGTAGGCACGCGTGAAATCCCTGGTCTGCATGCAGATGGCCTGCGCCTGTGCTTCCGCTTCAATCGCCTGGTCCAGCGTCATGGCCCATTCCTGGTGCAGCATGGTTTTGGTCATGCCGTGCGCAAACGTGGGGCCGGCGGCCAGGTCTGCTGCCAGTTTTTGCGCAGCTGCCAGCAAGGCGTCAGGCTCATGCAGTGAATTGAAGAAGCCCCACTGCAGTCCCTCCTGCGCATTCATGGCGCGGCCGGTAAACAGCAGCTCTGATGCGCGGCCCTGGCCAATCAGTCGTGGCAGCAAGGCGCAGGCGCCCATGTCTGCACCGGCAAGGCCAACGCGGGTGAACAGAAAAGCCGTCTTGGCCTGTGCTGTACCGAGGCGCATGTCAGCGGCCAGCGCCATCATCGCGCCGGCACCCGCGCAGATGCCGTCAATGGCGGCAATGATGGGTTGCGGGCACAGGCGCATGCACTTGATCAGGTCGCCCGTCATGCGCGTGAACTCCAGCATCTCCGGCATGCTCATTTTGGTGAGCGGCCCGATGATTTCGTGCACATCACCGCCAGAGCAGAAATTGCCACCTGCACCGGTCACCACAATGGTCTTCACGTCGGTGGCTGTATTCAAGGCGCGGAACAGATCACGCAACTCCGCATAGGAGTCAAAGGTCAGCGGGTTTTTGCGTTCCGGCCGGTTCAGCGTGAGCGTGGCGACGCCGTCGTTGAATGCGTAGGCAAAGTGTTTGGCGTGGTGGCCTGCAAACGCGTCGAACTGCGCATGCATGGGGTTGTTGGGGCCGATGTAGTGCTTCATACCGCTTCCAGTTTGTCGAGTTGTTGTGCGTTGTGGTGTTGTTTGACCTTGCCCAGAAGCTTGTGCAGTGACTCCACTTCGCGCTGGGACAGTGATTCGAATGCGGCAACGATCCACGCTTCATGCTGGCGCGCCATCTCGTCGAACACCTTGCGGCCCCGTGTGGTCAGGCGCACGCGGTAGGCGCGACGGTCGCCCTCCACATCGACCCGCTCGACGACACCTTCGGCTACCAGCTGGTCGGTGATGCCGGTGACATTGCCGCCCGTCACCATCATGCGGCGCGACAGCTCGTTCATCTTCAGGCCTTCGGGGTTGCGCTCAAGCTGCGCCATCAGATCGAAACGCGGCAGCGTGGTGTCGAACTGCTCGCGCAGCTGGCTGCGCACCTGCTTCTCAACCAGCTGTGTGCAGGTCAGCATGCGCAGCCACAGCCGTAATGCTTCGGGGTGTTCGCTGTGGCCTCTTGCTTCCATGTCCATGGTGCGCTCCTTTTTTTGCCGTGATGGCTTGTTGTCTATTTGACCGATTCCGTGGCCTGCGCAGGCGATGCGGCAAGCTCTTTCTGTTTGGCAATTTCGCGGTACATCTGGTCGCGGCCGCTGAGGTATGGCTTGGGCCATGTGACAAAACGGCTTTGCAGTTTGGCCGCTTCATGCAGGGTCCAGGCCGGGTCGGCCAGGTGCGGTCTGGCAATGGCGCAAAGGTCGGCACGGCCGGCGGCAATGATGCTGTTGACGTGGTCGACTTCAGAAATCGCGCCCACGGCAATGGTCTGTATGCCCACCTCGTTGCGTATGCGGTCTGCAAACGGCGTCTGGTACATGCGGCCGTAGACGGGTTTTGCATCGCGCGTGGTCTGACCCGACGACACGTCGATGAAGTCGGCGCCTGCATCCTTGAACATCCTGGCCATGGCCACTGCATCGTCAGCGGTGTTACCGCCCGGCGCCCAGTCGTGGGCAGAGATACGCACGCTCATCGGCAGGTGTACCGGCCACACGGCACGCATGGCTTTGAACACTTCCAGCGGATAGCGGCAGCGGTTCTCTAGGCTGCCGCCATATTCATCGGTGCGCATGTTGGTCAGCGGGGTGATGAAGCTCGACAGCAAATAGCCATGCGCACAGTGCAGTTCGACCCAGTCAAAGCCGGCCTCTGCGGCGTAACGCGTGGACTGTACGAACTGCGCCTTCACAACATCCATGTCCTCGCGCGTCATGGCTTTGGGCACATGGTTGGTTGGGCCGTAGGCGACGGCGCTGGCAGCCATCAGCGGCCAGTTGCCGGAGAGCAGAGGCTCGTCAGAGTCTTCCCAGCCCACCTGCGTCGACCCCTTGGGGCCGCTGTGGCCGATTTGCAGGGCGATCTTTGCGCCTTCCCCGGATGCATGCACAAAGCTGACGATGCGTTTGAAGGCCAGCATCTGGGTTTCATTCCACAGGCCGGGGCAGCCCGGTGTGATGCGGCCTTCGGGTGAAGGTGAGGTCATCTCGACAAACACCATGGCCGCACCACCGAGCGCGCGTGCGCCGAGGTGAACCAAATGAAAGTCCTGGGGCACGCCATCGACAGCGCTGTAGGTCGCCATCGGTGAAACCACAATACGGTTTTTCAATTGCACCTCGCGCACCTTGATCGGCAACAACATAGGCGGTGGAGCGGGCTTGCCATTCGACTTTGCCAGCCACTGCTCATAGCCTTGCAGCCACGATGCGTCACGCACGCCCAGGTTCTGGTGGCTGATGCGCTGCGAGCGTGTCATCAGTGAATAGAAAAACTGCTCGGCCTCCATGCCGCTGTAGCGGTCGACGTTTTCAAACCATTCGGTGGAGTTGCGCGCTGCGTTCTGTATCTTCAGCACCTCGACGGAACGAACGGCTTCATAAGCCTGCAACGCTTCGTCCGTACCTGCGCTTTTTGCAAAGCAGCGCGTGAGTTCAATTGCGTCTTCAAGCGCGAGCTTGGTGCCGCTGCCGATTGAAAAATGCGCTGTGTGCGCCGCATCGCCCATGAGCACGATGGGAACGTTTTTGCCATCCACGCTGGCATGGTGTACCCAGTGCTCGCACACCACGCGCGGAAAACGAATCCAGATCGCCGAGCCGCGCACATGGGTAGCGTTGTTCATCAGCGCATTGCCGTCCAGGTATTTGGCGAACAGGCGTTCGCAGAAAGCGATGCCTTCTTCCTGGCTCATCTGGTCCAGGCCGTGGGCCTTCCACACGGCTTCGGGTGTCTCGACGATGAAGGTCGAGGTCTTGTCGTCAAACTTGTAGGCGTGCGCGGCGAACCAGCCGTGCTCGGTTTTTTCAAACGCAAAGGTGAAGGCGTCAAACGTCTTGTGGGTGCCCAGCCAGACGAAGCGGCAGGCGCGCAGCTCGACATCGGGTTTGAAGGTGTCGGCGTAGCGGTTGCGGATGCGGCTGTTCAGGCCGTCGCTGGCAATCACCAGGTCGGCGTTGTATTTGGCGGTGATGGCCTGCTCGTCCTGCACATCGGTTTCAAACACCAGGTCGACACCGAGTTCTAGGCAGCGGTCCTGCAGGATGTTGAGCAGGCGCTTGCGGCCAATGCCGCAAAAACCGTGACCGCCGGAGCGCACGCTGCGGCCCTTGAAAAATACCTCGACGTCGTCCCAGTGGTTGAAGGCGTCGCCAATCAGTTTGGCGCTGACCGGGTCGGCCACCTGCAGGTTGCCCAGTGTCTGGTCCGACAGCACCACGCCCCAGCCAAAGGTGTCGAAGGGGCGGTTGCGTTCGACCACCGTGATGACGTTGGCCGGGTTCTGCAGCTTCATGAGCACAGCGAAATACAGACCTGCGGGACCACCGCCCAGACAAAGGATGCGCATGCTTGAGGCTTTCTGGTTGTTCTTTAAATTGAATGTCGCCTTAATTGTTTAGGTTTAAAGTATTTTCGTCAAGCGGACTTTTGCATCAGGCGGTGAGCCTGCTGCGCGGATCTCAAGGAGTAGCTGGAATGGTTTTGGCTAGACGCCAGGTGCCTGAAAGCCGCCTGCCCGGTAAGTGAGCACCAACGTGTCACGGTAACCATCTGGGGTGTTGTCATCGGCCGGCAGGATGGGCGTGGTTTCGTGGATGACGCGGGCGTCGTCCAGCAGCAGCGCCGTGAGCGGCTCCTGCATCAGAAAACGCACGCCGTGCGGGCCGTTGGCATCGAAGACGCGCGTCTCGCCGCCCTTGACGCCCTGCCGCGCCACCATGAGCACCACGACAAAATTCACGCCGTCCCGGTGCGCGCCTTCGGGTGTGGGCCGGCCTACGCCACCGGCCGTGTCGATGCGGAACTGGTGCGCCTCCACATACCAGTGCGGCACGGCCTGCACCTGGGCAAACAGCTTGCCGAGGGCGGTGATCAGCCCGGTCCACGCAGGCGCCTGCGAGACTTCAGGCTCGACCGGGTCAAACCAGCGCTCGAAGCCGCCGTGCAGGGCGTTGTAGTCGGTCGGCTGCCAGTGGGCGCGGTGCGGCGTCTGTGCCAGCGCGCCTGTGGCCAGGTCCTGCACATAACAGGCGTGTCGGCGTTTTCGGTAGTGGCCGCCGTCTTTGAGGTGCGCATCGGGCGGCAGGCGGTTCCAGGCGCTGGTGAGCTTTGCCCAGTCCTGCGGCCAGGCCGGGGAGGGCAACTGCAGCGTGGTGACGAGTTCTTCAGGGGTCAGCAGGCTGAGCCCGTCCTGGCTCAGGGCCTGAGCGGCAGGTTTCTGGACGATGGCGATATTGAACATGGCGCTATTTTGCTTGACCGGCTTTTGAGTCGGGTCGCGCAGATCACAATTCGCTATGTTTTTAATAGCTGCTTACGCCCGTCTTTGTTGGTCTGGAGGCCTAAAACATGCCTAATTAATGCTGTTTTTGACCTGAAAAATCGGTTTTTTGACAGTTTTATTGGCTTAAGGGGCCCGCCGCAGTGAATTTTTAACGTATACGGCAAAATTTTAACGTATACATTAAATTTTGGCTGGATGGCGCTTTAGTCGCTTTAGTCCCTTTAGTACGAGGTGCTGGGTGCGTTCGAAGACGTGGCCGCAGTTTTGAACTTCGCCAGCAAGGTGCCCGCCGCCGCGTTCAGCAGCGAAATGTCCACGCCGACCGCCACAAACACCGCGCCGGCGTCCAGCCACTTGCGCGCCTGCGCTTCGGTTACCGACAAAATGCCCGGCGCCTTGCCGGCCGCAAGAATGCGCTTCATGCCGTACTCGATCTGTGCCTGCACCTCGGGGTGGCCTGCGTTGCCGGGGTGGCCCATGGAGGCCGCCAGGTCTGCCGGGCCGATAAAGACACCATCCACACCGGGCGTGGCCGCAATGGCGTCAATGTTGGCCATGGCTTCGACGGATTCGACCTGTACCAGCAGGCACACCTCGTCGTTCGCTTCATGCAGGTAGTTGGGGTAGCGCGACCAGCGCGCCGCCCTTGCCATCGAGCCGCCCATGCCGCGTATGCCCACCGGCGGGTAACGCATGGCCAGCGCCATCTCCGCTGCCTGTGCGGGCGTGTTGACCATGGGTATCAGAATGGTCTGGGCGCCTATGTCGAGGCACTGCTTGATCAGGGCCGTGTCGCCGTGCGGAATGCGCACCACCGCGTTGGACACCGCCGGTGTGACAGGGAAGGCGCCGACAGAACTGGCAATGCCCTGCAACTGGCCGAGGATGGAGTGCAGGTCATTCGGTGCATGCTCGCCGTCAATCAGCAGCCAGTCGAAACCGGCCCCCGCGAGGATTTCGGCGATGTAGGGTTCGCCGGTGCCCAGCCAGAGCCCGATTTGCGGACGCTTTTGCAGCAGCGCCTGTTTGAAAAAGTTTGTGGGTGTTTTCATGAGGGAGCATTTTGCCTACTGTGGGCTTGCATCTAGACAAACCTGAACGCAATCGCGCCCAGCGGCCCGTAGTCGGCATGGAAGGTGTCTCCGGCCGCAGCAGGCGTCGGCCGCGTGAAGGAGCCGCCCAGCACGGTCTCGCCCGCCCCCAGGCATTCCCCCCAGGCGGCCAGCTTGTTCGCCAGCCAGGCCACGCCGTTGGCCGGGTGGTTGAGCAC
>JAZKCB010000064.1:0-1640 GCA_040388335.1 Pseudomonadota bacterium | reverse complement strand
AGGTGATGTCGTGCGTGGCGATGTTCTCCAGGTAGGTGCCCTGGTTGGTGGTGCGCGCCCGCAGGTCGGCGCGGCGGGTTGACAGGGCCGATGCGTCGGGTGCAATGCTGAGGGCCGTGTCGCCGGCCAGCATGAGCTGCACCGTCTCTTCGGGAATCGGCCGCTGCGCCATTTCATACAGCGCCTGCAACACCTCCAGCGCCTCATTGGCCCTGACCTTGGTGCCGTCGATCTTGAACTGCTCGAAGCGGTGCGCAATCGTCACGTCCAGCGCCGCCTCTATCGTGCGGATATGGGCATCCATGGGGCCGCAGAGGTTGCCCATGCGGGTGTTGTTGGGTGGCGTGAAGGTGTGGCGGAGAATCAAAAGCGGGGTGTCCTTGGTGGCAGGCTGGCAGATGTAGCGACAGATGTGTGATTGTCCCCCGATATTCAAGCCGGGGGTGACTGCTAACATTGGCCCATGATTGGACGCATCTCCGGCCTGCTGGCTGAAAAGAACCCCCCCGAAATCCTGGTTGACTGCAATGGCGTGGGCTATGAGGTGCTGGTGCCCATGAGCACCTTCTACAACCTGCCCGGCCTGGGTGAAAAAGTCAGCCTGCTGACGCATTTTGTGGTGCGTGAAGACGCGCAAATTCTCTACGGTTTTGCCCAGCCTTCCGAGCGTGCGGCCTTCCGGCAGCTCATCAAGATCTCCGGCGTTGGCCCGCGCACCGCGCTCAGCGTATTGAGCGGCATGAGCGTCGAAGAACTCGCCCAGGCTGTCACGCAGCAGGAGGCCGGCCGCATCATCAAGGTGCCGGGCATAGGCAAAAAAACCGCCGAGCGCTTGCTGCTTGAACTCAAGGGCAAGCTGGGCGCCGACATAGGCGTGCACGTCAACATCAGCAGCGACAGCCAGTCCGACATCCTGCAGGCGCTGGTGGCACTGGGTTACAGCGATCGCGATGCAGCGCTGGCCCTGAAGGCGCTGCCGAAGGAGGTTGGAGTAAGTGACGGTATCAAGATGGCGTTGAAGGCGTTGGCGAAATAAACGCTGACTGGCTGTTCAGGGCCGATCCTGAAGCCGGGGGTTGCAGCTTGACAAATAGTACGTATAAACGTACGATTTCAGATCATCTTCCCAAGGATTACCCATGCACACACTCACTGCCAGCGAAGCCCGTGCGAATCTGTACCGGCTGATTGATGAAACAGCCCAGTCGCACCAGCCCATCGCGATTTCAGGCAAGCGCACCAGTGCCGTGCTGATTTCGGGGGATGACTGGAGCGCCATTCAGGAAACCCTTTACCTGCTGGCTGTGCCCGGCATGCGCGAATCCATCAAGAAGGGGATGGCCGAACCTCTCGAGAAAAGTGCGAAAGCGCTGAAGTGGTGAGCTGGTCGCTTGTTTATGCAAAGCAGGCCCTCAAGGATGCCAAAAAAATTGCGGCCAGCGGTCTCAAGCCACGCGCGCAGGAACTGCTGGTCATCCTCGCCAGTAATCCGTTTCAAAACCCTCCGCCTTACGAAAAACTGGTTGGCGATCTTTCGGGCGCGTATTCGCGCCGCATCAATATCCAGCACCGTCTTGTCTATGAAGTCTTTGCCAAAGAAAAAACCGTTCGCGTCCTGCGCATGTGGACCCACTATGAAT